>NZ_JAVBXR010000004.1 GCF_030824455.1 Desulfobulbus sp.
GTTTTGGGCTCCTGGTATTTGTTCATGATTTGGCGGATGGCTTGATAAGACTTTCCTTGTCCTGGTCGGCCTTCGCAGCAGATGATCATTTTGCGCTTGGCTCCTGGTTTTCGAGTTGAGCGTTTTTTTCCGATTCTTTAAGCATTCGGTCGTATCGTTTGGCGATCAGCGGGAATAAGCGGATATGGAACCGCAGCAGCAGGCCGAGAAAGCTGACGTAGAGCAACAGGCCGAAGCCGAGGAAGACGACGAGAAGGCCGAAAAGAGTTAGATAATCGTTCGCGGTCATCGTGTAGCCTCGACGCGTGGGATGAATTCAACGCGTGTAGTCTGGTTGGCGATAGTTCGGTTGAGCCGGTACTGAAGGACATCGGCGGCGAGGTTGCGGAAGGCTTCGGCAAATTCCGAATCGATGTTGATGTTGCCGGAATTGGTTTTGATGATGAAACCGTTCATCATGTCCGGGACCTGCTTAGCCAGGGCGGCTTTGAGCGTCTCAAGGGATTCGTCTTTCGGATAAACGCGTATGGCTGGTGTAGTTGACTGCGTTTGCCAATTCTTAGAGGGAAGTTCGTACACCCCTAAGCGGGTGACGGGGACCAAGGCAAACGAGGCAGAGCATTCTTTGCACTGGTGAACAAATTGGAAACCTTCACCGACACACCGCACGACAGGCGATTCAAGGGCTCCTTGGCATTTCGGGCAGACAGGAAGAAGAGAGGTGTCGGAAAGCAGCGGGAATTGTTCTTGGTTGAAGGGTTTCATGGTTGGCTCTTGGGCTTTGGTTTGATAACTAAAAGATAAGATACGTTTTAAAAATTGTCTGTTAGTTATCCATATTATATCTTTTAGATAATATCAAGGGTAAAAATTAACTTCCGGATAGGCAGATGAGTTTTGAACAAATTTGGGGAAGAATTAAGGAAAGAACAGATATAAGAACTTTTTCAGAGCTTGCGGATTTGGTCGGAACAACAGGGCCATATATTTCCAGGAAAAAAAAAGAAAATGATTTTCCGGTGATATGGGCTTATGAAATCGCTCAAAAATATAAGCTCTCCACTGATTGGATTATGACAGGTGGGGAAAAAAGGAGTTCCGGCGATCTAAAAAATCACGGCCAACGATTAGAAATAACAGGAAAAATCGAAGAATGGCTGATGGAGGAGATAAGGAAAAACCCGAAAAGAAAAGACTGGTTTGAAGTTGAATTCGATAAGGCTTTTGAAGAATTCAAAAAATGGAAGGAAGAAAAGGAAGAATCAGCCGCCGCCGCAGCCTATTCTTCGAATCGTAAAGTAGCATAAAAGAAAAGCAAGATAAAATAATTTTATCAAAACTTTACAATTGTAATTGTCAAAACTCCACCGAGTAACATGAAATCATTGAGGTGAAAAATGCGACAAAATCAAAGCCCGCTTGATGACTTCGTTGAAATTATGTCAAGAATTCCGTAGTGGTTAAATATAATCCTCGCGGTTATATTGTCGCTTTTTGTCTTTGTGTTTTGACTTTGTCTTATTCATGACTCTAACCTGGGCAATAATTATAAAATATTGAAATTACACATATATTTAACACACTTGACGGTTGAATATCTGACGAAAAAATTGGCCTAATCATACTGTTAGAACTGCATACCCATGGAATCTACTGTTATCACTGCTCTAATCGCTGCGACCGCAGCCATCATCGGCGGCGCTATTGCCGGAATTGCCTCGTATATAAATACGCGGCACAAGATTAGAGAACTTGACGTAGCCGCGAGTCAGAAGCTGCGAGAGAACTACCTGCAAAATGCACGAGAGTACACAAAGGCAATTTACGTTCCTCTCACTCTGGCACTATCGAAGTTGTGTGATGCCTATTCCGTGTCTCACAGAACTCCATCGGCTTCGGAGGCAATTGAGCCGCTTAGGCAAGCAATTGATCAATTCCGAAGTGAAATTCAGCAGCTGCGTGATCGGGGAGCTGAAGCATTCTTGACAAACGAGTTAGAAGACAAGCTCCGTTCATTTCAGGAGTTTCTAGGTGCATCGCGCGACAGCACAACTCTCATACGCAAGGCAGAGATTGGGTTTCGCGTTGGGCTTGGGGGCATGGCCTGGGCGGAAACCACGACCGTTGCCCTAATCGGCCGCTCGGCCACATGGTGGCGCAGCCCCCGGATGTCGCTGAGCGTACTTGGCGTGGGCTTCACATATGAGGCTACGGTTGTTCAATCTGCGCCGCTTGAGAGTATCGAGTTCTCTACGCGGTTTACTGCAGATACTGGTGAGATCAGATACCTGATAAAGGAGGTAACCTTGGGAGGCAAACCCAAGGAATCGCCAGCGAAATGAACGGCAGTTCTAACCCTTCGGTCAACCGGACGCCCGGCAAGCTGCGCTTGCCGGTACCCTCCGCGCTCCGGTCGCCGGTTACCTCGAACGTTAAGCATTATAAATTAGGAGTTTTGTATCCATGGCAGGATTAAGAGTTTTTGTATCATCGACTTGTTACGATCTATCCGTCATTAGATCTCAACTCCGGATATTCATTCAAAATCTTGGGCATGAGCCACTGATGAGTGACTATGGCGACCTATTGTATGATCCAAGAATACATACTCATACCAGTTGCGTCGATGAAGTTGCCTCAGCAGATGTTGTGGTATTAATTGTAGGCTCTCGGTTTGGAGGAAAAAATGTCCCTGAAGCACTTGCCAAAGTCGACTTTGAGCTACTCAAGAAGGAGAGTAAAAGTACAGAATTCTTTAAAAAACAAGAGAACTTATCAGTTACACAGCTTGAAATTTTAAAAGCTGTAGAATCTGGAATACCTGTTTTTACCTTTATTGATTTTTCAGTTTGGCATGATCATGCTTTATACGAGAAAAACAAAGAAAAACCGATAATAAATGATATTTCCTTTCCATCCATTGAAAAGCCAGAAACAGCATCATTTATTTTCGAGTTTATTAATTTTCTCCGTCACAGAACTAGAGGCAATAGTGTTTTTCAATTTACTAAATTGCAAGATATCGAAGATACATTAAGAAAACAGTGGTCTCAACTATTCCAAAAATTGATTCAAGAACAAAGAAATAGATCAATTGAGGCAAAGCGTTTAGACAATTTAACTGAACAGTTTGAAGACTTAAAGACTGCTATCTTAACATCAATTGGAACTGCAAATGAGCGTGATGTCGCTAGAGGCGTAGTAAGGTTTAGGCGACTCATTGATTTTGTTCGATCACTTGGCCTCAAAGACCTCAAGTTCTTAATTCAAGGTCACCACACCTGGGATGAGCTCCTCGCTTTTGCTGAAATTGACAAGGTAATTGATCCAGCTGAACTGTCTGAAGAATTCCTTTTAAATAGTCGGAATTTTGGTCCAAGGGCGAGATTGTTCCTTGTTAAAAATGATGGAACTTTTTTTGAATTACGAACACCTATTGAATTCTTCAACAGCTTGTCGCTTGAATGGATTGCGTTCATGGAGTTGTCTGAAGATACACGTGCAATAATCGTAGATGCACTAAGCGATATGAGACCAAGCATGGGGCCTCTCCGGTATGTTAGGGAAACTTTTGATCACTACATAGAGAAATGTATGCATCAAAAGTTAATAAAAGACCTAGAGTACCTTAGTGGAGACGATGAACAGGCATAACCAGTCAACGATAATTTCTAACGGGACCTTTAGGGGTCAGGTCTTGAATATTGAATTGTTCAGGAATATCGGGAACAGGATAGGGAATACAAAATTACTATAAGCCCAGTGGTGTATTTGAAAACGTATCCCGCTTGTATCCCGGCACACTCACCAGCGGCCTGCAATCCAAGGCAGACACGGGTTCAACTCCCGGTTATGCATCGGGGGCCACACAAAATAACGGTAAGCAAGCAATGAAAGATATAGAAATCATCTTGTGGGGAGGATCATTTTTTTCAAGCGCTATAGTTTCTTTTTTCTCTGGAAGTTTATCTTGGGGTATTTTTTCGCCAACATTAAGTTTTATTCTTTATTGTTTAATGAATGCAATTTATACGACTGGTGGGAGAGACGAAGGTATCGGTCTGGTTATCGCATTCTCCGTTGTATTAATAGTAACCGAGGCTGTACCAATCGGACTATTTTCGGTTTTTGGCGCTCTATTGGGTGAAACTTTATCGAAACGATTAAAGACAAAATAAGAAAACAATAAAGTCAATATGGAAAAACGGGGAAAGTGTATGTAGTCGCCTCTAGATCAACCACAATATTAATGCGGCGAATTCGGTTCTGAATAATACGCAATTCGCGTAAACAAATTATAAACAATTTGAGAAGCCTTGAATGAAAATCAGAATATTTATATTTTTAGTTTTGTTGTTTATTTCAACAGAACTATCTGTTGGAGCAGAACAAAATATACCGCGTAGCGAAATTGGTTCAGTTGTGAAAGATTTTGTTAAAACCATAGGCTGCATGATGAAATTCGATGAAACAAATATTGTCAGATATGAGGTTGATGGTGGATATGATGGTTTTGGAGAATTTGTCGCACTTTACGGAATAGATCCCAAATGTAGCGGTGGGTCGGCAATGTATCACTCGGCGATTGCAGTGCTAGAAAGAGACTACCGAGGAAATATTTTTATTCACCCAGGGCAATCTTTCCCAGTAAACAGGCCTAATGATCTTCCTCAATATGTAGAAAAAATTTATGTGGAAAAGGGTCAGCTTCTCTTCAAATCAAAGGAATTTGATTCAAAGGACGGGCTCTGCTGTCCTTCTCTTCTTGTTACAGGGCGACTTTTCATGAAAGAAGGAAAATGGTTTTCTGAAATTATTAAAAGCGAAAAAAATCAAGACAAATAATACAACCCAACAACACGCTTAACCAGACCTGCGGAAGCACGCGATCATTTCAATTCAAGTTCATTGGCAGCAGGCTAGTTATCTCTTTCGTTAGTGCAAGGGAAAATTTATATGAATGCAAATGTTAAGTATAATTATATAGGTATCCTTACCTTCTTTTTTTTGGTTACAGCCACAATAGGATTTTATCTATATAAATTAACAAGCAATCCGATGGTACCAATTTTAAAATCAAGATACTTACACTTTCATTCAATATCAGGTTTTATTGCATACTCTTCAATTTTATCATCTTTTTTAATATGTCTTATCTATACAATTAGGAATGAGATTGTGCCAAACATCACAATTAAATTTTCTTTGTTATCTATAATTGCATTGTCAATATGTATAGTTACAGGTTCAAAATGGGCTGAAATGGCATGGGGACATGGGTGGAGTTGGGAAACAAAGGAAACGTTTACGTTTTTGTCAAAATATTGGTCAATAAATTTGCTCAAAACATTTAACAAACTCGTCATTTATGAGAAATGGAACCCTAAAGAAATATTTACATTGATCTTGGTTTTTTTCTTAATACTGTCATACATATTTTCGATAATAAGCAAAACACTCTCGCAAACAAATGCTAACAAATCTATTATTATCCTTTTCAACATATTAACCTTGACTGTATTCTTTCCCCAAGTAATTATTATTTCTCAAGCGCTATTAGCCTCAGAATTCATTGCTGGATTACATATGTTTAGTTATCTACTATTCAATTTAATTAATTTTAGATAAAATTATTTTTTAAAGGCACTAGCAATGCGCTTAACAAGACCTGCGGAAGCATCGGTTCTTTTCAAAGCTAGTCCATATCAGCAGGCTGGTTAGCTCCACGTTAGCGCTCTACCCAGCCAACTGCTGAGGTTTACCACAACCTAACTTTTGGCCTTTTTTAGCAATCTTGGTGGTCAAAATTGAAAAGTTCGATAAACGTAATTTCAAATAGTTAAAACACGCTTAGTTGGAAGGCTTTTACGAGGGGTACTCAATGCGAAATTGTCTATGCACGATGGTAATGAGTCTGGCAATCATATTGGCTGCAATGCCTTCTAGCGCTTGCCTGGTGAAGGTCGGCCTTAAACTCGACGACATCAAATATGCGAGTGTTGTCGTTATTGGCAGAATCGTAGATTACGAAGTCGTACTAGACCAGGCCATCAGGAAGAACCGGAAGGAGGAGCTTGAACGCTCCGCCGATAAGTCATCGGAGTCTTGGAAGTTGTTGTCGGAACAAAAGCATTTTTTGAGCGACTACGCGCGCTTTAAGGTGTTGGTGGACGAAGTCCTTGTCGGACAGTCGCCTAATGTAATTTCTGTAACCTGGGACAACTCTACATCCAGAGAGCCAGAGAAGATGAGAGAGGGGCCATACCTAATTGGATTGCGCGCGCCGGGCTCCAAGAGTCCCCCGCTTCGCGGCCCAAGCGCGACGATCCTGCCTTCCCCAGAGCCAAAATCGTTAACGGTATTGCAGGCGCCTTGCGCGCCGGCCTTCATACTTGAAGCAACGAGTGCCAAAGCAAAGGCAATTAGAGAAATTTTAGGTGGCGCCGCCAAATGACTGGGAAAAACGGGGACAGTGCAGGGAACTCCTGATAGCTCGCATCCCGGATTACTCGCAACAGCCCGGTGGACAAATATGAAGAAATATAAAATATACACTCAAGGCAAAGATAAGATTGTAGCAGTCAAAGATGGGTTTTCATATCCTGCTCTTTTTATACCTCCAATATGGGCATTCGTTCAAAGAATGTGGATTTGGGGATTACTTTTGACTGTATTTTACATTGGTCGTTATTCATTTTTTATTATTTACTCCAAAAATTATCTTTTTTTAAATGAAGTATTTAGCTTGGTAACTGTTAGTATCTCTCTTTTATTTGGGTTCAAAGGAAACGAATGGATTGAAAAAAAATTAATTCACAAAGGATTTTTTTTAGTATCTCAGGTTGAAGCAATAAATAATGAACAAGCTGTAAATCAATATAATTGGAAATTATATAACGAGAATTCGTTAGAAGATTAATAAATATTGATAAGACAAAGCGCGTTATTAAAAATGACAGCGCATTGATCGTTAGATTGCATCAACATTATGAATCGTATAATAATGTCAATTATTTATGGGTTTCTATTGTCAGCTGTTGCAATCTTGCCAACCTTTTGGTTGGCCACGTATAGCGAAATTGGCTATGGATTTCTTTTGCTGGCCCTGTTTCTGTTGCCGCTGATCATGCCGTGGTGGAACTTTTTTTTAGGCAGTACTATTATGATTACTGCATTTTTTTCAACAATATGGATACAACATTGTCAGATTGCTTCACAAGATAATTATACAGGTAGCCCTGGTGATGGATTGGGGCTAGTGTTTTTTATGTTCGCAATGCTGCTATTTATTATATCTATTTTTGTTAAAGTTGTTACAAAATTAGTTGCTATTCAAATGTTGAAAAAATGCTGGAAAAACGAGGACAGTATATAAAATTCTAATCATAAAATGCGCCGGGATTCTTGGGACAGGGTAGGGAATACGGAATTATGTTGGTCTGTTTGGCACCGGCAGTCAAATCGTGACAGAGACCATGGCGGCAAGGGGCGAGTCACCCTTTGCCGGTAATCTTGCCTGCGATGTCCTCGGCGACGCACATGGCGGCGTCATCCATAAGATGCGCATATCGGCTTGTTGTGCCGGCGTCTCTATGGCCGAGCAATTCCCCGATTTGAGACAGGTTGTATCCTGAACTAATTGCAATTGAAGCGAAGGAATGCCGCAGATCGTGCAATCTTAAGTCGGGACAACCCGCTTTTTTTCTCACTGTGTCCCATAATTTTCTGGGGGAGGAAATCCCGATTATTAATTCCTCGTTGCCGGTGTTCGGAAGGCCTTCTATGATTTCCATGGCCAACTTCGGCAAGTGAATAACTCTGTCTTCGCCGGTGTGGTCTGTTTTGTGATTGCGAAGGATAAGTTTGCTCTCGTGCAAATCGCACCATCTGGCGCCTGCTATTTCACCTCGTCTTGCTCCTGTGAGGATCAGCAGCATGATGAACGCCCACGAATCAGGATATTGCTCTTTTTTCTCCAAGAGGAGCCGGATGACGTTGTTCCGTTCGTCTTCCGACATATAGCGGCGGCGTTTTTCCTCTTTGAATCTCGGGACGTATTTGCAGGGATCTGAGCCCAGGGGCCGAAATTTCCATTTCTCGCATAGATTGAAAAACTTTGCGAGCATCGACAACACCCGATTTGCTTGATAGGGGGATTCTTTTAAGCCCTGGTGAAGCTTATAGAGGTTGTTGTAGTCAACTTCTGTTATCGAGAGCGACTTGAACCAGGACGGGACGCTTGCGCGATACATCCTTTCATCTTCTTTGCCGGTCTTTTTTTGGCCGGCATGTTCAAAAATATATCTCGGCCAAACTTCATCGACGGTAAGGGCAGGGCGCTTTTGTTCGCGTTCTGCAATCGGATCAATGCCGGCAGCCACCTGCAAAAGCATGTCCCGTGCTATTTTTCGCGCTTGGTCCAAGGTGATGGTGGGGAAGTCGCCTAACTTCGGACGGCGTTCTTTGCCCATCTTGGTTCTGAAGTAGAGATAGAAGGATTTCCTTTTTTCAAAGGCCCTTAGGTGCAGGCCGGGCACCTGAATGTCACGTAAAGTGTCCCCCGGCTGAGCGGATTTTATTTTTGTGTGGTTCATATTTCGCTGGTCGCATATAGGTCGCAATGGAGAGCTAAATCTGTGCAACGGTCTACAGCGAAAATCGTTTAAAAGCAACTAGATTACAGCGTAAGCCATAGAGGGAAAAGTGGTATAAACTGAATGGGGTTCAGGGGGCCGGAGGTTCAAATCCTCTCATTCCGACCAGTAAAATCAAGGGGTTAGGTGCTTTTTTAAGCGTCTAGCCCCTTTTTTTATGCCTACCCCTGTGTTTTCAATGGTTATAGCCGATATCTGTGCATAACATGCCGTTTTAACGATTCATTTTTTCAAGTTGCACTCATTTTTAATCGTTGTATATCGTTGGTTGTCGTTTCCTGTGAACGGAAATTTACACTCAAATTTACACACGAAAAACGATGGCAACGATTACGAGGATCGATAGAAAATACGGACCTGTGTTTCGCGCAGCAATTTGCGTCAAGGGAAGACGGGAAACCGCGACATTTGACAGCAAAGCAAAAGCCATGACCTGGGCCGAGGAGACAGAAGCGCTCCTTCGTTCAGGCCAACCATTACCCGGTGAACTGCCCGCCAATGACATGCGGTTCAATGAGGCGGTAGAAAAATATACCATGGCGGTTGCGCCGAGGAAAAAACGCAACACTCAAAGACTGGATCAGGAGATCGGTGGCCGGCTCATTCGCTACTTTGAAGGCAAGTCCTTACAGACCATCACCTCAAAAGATATTGCTGCCTATCGGGATTATCGGTTGCAGCAAGTAGGCCCCAGCTCGGTTATTCAGGATTTATCCTTTCTG
This sequence comes from Desulfobulbus sp., assembly GCF_030824455.1. Lineage (GTDB taxonomy): Bacteria > Desulfobacterota > Desulfobulbia > Desulfobulbales > Desulfobulbaceae > Desulfobulbus. The sequence continues at coordinate 9,377 of NZ_JAVBXR010000004.1, forward strand.
TCCTGCATGTATCGCATGGCCAGGATTGAGTGGGGACTGGATGTAAATGATCCGGGCGCTGAAATTCGACGCCCCTCTGCTCCCAAAAACAGACTCTCCTTGCTCACCCCGAAGCAAATCGACACCCTGCTCGACTATTGCTGCGTTTCAAAATCCGAGAAACTCTACTGCTACGTCCTCCTGCTCCTGCACACGGCCATGCGCCCTTCTGAAGGCGCGGGCTTGCGTTGGGACCAGGTATTGATTGGACAAGGAATGATTGATCTCACAGAGACCAAAACGGACCCAAGACGCGTTCCGATGACGAGAACCATTAGGAAGATGTTCGAAGGGATGAGGATAGCAGGGGAGGACGAAAATGGCTTCGTATTCCTGCCACCTGGTAAAGATTACCGTGATCAGCCCCACCGTTATTTTCGGCGCTCCTTTGACAACGCCTGCCGATATGCGGGGATCTGTAATTTTACCCTCTACGGCTTGCGTCATTCGGCGGCAAGCTATTTGATCATGAACGGGGTAGACATTCGAACCGTTGCCGAAATTATGGGGCACCGAAACATCAGCCAGACCATGAAATACACCCATTTCCTGGATGACCATAAGCTGAGCGCTATCGGAGCTATTGATAAGCTGGGGCGGTAAAAAATAGCTAACGCACATCTTCTAAGGCCGTGTGTTTCAGAATTTGAGTTGTTAAGCCGATCTTAATAACTTCACCCTTTGGGCACTATTCTCGGATAAAGCAGTGCAATGCACGCATTTGCCATGGTGAGATTCAAGGTAGAAAGCGAACGCAGGACGCAATTTTGCTGGATGACTACTCCGGCTCATGGACCTTGATGGCAAGTTGAACTGTCGTAAAAGAATTATAACAGCGAAGGAGAAAGGAGGAGTTATTGATTAAAGCATCATTGTCTTGTATGAAAAACAGATAGTTATCAAGATGCTTGCCTGCTGTTCGAATTAGTTGCGTGCCAAGCCATGAGGATGGTTCATGATGAAAGAACAACTCTCCGAACGCGACATTTGCACCAAATACATCACTCCGGCGATCCAAAAGGCGGGTTGGCAGCTGCTTCAATTTCGCGAAGAGGTAAAACTGACCGCCGGCCGGGTCATGGTTCGCGGTACCCTCGCCGCACGCATCCGCGATCCACAAGCCAAGGGTGGCCCTAAACGGGCTGATTATGTGCTCTATGCCCGCCCCAACCTTCCCCTTGTCGTTATCGAGGCCAAACAGGCCAAGTTCTCCGTTGGCCAGGGCATGCCGCAGGCCTTGCTCTATGCCGAAATGCTTGATGCCCCTTTTGCCGTCAGCAGCAATGGACAGGGATTTCTCCTCCACGACCGCACCGGCCTGACCCAACCCGTTGAACGTACCCTTGCCCTTGATGCCTTCCCCGCCTTGGAGGAACTCTGGACTCTCTACCAGCAATGGAAGGGGCTCCACGATCCCCAAGCCGTCCGTTTGCTTGATCAACCATATCACACCGACGGCAGTGGCCGGGAGGCGCGCTATTACCAGCGGGTGGCCATCAACCGGGCCATTGAGGCCATCAGCCTGGGACGCAATCGAATGCTATTGGTCATGGCCACCGGCACCGGCAAGACCTACACCGCCTTCCAGATTATTTGGCGGCTATGGAAAGCCAAGGTCAAGCAACGTATCCTCTTTCTCGCCGACCGTAACATCCTGGTCGATCAGACCATGCAGCAGGACTTTGCCCCCTTTGGTGAGGTCATGCATAAAATCACCAACCGTGAGGTCAAAAAGAACTACGAGATTTACCTAGCCCTGTACCAGGCAGTGACCGGCAAAGAGGAATGGAAACAGATTTACCGTCAGTTTCCGGCCGATTTTTTTGACTTGGTCGTGATTGATGAATGTCACCGGGGCAGCGCCACCGAGGATTCGGCTTGGCGGGATGTACTCGATTATTTTCACCAGGGAACCCACATCGGACTGACTGCCACGCCCAAAGAAAATTCGCGACTTGATCGGGAAAAACACACCCGGGTGATTGAAGATCCGGAGTTCAATTACAAGTATTTCGGCGAGCCGATCTACACCTATTCGCTCAAACAGGGCATTGACGACGGTTTCCTCGCCCCGTACAAGGTGATCCGCATCGCCACCGACGCCGATGCCATCGGCTACACCCCGGAGCAAGGCAAAGTCGACAAGCTGGGCCAGGTGGTGGAACAGCGTCTCTACAACACCAAGGACTTCGACCGCAACCTCGTCCTGGAGAAACGCACCCAACTGGTGGCCGCACGGGTGTGGGAGTACCTGAAACATACCGACCCCATGGCCAAGACCATCGTCTTCTGCGATGATCAGGACCATGCCGAACGCATGCGCCAGGAGTTGGTCAAGCTCATTCCCGCCGCTGCCAGCAACCGCCGGTACGTCATGCGCATCACCAGTGACGATGCCGACGGCAAGGCCCAACTCTCCTACTTCATCGACAACGATGAACCCTATCCGGTCATTGCCACCACCTCCAAGTTGCTCAGCACCGGAGTGGACGCCAAAACCTGCAAGCTCATCGTCCTTGATCAAACTATCAACTCGATGACCGAGTTCAAGCAGATTATTGGCCGTGGCACCCGGATTCGTGAGGATTACCGCAAGCTGTACTTCACCATCATGGATTTCAAGGGCGCCACCCGTCTCTTTGCCGACCCGGACTTTGATGGCGAACCGGTAACCGTCTATGAACCGCGTCCCGAAGACCCCGTTGTCCCCCCGGAACCAACCACCCCAACGGAAACCAGCGAGCCCTTACCGCCGGGGTATGAATCGGAATTTCCTCCCCAGGATGAAGCCACCGGCGAAACCACCGAGGGTGGCCAGGGCCAGGTGAAGTATGTGATCGACGACGTGGCGGTTCGCATTGCCGTTGAACGCTCGCAATATCTCGATGCGGACGGCAAACTCATCACCGAGGATTACCGCGTCCTGCTTAAAGACAGTATTCGTGCAACCCTGCGTGCCCAGTTCGGCAGCTTGAGTGGATTTTTGCAGCGTTGGCAAACGGCGGAGCGCAAGCAGGCCATCATCGATGAACTGACCGAACAGGGTTTGCCCCTGGATGTCCTCCAGCAGGCGGTGAACAATGGCCGGGAGCTGGATCTGTTTGACCTCGTGGCCCATGTCGCCTTTGATCAACAACCGCTGACCCGGCGCGAGCGCGCCAAACAGGTGAAAAAAAGAGACATCTTGAGTAAGTATGGCGAGCAGGCGCGGGCGGTGCTCGACGCCCTTTTGGAAAAATTCGCCGACCATGGCGTACAGGATATGGAAGACGCCAAGGTGCTTGAACTTCCGCCCTTTGATCGTTTCGGCAGCAAAACCCAAATCCGGCGCGGCATCTTCGGCGGTGTGGAACATTACACCCAGGCCGTCAACGAGCTGGAACGAGCGCTCTACGATACCCACCAACAACACGCCGCCTAAGCCTTTGGGCTGGGCGGATACAGCAAGAGAACAACGCAATGAATCTCAGCAGTACCATCAAATCGATCCAGGACATCATGCGCAAGGACGACGGCGTTGATGGCGACGCCCAACGCTTGGGCCAGCTCACCTGGATGCTGTTTCTCAAGGTTTTCGACCAGCGCGAAGAAGAGTGGGAAGATGATGCTAAGGATCAGGGTAAGACGTACAAGTCCCCGCTGCCCGAGCGCTTCCGTTGGCGCAACTGGGCCAAATACCTGATTGACGCCGAAGGGAAAAAGAAACCGCAGATTGCCGGCAGCGAGTTGATTGGCTTCGTCAACAACGAGCTCTTTCCAGCACTGAAAGAGCAGATCGATCCCAGCCAAAGCCCCTCGCACAAGGTCATTAAGCAGATCTTTGAAGACGCCAACAACTTCATGAAATCCGGCCCGCAGATGCTGGCGGTGATCGAGAAGCTGGAAGAGGCGATCAACTTCCACGATTTCAAGACCCGCGCCAGTCTGGGCGACGTCTACGAGCAGATGCTCAACGATCTGCGTGGCGCCGGCAACGCCGGCGAATTTTACACCCCCCGCGCCATCACCGCCTTCATGGTCGACCGGGTCAATCCCAACCTGATAAAACATGAGAGCGTGCTCGACCCGGCCTGCGGCACCGGCGGCTTTCTCACCGCCGCCATCGATCATTTCCGCAACCAGCGCACCACCAAGTCCGGCCCCAAGGACCAGCGCGCCATTGAAGAGTTGATTCACGGCATTGAAAAGAAACAGTTGCCGCACCTGTTGTGCACCACCAACATGCTGCTCCATGGCATCGACGTGCCCAGTCAGATCGAGCATCGCAACACCCTCGGGCGGCCATGGAACGACTGGGGGGCGAACGAAAAGGTCGACTGCCTAATCACCAACCCTCCTTTTGGCGGCTACGAAGACGACGGTGTGGGCAGCGACTACCCGGCAGACCTCAGAACCCGCGAAACCGCCGACATGTTTATGGCGCTGATCATCAAAAAGCTGCTCAAGGAAAACGGTCGCGCCGCTGTGGTCCTGCCCGACGGTTTTCTCTTTGGCGACGGCATCAAAGGCACCTTGAAAAAGCTGCTGCTGCGCGAATGCAAGCTGCACACCATCGTCCGCCTGCCCAAAGGAGTGTTCGCCCCCTACACCACCATCAAGACCAACCTGCTCTTTTTCACCAAAGGCGCGGTGATGGACGACGGCAACGAGCACTTCCACACCGACACCATCTGGTTCTACGAACACCCCTACCCGGCGGGCTACAAGAGTTACTCCAAAACCAAGCCGATCCGCCTGGAAGAGTTCAAGCCCGAGCAGGAGTGGTGGGGCTCCGAGGACAACGATTTTGCCGACCGGGTGGAAAACGAATTTGCCTGGAAGGTCGATTTCAAGGCCAAGCGCGAGCAGGCCGAGGCTGCCGCCGCCCCGCATTGGCAGCGTGCCGAGGAACTCGGCAACCAGGCCGCCGACTTGGAGAGCGAGGCAAAGGACTTAAAGAGCAGTCTGGTTGGCAATACCAATGCCAAGCAGCGCCTCAAGATTGAAATGCAGATCAGCGCCCTGCGTGAACAGGCCGATGCCCTGCGGTTGCAGGCCCGCGACGCCCAAGCAGCGGGCGACCGCATCTACTGGCCGATCTTCAATCTGGACATCAAAAACCCCAACACGCCGGAAGAAGAGACCTTTGACCCTGACGTGCTGTTGGAGAAGTACAAAAAGCTGTTGGGTGAAATCGAAGAAACGGAAAACCAGCTTAAGAGCGAACTGGCCGCCGCATTGGCGCACCACTTCGGTGGCGAGGTGACTGAATAATGGTGCCAGTTACCCCCCCAACACTGGTCAGTGATATTCGGCGCCTCATCGAGGCGAGTCGCTCGCAACTGGCCGGCGCCGTCAACAGTGCACTCACACAGCTGTACTGGCACATCGGCCAGCGCATCCACAGCGAGGTGCTGCAAGGCGAACGGGCCGAATACGGCGAGCAGGTTGTGGCCACATTGGCCCAGCAGTTAGAAGCCGACTACGGACGCGGTTTTTCCAGCAAAAATCTGCGCCACATGCTGCGCTTTGCGGAGAGCTTTCCGAGTTTGGAGATTGTCTCGGCACTGTCGAGACAATTGGCCTGGAGTCATTTTCTGGAAATCATTTACCTGAAAGACCCCCTCAAACGAGATTTTTATGTGCACATGTGCGGGCAAGAGCGCTGGAGCGTGCGCACCCTGCGGGAGCGCATGGGCTCCATGCTCTTCGAGCGCACCGCACTGTCGCGCAAACCGGACGAACTGCTGGCGGGCGAACTCGCCACCCTGCGGGAACAGGGGGAACTCTCGCCGGCCTTGGTGCTCAAGGATCCCTACATCCTCGATTTTCTCGGCCTGCATGACCGCTATCTGGAAAAAGACCTGGAAGACGCGATTCTCCGTGAACTCGAACTGTTTTTGCTGGAGCTGGGCGCTGGTTTTACCTTCGTGGCCCGGCAAAAACGGATCCAGATCGATAACGACGACTTTTACATCGACCTCTTGTTCTACAACCGCCGGCTCAAACGGCTCGTTGCCATTGACTTGAAGCTGGGCGATTTCAAGGCCGCCGATAAAGGCCAGATGGAGCTGTACCTGCGCTGGCTTGCCAAATACGAGCAGGAACCCGATGAAGCCCCGCCGTTGGGCATCATCCTTTGCAGCGGCAAGAAGCAGGAACAGATCGAATTACTGGAGTTAGGCCAGACCGGCATCCACGTAGCCGAGTACCTGACTGTCCTGCCGCCCAAGAAGGTGCTGCAACAGAAGCTGCACGAGGCCATTGCACGTTCCCGTCAACGGCTTGACAACCGTGGAGAGACCGCCTGATGGACGCGCAGCAATTTTTGGCCGATTTTGGGCATATTGCGAATGCGCCGGGGGGAGTGGCGCGGTTGCGGGAGATGATTCTTTCTCTGGCATTTAAAGGCGTCCTGTGTCCCCATTCTTTCGAATCAAGCGAAGACTTGCTGGAAGACATCGAACGTCAGCGGCAGATTTTCGGTGGCGAAACACGTAAACAGAGAATTACACGACAGGATAGCGCTACAACCGATACCTTGATTCCACATGACATTCCAGCACATTGGGTGTGGGTAGGTCTAAGTGCTGTCGGGCACACGTGGGGGCAAAAGAAGCCTACCAAATCATTTGCATATATCGATGTATCTTCCATCGACAATAAAGCAGGAACTCTTCGTCAATCTCCCGAGGTTATAAGTGCAAGTACGGCCCCAAGTCGGGCAAGAAAAATTGTTCAAAAAGGCACTTTGATTTACTCAACAGTGCGACCCTATCTTCTGAATATCGCGATCATTGAGCGTGATTTCGATTATGAGCCAATTGCCAGCACGGCATTTGCTATAATTCACCCATGGGAAGGCATTTCGGCGCGCTATCTCTATTATTATCTGCGTAGTCCTGTCTTCGTGAGTTACGTCGAATCGGTACAAATTGGGATGGCCTACCCGGCTATTAACGACGAAAAATTCTATTCAGGAGTGGTGCCACTTCCTCCGACTGAAGAGCAAACCCGCATCGTTGCCAAAGTCGATGAGTTGATGGCCTTGTGCGACAAACTGGAAACGCAGCAACAGCAGCGCCGCCGCCTGCAAAACAACCTCCGCCAGTCCACCCTGCAAGCCGTTGCCGCAGCCGCCAACCCACAGGAACTGCACACCGCATGGAGCCGCCTTACCGGCAACTTCGGCCAGCTCTTTCATGCGCCGGAAGATGCCAGGGCGTTGCGCGATGTCATTTTCGATTTGGCGATGAGGGGCATGTTCCTACCAACTACAAAGCTAAGTTCCCCTGTGACAGAGGATGACTTAGCCCCTCTTCCCACCGGATGGAAATGGAAGACTCTCGGCGAGTTGTCCGAGTACATCACGAGTGGCTCCCGAGGTTGGAAGGGGTACCTTTCCACATCAGGTGATGCATTTATCCGGTCCCAAGACATCAAGCAGGACGCTTTGATTTTTGAAAACCCAGCGTTTGTCGCACTCCCAGAAAAGGCGGAAGGTAAGCGCACTTTGGTACGAGGAGGCGACCTTCTGTTGACAATTACTGGTGGAAATGTTGGCAAATGCGCATTTGTACCGATATTGAAATGCAATGCATACGTAAGTCAGCATGTGGCTCTGATTCGTTTACATGACAGCAGCTGGGCTGAGTTTATTCACTTCTGGATGATCAATGCTAACGGAGGTAGAAATTTTCTATCGCGCTACATATATGGAGACAAGCCTGGGCTAAACCTTGCCCAAGTGGCAAGCGTGCCCATCCCTATTCCTCCGAAAACAGAGAAAACGAAAATACTTGAAAGTTTGCGGCAATTCCAAGTGATATGTAATCGTTTGGCTGAGCTACTTGATAGAGGGTCCAACTTTTCAAAAATATTGGTAAAAGCTGCCGTCTCCAGTATCACCGGCATCGCCACCGAACAAAAAGAGAACGTACCCGTGAAAGTCCCCCAAACCGAACTGATTGCTCCGTTGCGACTCGGACAAGCCCCCGACATCAAGGCGCAGGCGCCGCTGGCCACCATCCTTGCCCGCCACAATGGCGAGATCAGCGCCAAGGATCTGTACCAGCGTTTTGGCGGCGAGATCGACGCCTTTTACGCGCAACTGAAAACAGAGGTCAGCCACGGTTGGATTCTGGAGCCGGAAGTCGCCGAGATGCGCGAAAAATTCATTGACAGGGCGAGCGCCTGAAATGCAGCTCCAGCGTATTCGTATTGGCGCCTTCCGCAATCTGCGCGAGATCGAAATTGTTTTCGACAGCTATCTGCCCGCTACAGCGGCCAACCCGGATAGTCCGCCGCAGCCAATCCGTAGCCATGCCCTCATCGGTCAGAACGGCACCGGCAAATCGAACCTGATTGAGGCGTTGATCACCATTTTCCGCGATGTTGACCTCGACCGCGAAGCCCCCTTCGACTACGAGCTGGACTACTCCATCCGGGGGCATGCGGTGCGCCTCAAGGCGGAAGTCAGCCGGCAAAAACGGCCCTTTGTGTGGGTGGACGGCAAGGCCGAATCGCAGGGCTATCTGTTGCGCAACCGTGAGCTGCTGCCCTCGCACGTCTTTGCCTACTATTCCGGCCGCAACGAGCGCATGGAGGAGTTGTTCCAGGAACATCAGCGCCGCTTCAACCGTCGCCAGGAGATCACCGCCGAAGAGGTCGTCCCCGCAGCGCTGCTGCACCAGTTCACTGGCAGCGAAACAGATATCCGCGCCATGGAGGAGGTCTTGAAGCGCGCGGCAAGCCGGCGTAAGCAACTGGGCGACGACCGGTTGCGCCGCCTGTTCTACTGTCGGGGCGGGCACAGCCAATTGGTGCTGCTGGCCTGTCTGCTGTCCGATGATCCGGTTTTTCAGAAGGTGTTGAAGAATTTGCACATCGAGGCGTTGGAATCGGCGCTCTTTGTGCTGAAGGAACCGCACCGGCTACGGGAGAAACGCAAGAACCAGAAGTTTGATGAGAACGAACTGAATGAGGGCGACCCGCGTTTCTGGTATGCGCGCGGTAATGTGGTGAGCGAATTCCTCGACAAACTCTGGCAGGTGGCCTGGGCGCCAATCGAGCAGGAAATCCCTAAGCAGATCGACTTTCGCGGACGCACGGAGAAGCAGCGGCAGCTTTATCTCTTTGTGCCCAGCCAGGAAAAGCTCAGGGAGCTGGGCGAGTTGGTCGGCGGCGCATCCAGCTTTTTCCGCTATGCCGAGGGCGCCTTCATTGGCGATTTGATCGAAGAAGTCCGCATCACCGTCAAAAAGCGCGACGAGCACGGCGGCAAGGTCAGTTTTATTCAACTCTCCGAAGGCGAGTTGCAGATGCTCACCGTACTCGGCCTGATGCGCATCACCAGCGAAGACCACTGCCTGTTCCTGCTCGACGAGCCGGACACTCACCTCAATCCAATCTGGAAGCTGCGCTACTTCGACGACATCGAACAGGTGCTGGCCCCGCGAGAAGACGCGCCCCTGCAAGGCGAGTCGCAGATCCTCATCACCACCCACGACCCGATGATGGTCGGCAGCCTCAAACGCGAACAGGTGCGCATTCTCTGCCGCGACGGCAATCGCATCCGCGTCGACATGCCGGATGAGCATCCCCAGGGCATGGGGGTGACCGGACTGCTCAAGAGCGATTTGTTCGGCCTCTCGTCCACACTTGACATCGAGACCGAACGCCGCTTGTTCCGTCGTAACGAGCTTTTTGTCAAGGAAGCGCGTTCCACGGAAGAAGATGCCGAGCTGAGCCGGTTGAGTGCGGAATTGGCTGACCTTGGTTTTTCCACGGCGGATTTCCGGGACCCGGACTATGCCCTTTTCGTCCGCAAGATGGCTCAGCATCGGCGCTTCCGCAAGCCCACGCTTTCACCGGAAGAGCAAGCCGAGCAGGACCGGATTGCCGACCAGATCATCGATGAAATTTTGCGGGAAGAGGACGAACCGTGATCTGGATTGATCTTGAGCACAAACTGCCGACCGATGCCGATATCCCAGGGTGGACGCCATGGACGCGGGAGCAGTGGCAGGCATGGCTGGAGAAATCAAAACAATTGGTGGGGCAACTTGCGGCATTGGAAGCGGCGGGTAGGAGAAAAGAGCGCAACGATCTGATTGATGCCAACAGCGGACATTGGGGAAAGCTCAAAGAGTGGCTGTTGGCCTTATCCGGCGGCAAGTGCTGGTTCTCCGAAGTGAAAGAGCTGTATTCCCATTACGATGTCGAACACTTTCGCCCCAAGAAAGAGGCCAAGGTGCTGGACTCGACCGAACGTGACGGCTACTGGTGGCTCGCCTTCGATTACATGAATTTCCGCATCTGCGGCAACGTGGGCAATCGTAAGAAGGGCGGCTGGTTTCCCTTGCAGGACGGTTCGCTTTGCTCAACGTATTCCTGCCAGTGTGAAGAGTCAGAAAGCAGATATCTTTTGGACCCCATTGATGTTTATGATGTGGGGCTGCTTGCCTTTGACGAGGAGGGGAGAGCTGTCCCGGTACCAGGTGCCTCGGAATGGGAAGAGCAGCGTGTTCTTGAGACGGTGAAACGCCTCAAGCTCAATGAACATGTGCCATTGGCGGAGGCGCGCCGTAAAGTTTGGCAACAAGTCGATGGTCTTATAGAAGAATTTTGCAGATCAAAGGCTCGGTGTGGAACGGGAATCAATCCTGCCGCACAACAAAAAATGCGATCTGTGTGCGAACAAATTCGAGAAAAAACTCAATCAGGAGCTGAGCTCTCTGCCGTCGCCAAATGGTGCGTTCTTTTCCGAAATGACTCACACCTGTCGAGGTTGATTTGTCGGTAACTCTATGAACCAAAACAGTTTATTTTCTTTTGACGGCCCAGTCTGGAAAAACGAATAGATGTCGAATGGCTGCACATAAAAATGTAGGATTATTTAACCAGCCACTCCCTTGAGCTTTTCCGCACCTCTACAAAGCCCCAAGCAGCCTGACGTGAAAGGATATTCGTGTGGCAAAGGAGACTCCCATGACCTTGGAAAACAAACTCGGCATCACCGATGCGGTTGAACTCGCCCGCGGAGAAGAGCGTATCAGCAAGGCAAAGGCGCACCACCTCTTTGCCAGCGGCAGGCTAGACACCCTGCAAGCTGGGACCTTTCAGGCACTGGCAGAGATACACAGAAATCTGTTCGACGAGATCTACGACTTTGCCGGGAAAATTCGCACCGTCAACATTGCCAAGGGCAGTTTCAGGTTTGCACCTGTGATGTATCTGGCGGCAGCTTTGCAGCATATTGAAAACATGCCCCAGTCGACATTCGATGAAATCATCGAAAAGTACGTGGAAATGAACATCGCCCACCCCTTCAGAGAGGGCAACGGGCGCAGCACACGCATCTGGCTTGATCTGATCCTGAAACAAGAACTGCAAAAGGTTGTTGATTGGAGTTGTGTTGACAAGAATGATTATCTCCTTGCCATGGAGCGTAGCCCCGTCAAGGACGTTGAAATCAAGTTCCTGTTGCAACAGGCCCTGACCGACAGCATTCATGACATCGAAGTCTATATGAAGGGTATTGACGCGAGCTACTATTACGAGGGCTACGCCGTCTATAGGGCAGAAGATTTGGGAGGAAGCGAATCTTGACTGAGCAAGGGGCGCTCCCTGGTACTCCTAGCCTGTCCGGGCCAACGATCTTCTGGTTGCGAGAAGCGGGAGCTTAAGGCTGGCAGAACGCTACGGCAGTTCGTGGTTCCGTAGGGTGACTCCTTCCTCGAAGCAGCTGTCACCTGTTTTTCTGATTTTGTTTCTATGGATGTCGAATTAGATTGACCGGCTGTTAGTTTTTATCTATTTTATTTCGACGTTAATCGAAACAAAGGAGGTAAAAATATGGATGCCGAGCAAAGTTTAGCCATCATCAAAGCCCTGGCTGATGCGTCGCGGTTGGCTATTGTCGGGTCGCTGGTGGAGCGGCCCCAATACGTTGAAGAGATAGCCCAACGGCACGCCCTGGCCCCGTCGACAGTGTCGTTTCATCTGAAAAAGTTGGAAAAGGCCGGTCTCGTCCGCAGCAGGAAAGAGCAGTATTACGTGGTTGTCGAGGCCAACGAACCGTTGCTCGACACCACCCTGAAAGATCTGGTGAGCGTCTCCGCTGTCCTCAAGGATAAGGGCGAGCAGCGCGTGGATGTGTACCATCGCAAGGTGTTGGACACCTTTTTCCGTCATGGATTGTTGGAACGGTTGCCAGCGCAATACAAGAAGCGTCGTATCGTACTTGAAGAGTTCGCCTTGCATTTCGAGCCCGGACGCCGTTACCAAGAAGCGGAGGTGACCGGTGTGATTCGGCCTCTTTTCGACGATTATTGCATGATCCGCCGTCTGCTCGTCGATGAGCAACTGTTGCGGCGAGAGGGCACGACCTACTGGCGCGAATGCGTGGAGGGCCAAGACACACAGCCTCGGGTGACTGCCGGGCCAAGTGCGCCGCTGGTGACCAAACCGGCGCCCTCGAGAAAGATGATGGCAATGGCACAGCCTCGTGCCGGAGTCTACCAGTTGCACAACGCAGTCAACGGCAAGCTGTACATCGACAGCAGCGTCAATGTCGATGGCGCCCGCACCAGCAAGCTCTTTCAGCTCAAGATGGGCAAAGCGGTTTTCAACCGCGCCTTGCAGCACGATCTCAAGGAGCATGGCGCCTCGGCTTTCACCTTTTCCGTGCTGGAGGTGTTGCCGGAAGGAACTCCCGAGGAATTGCTTGAACAACACCTGTTGATGTTGAAAACGCAGTGGTTAGAGCGTCTACAGCCTTTTGGCGACAACGGTTACAACAACCGCAAGGGCTTTGAACGGGACCGTCAGGCTGTGGCCCATTTCCAGGCTATGCAGGACGATGCGCAATAGGCCGGTTTTGGTTGTTGAGTGCAATCCAGCCGAGTCTCCCTGTTTGCCAAAAGAACAACATTTGATGCTGACTGGGGGAGGGGAGAAGTGTTAGTTAATCGAACAGAGCGGTTAAAAATGGGAAACATCTAGGAGCCTATCGGACTTTGGCCCGGACGAAATTTTAACCATTTGAAATTACACAATTAAAAATTATACTGAATTTCAACCCTGAAAATTAGATCTAGCAATAATAAATAGTTGCATGATGCGACTCTTGAGGACCGACCGGCTCCTAGCCGATGTGCCGAATTTTGATCTCGTTATCCTTGCCTTTCTAGCTCATTCTTCTTTCGCACGGCGCTCAGACCTTGCCAATCTTCTAAATCTTGATCAGGTTTTTCGGCCCGAAATCGAGCGTAAAGCTCGATCCCCTGTTTGTCCTCCAAAATTTCCACGTGAATCCCTTTTTCACGCAATAACGATTCATTACCACTTGCGTTCGTTACATCCCCTACGACTACGCGGCTAAATCCTCTCATATAAATCAATGTTGCACAGATATCACAAGGGCTTAAGCTAGTAAAAATGGTTGTATTGCCAAAGTCTATCCGTCCAGCATCGCGAATAGCGGAAGTTTCACCGTGGTTGTAAGGATGGTTTTCTTGAACGAGAGTGTTGTGCCCCTTTCCTCTGATTTGTCTTGTCCGGTTATCAATTATCACCGCGCCAATCGGACAGCCTCCTTCATCATGGCTTTTTTCTGCGAGAAACACTGCGACGCGCATAAAATCAGCATCTGTTAACCTGCCCACAAAATCATTGTCCATTAAAACAGGTAGGCTTTTGGTCGGCATATGGGCTATTGTTCTCAATACTTCTTCATTTTTACCTGTCAGCTTATTCAAGAGGCTCTTCATCTGCATCCTTAGAAAATTTATCACATGTTAAACAAGGAATAAGCGAGCTGTTTATGCTAGCCTGTTGAGCGGAAAACAGCCAAGAGTGACACCACAAGCGCATTTTATGGCCTTCCGTGTGTCCGGTGCTAATCGATTCAAACGCAACCTTGCAGCTCGCTCCTGATTCTCTCAGGAGGCGCCGGATTAAGATGTTCCAATCTATCGCAACATGAACATCAAAACAGAATATATTGTACTTGTCGATTGTTGCAAAAAATGTGGCACTCTAGGGTGTGATTATTACCGTGTTGCGCGCGGACTTATTCACCTACCGGCAAGTGAAAGAATCGCCTGGCTGTACTCGGTTTGCAGGGCTTGAAGATACTGTGGATCAATAGGACCTTTCCAGGTGGTGATTTCACGGAACCGTTTAGGGATAGTTATCGATTCAGGGTGGAAACCGCTGGCAATACGGGTCTGCCAGCGGATCTTCTGAATATTCCTGCCGCACTCGGGTAGAGTGGCGGCCAGCTTTTCATAACCGAGCGACTGTAGGCAATCTGCCAGGAGTGAATCGGTATAGACATTACGAGCAAAAAGACAGGCAACCATGGAGGTCATGAAGGCACGTGATGCTTCGTCCCGGACAAGAAATTCCACCGCAGCGTTTACGTCCTGGTTTGCATGTTGCTGATCGTACGAATAACCGCCACTATCCAGATGTGAGTGACGAAACCCGAGTGCTTGTGCTGTGAAAAACACCTCACCGGTGGCATAACCAGCCATTTCCTGGCCGAGCACGCAGGCAAAATCTCTCCCACCATATACTTCGGCTGCCTTGAGGGTACCTTGGCCGAGAAGTCGGTAGAAGTCGTTGGCTCCGGCGCCAAAGGAGTTGGCAGCCTGCTGGTAGCTGGCGGAGTCGCCAAAGGTCAGCGGCGCCAAAGTCTCTTGAACGGAAACGAGACCTTTTTCCGTGGCTTCAGTAGCCCATGCAAGGGCTACCCCGGCGGACATGGCATCCATACCAGCCTTTTCAAACAGGTCAAGGAGGGTGAGCACAGCAGACCTATCTGTCACTCCCAACATGGTTCCCAGCGAAAAGATCGTTTCATAGTCATAGCTGACCTGCCGGTACAAGTATCTGTGGCTGTCCATAAATTTTTCCCGGACAAATCCAACATGAATGCAACCTACCGGGCATCCGGAGCAGGCTGAGTTACGCAACAAGGCTTCATCGGCGAATCGCTCCCCAGAGATTCCATCAACGGCCTCATCGGCCGTTGCCTGGAGGTTGCGCCACGGCAGGGATTGAAGATCGTTGAGTGTCTTGAGATTAGCCGGGGTGCCGAGATCGTGGTATTTCTTCATCATCCCGCTGTCCGTGACCTGGCTATGCACCTCGGCAAACAACTTGGAGTAGCGGCTCTCTTTGGGCAATGGCAAGATGGCGTCGCCGTGGATGATAATGGCTTTGAGGTTTTTCACCCCCATTGCCGCGCCGCCCCCCAGTCGTCCAAAATGGCGATAGGTGTCAACATTGATACCCGCTATGGCTGCACCGTTCTCTCCCGCCGGGCCAATACGCAAGATGGAACGGTGTCCGGATCCTTTGCTCATGCGCCGCAGAATTTTGCCGGTTTCGAACACGTCCTGACCCCAGAGAAAACCACAATCCCTAACTTGAAAATGAGTGCCGCTCACTTCAAAAAAACAAAGCGTCGGTGATCGGCCAATCAGCACCAAAGCGTCGAGACCGGTCAAGCGAAGTGCCATCGCACTGCGGCCGCCGCCGTGGCTCTCGGTATATTGATTATGGTAGGGAGATTTGAAGGCGTAGATCGTCTTGCTCATCAAAGGGAAGTAACCAGAGAGCGGGCCTATGGTAAAAATAAGCGGCTGACCGGGAGAATCCCAAGAGGCATCCGGTTGCCCGTATCGGGTGAACAGAAGGGCTGCCAGGCCACTGCCGCCAGCTACTTGGTCGCGGCCATCCACCTGGATGCGTTCACCTTTTCCGGTGGCCAGGTCAAAGATTAAAACGTTGAAGTGATCCCCGTTCATGATGCAGACTCCGTCGAATTGCTGGAGGATGAAAGGCGGAGGCTGTTTACCTCGGCCAGTTCCAGACAGTCATGTGGACAGAAGGGGACGCAAAGGCCGCAGTGCAGGCAGACAAAAGGCTCTCCTTCCTGATCGATAAAAATGGCCTCAACCGGGCAGGCTGGGGCGCATGAACCGCAGCGATTGCACAGTTTTTTTTTGACCACCACACCGCCGTCCTTGCGCGGAACAAGAGCGCCGGTAGGGCAGGCGGCGGCACAGGGAGGCGGGTCGCAGGCCACGCAATGAACGGCGGTGAATCCAGTGGTCAAACCACCAGAAGAATGAATACGAATCCCCGCAGTATCCCAGGAAAGACGATGATGAAGCAGACGAGCGCAGGCCAGGGAACAGGAGTGGCAACCAATACATCGGTCCATTCGTGGTGTGATCAATATTTTCATAGTACTCCCCGCTGGCCAATGAGCTCCATTTTGTGGTTTCAAACTGAGGCAGGAGATAAACAATTTGTTCTTCTTGAGAAAACAAAACGATCCCCGAATCATCTAACCCTGGCGCCCATTTGATAAGTAGTTCAGCGGGGCAGACAATGAGAACGCCTAGATTTACCACACTGTTTCATTTCAGAGGACGATATTTTTCAATCAGTATTTTTGTTCACCTGTCCGATTGAATCTCCGGTCTACTCGACCTTTGAATGCCCCGCATACACCTGACCAGTTACAGAAGAGGGCTTCGCTTGCTTCTAGGGTAAGCGATACGGATTTCAGCCGATAGAGACAGCCGTTCGAACTTGCGGCTGCCCATCCCGAGAGCCCAGGCTACAATCTCGGCGAGCATAGACCTCGACACTAAGGGATCCTGTCAATTGCTCTAGTTGCTGCCGTCCGGCGGGCGTCAAAGTGATGTACATTCCTTCGCTTCATATGACTTCTGCGGGGAACGATGAACAAGGTGGGAAGTGGTGTCTTTTTTCCGTGGTTCTTGCCGTTGCTCCTCAACCAGCCTTCCCCCTTCCATCCATTGCTTCCTCGTTTACGCTTCCGTGCTGAGCGCCCCCCGGACCTTGGCGGCTAAACCTTTCAGAGTAAAAGGCTTCTGGATGAAGTGCACGCCTTCATCCAGCACACCGTGATGGGCGATAACGTTGGCGGTGTATCCGGACATGAACAAACGTTTGAGGTCGGGATAGAGGGTCAAGAGGTTCTTCGCCAGGTCACGACCATTCATCTCGGGCATGACAACATCCGTCATCAGCAGGTCGATTTTGCCGGCGTGCTCTCTGGCCAAACGAATGGCTTCGCCCGGTGTTGCCCCCGCCAGGACGGTATATCCGAGACGTTCAAGCATCGCCATGGTCATATCGAGGATCATAGGCTCATCTTCCACCAACAAAATGGTTTCATGGCCAGACAAGGCAGGAGTCGCCACCTCAGCCTCCGGTTTCTCGTCAGCCAAGGGTACGTACCGTGGCAGATACACCTTGAACGTCGTGCCTTGGCCCGGTTCGCTGTAGACATTGATAAAACCGTTGTTCTGCTTAACGATGCCATAGACCGTGGCCAACCCCAGGCCGGTGCCCTGATCCATTTTCTTGGTGGTGAAAAACGGCTCAAACAGGTGGGAAATAATCTCGGGGGCCATTCCGCAGCCATTGTCGCTCACGGCCAGCAGCACAAACTCGCCGGGGATAAAACCGGTGTGCCCGGCACAGTAGGTTGCATCAAAAAACACGTTGCCCGTTTCGATGGTGACCTTGCCGGTATCCGCTATGGCGTCCCGAGCATTCACACAAAGATTTGCCAGCATCTGGTCGATCTGGGTGGGGTCCATTTTAACCAGCCACAGATTCTTCCCCGGCAGCCAGGCAAGATCAAGATCCTCACCGATGAGTCGCAGCAGCATTTTGGTCATGCTTTCCACGGTCTTGTTGAGATCGATCACCTTGGGAGCAATGGTCTGTTTGCGGGCAAAGGCCAACAACTGCCGGGTGAGGTCGGCCGAGCGTTGCGCTGCCTGTTGGATCCCTTGAAGGGCCGAATGGATCGGCTGATTTTCATCGACCTGCTCCAAGATCAGCTCCGAGTACCCGAGAATCACCCCAAGCATGTTGTTGAAGTCGTGGGCAACGCCTCCCGCCAACCGCCCGACAGATTCCATCTTCTGCGCCTGTGTCAGTTGAGCTTGGACATCCTCTCGCTCTTTTTCGGCTTGTTTTCTTGCTGTAAGGTCCTCCAGGAGGGCTAGAATATAATCAACCGCACCGTCTGCTTGTCTGACACACGCCACCGCAAGGTTGGTATGGATCACCAATCCGTCTTTGCGCACGAAACGTTTTTCAATGGTATAGTCGTCGATTTCCCCTGCGATTAACCGCTCAAATTGGATCAAATCAGGAGCAAGATCCTCTGGATAGGTCAGGTCCGCCCAATTCAACTTGGCGAGTTCATCTTGGGTGTAACCTAGCATTTCGCATAAACGACCATTCACCTGCATCCAGCCTTTTTCGGGCGAAGTGATGGCCATGCCAACCAGTTGGCGCTCAAAGAACAGGCGCACCCTCTCTTCGCTCTTTTGCAATTCCAGGACAACGCGCTTCTTTTCGGTGATATCCAAGATGACACCATCAAGCCAAAGTGGCTTGTGATCTTCATCGTACACCGCAATTCCTTTTTCAAACAGCCAACGAACGCCTCCATCTTTATGAAATATCCTGTATTCAATTTCATATGGCTTGCCCACAGCGACGCTGGCATTGAACTCATTGTTGACTCTTAATAAATCTTCTGGGTGAATGAGTAAATCGAGACTCGTTTGTCCTGTCAACAATTCCTGGGAGGAATATCCAATGATTTGCTCGATCAGATCACTAATATATTCAAATTTTCTTGTCGGCCATAGCGCACACCGGTAGACAATGCCTGGAATATTGGATACGAGCGACCTGAAACGCGCTTCACTTCTTGCAAGGGCCTCCTGTGAGGATTTGGCAACGCCTATTTCCTGTATAAGATTTTCACGCATATTGTTTATCGCAGATTCAACCAGGCTCAATTCGTCATATTCCTGTCCTTTGCGTTCTCTCCTTTGTATTACGAGCGGATCATCAAGATTTGTTAAGCTGAAAGATCGGGCAAATGCCGCCATCGTGTAGAGATGTCTGCCAACAAAATAATGGAAAATGAAAAATATAAAAATGGAGACAAAAAATATTTTTAACGTTTCAGTGAAGAAGATGACACGCACGCTACTCCAAAGACGATGATGCATGCCCTGTAGACTTACTTCAACTTTCAGGGTGCCCAGTTCTTGATCCTGCCCTCGATGTTTGTACGTCAGGGGAAAATCATAGGATTGATACGCTCCTTGTGCCGGCATTCCCGTTTCGAGCAGCTGCTCACTGCTTTTTTGGATGCTCACATAGCTCACATCCGGCAGGTTTTTGATCCCTTGAATCTGCGCCTCTAGCATGGAACGATCATATATCCAGAGGTGCGGCACAAGAGTTGTTACGTGTGCTCTTCTTATCTGGTCAACCGTTATCGCAATTTGCCCAACATCTCGTCTATACTCAAAAAATACCTGAACAGCCGTGCTGATCAGTGTAACCAAGGCACTGCAAAAAAAAATGTAGAGAACAAATCGATAAGCAATAGATTTTCCTATACCGAACTGTTTCTGCATCGTTATTTTTCCGATTCCGGTAAATATTGGCTCAAGGCATTTCTTTTTATACTGAGGTAGGTACCGTCACTCTTTATGGCTTTTAAGGCTTCAGCCAATGGCAGGATAACCTTATCCAAGTCTTTGTGGAGATACAAGAACATATCCTTTGTTGCAAACGGTGAATCCAAAGCATGAATCCCTTGCAAACCCAACTCTTTGATCATTCCATATCCGTCGATTTTGTTGTAGACTACAAGATCAATTTTATCCTCCTCCAATGATCGAAACAGTACTTCAGCGTTTTTCACCTTTGTCAGATTTTTGCAGGCAACGATATTTTTTTCGAGAATTTTCCACCCATTTACTATGCCGACATGATAATTTTGCAACGAATCCCAACCGTTCATGCGCAGACTGGGGTCCTTGCCAAAAGCGACAAATTCATACTCGCTTATTTTTTCCGGCACAATGCTCAGATTTTTATACTCGCTCTCCAATCCTTGAATTCTGACATAGATCCCTTTCTCGATTCCTTCGTTCGCGTTCAGGAGCGCCCTTTCCGCTGGAAGGTGCGCAATATCTATCTGGAGGCCAATGCGTCTAAAAGCCTCTCTGACAATCTGATCATGAAACCCCATTCCATCTGATGTCGAGAGAGGGACGCCATCCGCTGTCCCGATAACAAGGGGAGGTTCAGCGGCAAGCACCTGGGAAAACAAACATATCGCGATCAAAACTGCTGTGCAGAATTTCATATACACCTCTCCTTTTTCCGGAAAATCTGATGCTCTCCCTTGGCTATGGCCGTTAATTTGAGCATATTCGTCCGTAATCACAATGGAATCATCGAATTAAAGAGATAATAGGCGACCCCAATGCAAAATGCTATCAGGGATATCGCCGTCACTACGCTGGATCAGGTGGATGTGGCAATGAAAAACAGCCTCGTCCGCAGAGCCTGAGCCCCGCCGGAGGTGAAAGGGGTGGGGGGCTGCCGCCTTCCCGCACCATCTCCTCGCCCAGGATCATTTCAGCATGGGTGCCTTCCTGGCAGAACTGATATTCCCTATTGTGTTTGTGCGCTCGTTTTGCGAATCACAGGCGAGCCAGTAGTCGCTCCGCCTTGCGCGCCTCTAGCTGCTCAACGAGCCGGGCGGCCGTGAAGGACTTGGAGTTGCTCGTACAATTGTCCAAACTCGGAGCTTGGGCAGCGAGATGCAGATGGTTTTCCATGATCACAGAGCCGAAGAGCCGTAGCCCGGCGTTTCCACGCTGGAGCGCGGGAACGATCAAATTCATTTTTCGCAGTGATACTGAAATCTTTCTTCGGTGGTCGGGCCTTCGTGCTCAATTGACGGCAATTCCCACGGACGAACACATTGCTTTTAATGGCTATGAACAAAACTCAGCACAATTTGATGTGAAGCCGCGCCCGATTTGGCATCGCGACAAAAAGTTAATGCCATCTTCCCACCCAGGCGTAAATGCTGATACAAGGCGAGTGAGCAACGTATCAGGCTGAGTTTCATTCAGAGCCACATTGCTTTTTGTTTTTGCACCATATATAGCCGGCAGGACCAAGGAACCCGTGCGTATCACGATCCCCGCCGACCAAAGCAGACCGAATGAATCTGGTTATCTCTTTGTGTCAATTAAGCGGATAATTGGCTCCTTCAAAGCGACTAACTTAATTGCCTTCCGCCAATTTAATCTCGGTTATACGGGGCAATATATTTTCTTCTTTCCGCTTTTTTTGCCACACCGCCATTTCTTCGAATCGCTTGGGGAACTCTTGTATAAAATCGATGGCGGTTCTGGTGCTCCGGCCACTTTCTTCAACCTGCCATTCTTTAATGAGTTCGAAAAACTCGTCCATTATTTGATCGTAGCTGTCCTTTTCTGGATATTGTCCTGAAGCAGTG
The DNA here is from genome assembly GCF_030824455.1 of Desulfobulbus sp. GTDB lineage: Bacteria > Desulfobacterota > Desulfobulbia > Desulfobulbales > Desulfobulbaceae > Desulfobulbus. The sequence goes on from NZ_JAVBXR010000004.1 coordinate 30,801, forward strand.
GGGCTCAAAAAAGCTCCACCCCTCGTTGTTGAATGATCCTCATAGCGGATCAACTCGTCCTTCGAAAGCCCGAATTTTTCCTCAATCATGTCGAACCAGGTTTCTGGGATTTTATTCTTCCTTTTGGCGTCGGTGATTGCTTGCGGAGAAATCCCAAGAGCTTGAGCCACTCCCTTTTGATTTTTCCCTCTCGATATCTTCTTAATTTTTTTGAACAAATTCTCAAAGCTGAGAGATTCCACTTGGTTCACCAAATTTTCGCTTGATCTGCTTTATTTTTTGAAGTAAAAAATAAAGCAGAATAAAACAGTATTGAAGGGGGTAAAACAAAGCTACAAATTGCCCAGGAGGAAATGGAAAAAATCACACCTGGATTCTGAAACAAGCGACAATAACAAAAGAAGAGTGTCGCAATTCAAAAACCACAAAAATAATAAGTTGAAACTAATACAAGAAGAGATCCTGCGGTTGCCATAACCAATTAAAACCAATACGTAATCTTTTATAAGTCGTCTAGGGCTGCCGATTACGATGTCCGTATCTTAGCAGGAGTTTGTCATTTTACGCAAATCAAATAGTGTTCAAAATATTCAAAGTGAAATCTTGCGTCCATTGTCCACGAACCTTGAGCGATGTCAAGCTGACGGATCATGCCGCTCAACTCATGATAAAGGCATGTGAATAGAGGGCGGGGAATATTGGTCAATTAGAAACTATTATCCGCATAATCGGAAAATTACATGGCACGCGATTCGATTATGCTCTGTAGGAATTCCATTTAACAAATGGTGGCAGTCAGTTGCGTAAATGATGAAAGGACAATTGGAAATCCAAAGAGAGCAAATTCCTGAACTGCCAAGCATTGTTGAGCCGTATGGAATTCCACGGCTGCCGGAGGCTGCGCAAAAAAATCACGTTGCTCCCAACACTTTTTTGCAATCCGCCATGTTTGGCATGGTGCAACGTGGTCACCGGAAATATTTGGAAAAACGAAAAATTTTATCTTTCGAAATGTGACCATTTTTTTCACAGGAGGTGCCCTCGATCAGGGGGATTTAGACGTAATCCTTCATGCCATGCATCTTGCCGCGCAACAGTCAACGGCAAAGAAGGCAAATGGGTTGGTTAAATTTTCGGTACGGGGTTTTTTGAAAGCATTGAACAAGAAGCCGGGAAAATCAGGCCTGGATTGGCTGTTCAATTCCATCCGGCGGTTATGTGCTTGCCTTGTCGAAGTTCGGTACGGGGAAAACGTGCGGCAACCGGTTCTCAGTAAAATGGGTATTTATGGTGGACCACTCATTTACGATTTCTATCACGATTCGGTCAAAAATAAATTTTTCCTGCGAGTAAATGCGGATTTAGGCTCATTGCTGGATCTTGGTTGGACTTCAATGGAGTGGCGAAAAAGGCTGTGTCTCAAGAGCAGCCTCGCCAAATGGTTGCATGGCCTTTACAGCAGCGCTGACCTTTATCCTCTTAAAATTGCCACGATTTGCCATATGAGCCGATCCACCTGCAAAGAGTTGTTCAAGTTTCGCCAACAACTCAAGAAAGCCCTCAATGAGTTGGTCGAGATTGGGGCAATCGGATCATGGACCATAGATGACGAGGATAAGGTCCATGTGTTTCCATGCCAAGAGAGCGTGGCATAGCAGGTAGGGACAACCCTTTAACCCGTGGCGTAGCAGGTAGGAAAGCGTGGCACAGCGGGTAGCAATCCGTGGCGTAGCGGGTAGGAAGGCGTGGCGCAGCAGGTAGATAGACATGGCGTAGCGGGTAGGTGGTGTGGCGTAGCAGGTAGGTAAACCGTGGCATAGCGGGTAGCGAAATTGGGTCTGACGCTAGCGCTTAATGTCAATAAATCGGTGAGATATCAGCTTGGGTCTGCGGCGGTAAAAGTATTTAAAATATTCGGCTCTTCGACGAATCAAGTGGATTTGAGTAAATTCTGTATCGGTGCGGCCAGCAGGTAGATGATGCTGATGAAGGTGTCGTCGTTTCTATATCCTCTGGCCCTGCATTTGGCCGCCTGGAAGATGCCGTTGAGCGCTTCGATTCTGGCGTTGTTGTGCCCCGAGATCCAGCGGGCGCAAATGGCCTCGCGGTGTTTCTCGATTGTTCGCAGGGCCTTGCGGACCGGTTTGAGCAGATCAATGTCGGCGGTCAGTGATCGGGCGACATTGAGAAACGTGGTCAGCCGCCATTTGGCGCCTCTGACGGTAGGCGCTTGGCGCACCCAGCGGAGCAAATCTATTTTCCATTATAGGTAATAGTACCCAGACAGCAACAGGTAATAGTACCAGGGTTGATGAATTCGCAAAGAGCTCGACGCAAGGTCACTCCAGCGCAGGCTTCATTCATTAACTCGTTGAAATTACATGATTTATTCCTGAGCCGCAATGACGGAAACCGATTTTGAATCGACAAACCCCACTTTGTTGTTATCCAATTCTCTCTGACAGTCCCAATCGAAAAAAAGTCTGACGCAGTCAGGGCAGAGCTGGGAACCCGAGGCGTTTTTGATAATGTCGAGGGCTTTGATGTGGGACACGCCTTTTCTGTAGGACCTGTCACTGGACAGGGCGTCATAGGTGTCGGCGACCGCCGTCATCCGAGCCCACAGGGGGATGGAAAGCCCCTTCAAACCTTGGGGGTAGCCATTGCCATCCATGCGTTCATGGTGAGAAATCACCACCGGAAGGACATCGGCAATACTGGGGATTGTTTTTATGATTGAGGCGCCAATGAAGGGATGTTGTTGAATATGTTCGAATTCGTCGTAGCTGAGGCGTCCGGGTTTCAAGAGCACATTATCCCTTATGCCGATTTTGCCGATATCGTGAAGTCGGCCGGCGACCAGAGCCCGTTCCACATCGTAGGAGGTCCCGCCCGAGTATTCCACCAGACCGGCCAGAATAAAAGCGACTCTTTCCGAGTGGCCGCAGGTGTACTTATCGCGGGCTTCCAGCGCTTTCACCAGGCCGGCTATTCCTGCTATCATTAATTTCTGTTCACCGGCGAGACGCTCTTTTTCTTTTCGCAGCAGGAGAAACTTGTAGGAAACAATCTTGTTCAAGGTCAACATTACTTGTTCGACATTAAAGGGCTTGACGATGAACGCGGCCGCACCGTACAGCATCATCCGCCGCATATTCTCGGCATCATTTTCAGAACTCATGACCACAAAAGGAATCTCGGAATAGAGGGGATCGCCATGCAGGATTTCGCAAAGTTCAAGTCCGCTCATTTTGGGCATGTACACATCGGAGAGGATGAGGGCGGGAGGGTTGCTGCGGATGATTTCAAGGGCTTGCTCGCCATCTTCTGCCGTTGCTATCCGATACCCTTCCCTGGAAAGTTCATCCTCAAGCAACAGACGCATGGAACTCGAGTCATCGACGACGAGAATCCGTATTTCTGCTGATTGCTCGGAATATTCTCGAAAGATTTTTTCAATTGCGGGAATAAGCTTGATCATAGCCTCTTTGAGATCAATATACGCAAAGACACCGGCAGAATAGCTATTCTTGACATTTCTTTCCGTATCAGCTGATCCCATAAGAATCACGGGAATGTTCATGCACAACGAGTTCTCTCTTAATAGGGAACAGATGCGGAACTGATACAGAGGCGATTCCTTGAGGATGGCGACTATAAGATCAGGGGCGACACCTTCTGGAATCAACAGACTATCGTCTACGGTCGACATCTCAAACAGGTCCGCTTTGATCGGCGCCAGGATGCTCTTTATCGTTTCCCGATGGAAAAAGTTGTCACAAATAATTAATATGCTGATTTTTTTCATATAAACCTCATGTGCTCGAATTCGAGCTCGAAACCGTGTCGTCAGTGGCTCTGCAATACCTTTCTCGCCGGCCAACAAGTTAGCACTTGCCGTAGGGTGCGCCGTGCGCACCGGAAAAAATGCCATCTTGAATGCAAATGCAAATCAGTTTTTATCGCGCCATCGCAAACCTGCGACCGGAGTTCGGGCGGATTGGTCCCCGCAGCTCAAGAGGCTACAGTCTCATCAACCTGAACCGTAAGGTTTTCAAGTTCCAACTCCCTCGGTCTCTCAGGTACACAAGCGCAGAACCTCGGGGGCAATCTGCTGTAAGGGCAATATTTTGTGAACCCCTCCATGCTTGATCGCCTCAGCCGGCATGCCAAAGACCACGCAGGTGGCTTCATCCTGGGCGATGGTCACTGCCCCGCCGTCAAACATTTCCTTCATGCTGCGAGCCCCATCATCGCCCATGCCGGTCATGATCACCCCGACCACGTTCTTTCCCGCATACCGGGCGGCGGAACGAAAAAGCACATCCACCGAGGGACGATGCCGGGAGACCAGCGGCCCGTCCTTGACCTCAACATAATACCGGGCGCCGCTACGTTTCAGCAGCGTGTGGTGATTGCCGGGGGCGATCAAGGCCCGTCCGCGCACCACGGTATCATTATCCTGCGCCTCCTTGACCGTTACCCTGCAGAGGGAATCGAGCCTCCGGGCAAAGGCGGCGGTGAAATTTTCCGGCATGTGTTGCACAATCACGATCCCCGGCGCATCCTCGGGCAATGATTCCAGAAAAATCCGCAAAGCCTCGGTGCCGCCGGTGGAGGCGCCGACCACCACCACTTTCTCTGTGGTCTGCAGCATGGCCTTGGAGTTGGGCTTGTCCATGATCACATCGGCGGAATATTTGGGCGAGATCTCCTTTAAAGTGCTGCGTGCGGGGCGGACGTGGCCGGGCCGGGTGGCGGCCGCCCCCTTGACCACATCGCAGATCATGATGCGGGATTCCTCGATGAATTGCTTGGTGCCCATGCGGGGTTTGGTGATGATATCCACGGCCCCGTATTCCATGGCCTTGAGTGCCGATTCGCTCCCTCCGTCGGCAAGGCTGGAGCACATCACCACTGGTATGGGATGCTGGTTCATGAGTTTTTGCAGGAAGGTCAACCCGTCCATACGCGGCATCTCGATATCCAGCGTAATCACATCGGGCACTACGGTCCGCATGCGCTCCGCCGCCAGAAACGGGTCGGCCGCGGCGCCGACCACTTCAATCTCGGGATCGGAATTGAGGATTTCACACAGGGTCTGCCGGACCAGGGCAGAATCGTCGATCACCAGGACTTTGATTTTGTTCATTGCATTATCCCTTGCGTGCAAATACAGGCAATTCCGTTGACCTTGAGTTTGCGCAGATAGACATCGCCGGTTTTCATCGAAAAAAACATTTTCCGACCCAATGGCCCACCGATATCGGTTTTCGCAATCCGCAGGCCCAACTGCTCCAGGGTAATTTTTGCCTGGATGACATTCTGTTCGCCCACCGACTTTCTGGTGGCAGTGGAATGGCCGCCGGCCAGGACCTGAGCCCCGCCGAAGAGTTTGATCACCAGATCGGAGAGACCGCCATACTCGGTCATCCTGTGGTAAAGATAGCTTACTGCCGTATCCACATAGTGCAAATCGTCGTTTTGCTTAAGATTGTTGGGCAGCATGGCATGACAGATGGCTCCCACTCCCTTTGCCGGAGAATACATGGTGACCGCTACACATGATCCTAGGACCGTGCTCACCAGGATAGGATCGGGCGAAACAATGGCCTCGCCGGGTTTAAGGAAGGCGTTGCCATGATGTTCAGCAATGATGTGTTTCATGGTTTTTGATACACGGTTGATCCCACAGTGGCAAAATCGACATCAATGCCGTTGAGCGTCTCGGAATGACCAAGAAAGAGAAAACCGCCGGGCCGAAGCTGCCGGTGGAATTTCCGCATCAGTTCCTGCTGGGTGGGTTTGTCGAAATAAATAACCACATTGCGACAGAAAATTATGTCCATCTTTTCGGCAATTCCGAGATCGGGATCCATAAAATTAATCCTGCGGAAAGCGACCTGCGAGCGAAGCTCCGGACAGACCCGAACCAAAGCGCGATGTCGGTCCTTGCTGCGCAGAAGGTAATTTTTCTTGATATTCATGGCGATGCCCGCTATCCGCTCCTCAGGGTACACGGCGGTTCTGGCGGTCTCCAGGATTCGGGTGCTGATGTCCGAGGCCAGGATGGAATAGCGAAAGCCGTGGTTCGCGGCCGCGAATTCGGCCAGGACCATCGCTAGGGTATAGGGCTCCTCGCCGCTCGAGCAGCCGGCGCTCCATATCCGCAGGGGGTGCGAGGGGTGGCTCTTTCGCTGCTCCAGGAGAGTCGGCACCGCTTTTTGGGTCAGATAGTCAAAGTGGCCTGGTTCGCGGAAGAAGTCGGTCTTGTTGGTGGTGACCACATCGATCAGATGCACCAGCTCCGCCTGCCTGCCTTCCGGGCTGAAGACGAAGGCGCCGTAGGCCTCGAAGGTGTCGATGGCCAAAGCCTTGAGGCGCTTCTGCAGTCGCGCCTCAAGCATGGTTTTTTTGCCGGGCGGCAGCTGGATGCCGACCTGTTCGTAGATAAACGAACTGAACAGGTTGAACTGCTTATCCTTCATTTTTGCAGGTGAATAAAGCGTCATGCCGCTGCCCGTTTGGTTAGTGGTTGTTGCAATGAGCAAAACCCGCCCGCCCTTTCAGGCGGCGGTGTTTCCCTGGAAGTCGGACAGTTCTTCCGAAGAAAAAACTTTGTCGATATCCAGAATCATGACAAAAGTATTTTCCACCTTACCCATTCCTTTAATAAATTCCGTGTTCAGCTTGGCGCCCAACTGGGGGGGCGGCTCGATATGGTCCGGCTCCATCTCGACCACTTCCTGCACCGAGTCCGCCAGAACGCCGAGCACCAGGATTTCCCGGTTGAGATTGACCTCAACCACGATGATGCAGGTGTTGACGGTTTGTTCCGTGCATTGCATGCCGAAATTGAGGCGGAGATCAATGACCGGCACCACGCTTCCCCGCAGGTTGATGACCCCCCGCATGAAATCAGGGGTCTGCGGAACCTTGGTGATTGAGGTCAGTTCCAAAATCTCCCGGACCTTGGCCACATCAAACGCAAAAATTTCCTCTGCCAGTTTAAAGGTCAGATATTGTACAGTTTCAGTTATTCCTGCCACACTCATGGTTTTTCCTCCTTTGGGGGCGGTTGGTTTCAGGCTGCAGGGCCCGGCAGGAAGAACATCCGTTGCCCTGCAGTCTGACAGCTTGCAGCCTGAATCAGAATTTTTCGAATTCCTCGTCAAGACGATCCGCCCCGCCTTTCATGCCCATTTCAAGATTGATCCCACCCGTGGAGTTCCCCGGTCTGGCGGGTTTGGCCGATGGCGCTTTACGAACCGCGGCGGCTTTCGGCATGGGGACATGCGCAATGGCGTGCTGCTTGCCCCCAACCTGTTGCGGAGCGGCAATAACCCGTTTTTGCCGGCCGGTCTCCAGGGTGAAGAAGGCAATGGTCGCTTTGAGCTGTTCAGCCTGGCTGGAGAGTTCCTCCGTGGTCGAGGCCATCTCTTCAGCAGCGCCCGCGTTTTGCTGAATCACCTGATCCAGTTGCTGGATCGCCTTGTTGATCTGGTCGGCGCCGGTATCCTGTTCTTTGCTCGAAGCGTTGATTTCCTGGACCAGTTCCGCAGTCTTCTGGATGTCAGGAAGCATTTTATTGAGCATATCACCTGCCTGTTCGGCAATGGCCACGCTGGAGGTGGACAACTGGCTGATCTCGCCGGCCGCGGACTGGCTGCGTTCCGCTAGCTTGCGCACCTCGGAGGCCACCACGGCGAACCCTTTGCCGTGCTCGCCGGCCCGCGCTGCCTCAATGGCGGCGTTCAAGGCCAAGAGATTCGTCTGACGGGCAATTTCCTCAATAATGGAGATCTTGGTTGCGATCTGTTTCATCGCAGCCACGGTCTCTGTCACTGCTCTGCCGCCATCCTTGGCATCCGAAGCGCTCTTGATAGCGATCTTTTCCGTCTGCATAGCGTTGTCGGTGTTCTGGCGGATATTGGAGGCCATCTGTTCCATACTCGAAGAAACCTCCTCGGCGCTGGCCGCCTGCTCGGTCGCACCCTGGGACATCTGCTGCGCGGTGGCGGACATCTCCTGGGAACCGGAGGCCACATTGTCGGCCGCGACCTGCACTTCGGTGACAATCTCTTTCAGCTTGTCGACCATGTTTGCTAGAGATTCCATCAACTCATCACTGTCACAACGTTTTTTCAAATCAACCATCAGGTTGCCCTGCGCCACCTGTTTTGCATTGCCGGTGATACTGTTGGTGGCCTCGATCAGCACATTGAGATTATTCTTAATCAGGTTGTATTGCCCTTTATAGACATCGGTAATCGTTGGCGGCATATCGCCCTTGGAAACCTTGGCCACATAATCGGCGGTAACCATGAGCGGATTGACGATGTTGGTGACTGTGTCGTTAACGCCAACCACCAACTTGTTCCAGCCGCCGACAAAGAGGCTGGCATCGGCGCGTTTGTCGAGTTCGCCATCGGCAGCGCCTTTGATCAAAATATCGGTCTGGGCCAGCAGGTCGCCCATCATCTTGACCACATTATTGAGATTGATTTTAATCGCGTTGAAATCGCCGTTGTAGTTGTCGGTAATCGCCGGCGGGATAATCCCTTTGGCAATCTTGTCGACGTAATCGGCGGAAACGTTCAGCGGGCCGATCACCGCATCCAGGGTGCTGTTGACCCCGGCGACGATCTTCTGAAAATCGCCCTGGTGCTTGGACGCATCGGCACGGATGGCCAGTTTGCCGTCCACTGCGGCGGTGACCAGCATATTGGTGTCGGCAACCAGGGCCCGAATGGTGTCAACCATTTTTTTCATGGCCGCCATAACGCTGGTGGTGTCGCCCGGGGTCACGGCAACATCACGGGAGAGATCGCCCATGGCGACCATGTTGGCCACCTCGCCGACCAGCTTCGGATCCCCGCCCAATTGCCGCAGGACGATGCGGGCGATGATCAAGCCCAGGCCGATGGCCAGAATCACGCCGAGGAGCGACAATATGGACATCACGGTATTGGCGGTTTGGGCGGTGGCGCTGTTTTCTTCGGAAGTCTTCTTGGCAATCGTAACCTTGCTTTCCATCAATTTCTCAATAGCACTCTGTTCCTCTCGGGCAGCCTTGCCCGCCTCACCTTGCATCACTGCCGCGACTTCATTGGTTTTGCCTTCCCTGGCTAAAGTCATCATTTTGTCCAGTGCGGCACCGTAGACAACCCGGTTTTTTTTAAGCTCGTCAAAGAGTTTGGCCCCTTCATCGGTCAGGATGGATTTTTCATAGCTGGTCATGTTCTTCTCAATCGATTCCCGAAGTTCTTTGATCCGGCCGGCAAAATGCTCCTGCTTGTCCGGAGTGGTCGCATCGATGAAATCGCGGCTATTAACTCGGATCCGCTGGAAACTTATGGCAATCTCGGCCATTTCTCCGAGAGGAACGGTCATTTTTTCAAACAGTCTGGTATCGGCGACATCAAGGAGCCTGATGTTGTAGATGCCATAGCCGCCAATAATGCCGGCAATAATCGCCACAGTGATAAATCCGAGCAGCAGTTTTCCTTTCAGAGTCATGTTACTGAACCAAGCCATCTTAATTCCTCCAGAATGTTGGTGACTTAAAAATAATAGAACGAACACGTTGGGTTCCGTCCATTGTCTGATGTTCACGACCTTGTGAATCAACTCTGGTCATCATTAAGGCCCCCCGTATTTTTCCTTCCCTGAATCCAGCATTGCTCATCCCCCTTGTGTGTTGAGTTGCGGTTTTTGTGGGTATCAACTCTGTTTGATTTTTCATTCGATCCATTCAGCAAAATTCGGGAGCAGCCGAGTCCCGGTTGCCTGCCTTACAATTGCGCGAGTTCCGCTGTTTCCGCCATCCTGGCCAGGTCGCCCGGAGAAATAATCAAGGCAACAGAGCCGTCGCCCAGAATGGTGGCTCCTGATATTCCCTTGACGTCCTGGTAGAGCACCCCGAGCGGCTTGATCACGGTCTGGTGCTCGCCGACCACAAAATCGACCACAAAACCGATTCTGCCCCCCTGCACCGAGACAATCACGATCTGTTCAATATCCGGTCGGGCGCCGTAGATGCCGAACTGATCACGCAGACAGATATAGGGAGTGAGATGCCCGCGCACCTTGGCCAGGTTGCGGCCATGGGCGGCCCGGATGTCTTCCCGCGACAATTCGATGCATTCTTCCACGGCCCCCAGGGGCAAAACAAAGTGGCTCTCCCCGATCTTGACCAGCAGGCTCTCGATGATCGCCAGGGTCAGCGGGATTTTCAGGGTGATGACCGTGCCCTTGCCCAGTTCGCTGTCGACCACAATGCTGCCCCGCAACCCTTCGATGCCGCGCTTGACCACATCCATGCCGACCCCGCGCCCGGAGATGTTGGTGATCTCAGCGGCCATGGAAAAACCGGGGGCAAAGATATAGCTGTAAATCTCCTGGTCGGTCAGGTCGGCGCCGGGGGAGATCATCCCCAGTGCAATGGCTTTATGGCGGATGGCGTCGCGATTGATCCCGGCCCCGTCGTCACGGATGGTGATCAGCACCGAATCCCCGGCATGTTCGGCGCCCAAACGGATGGCGCCGGTCGCCGGTTTGCCGGCCGCGATCCGATCCGCCGGTTTCTCGACGCCATGATCGATGCTGTTGCGGATGATATGGACCAGGGGATCGTTGAGCTTTTCGATCACGGTCTTGTCGATTTCGGTATCCGCGCCAAAGGTTTCCATCTCGATTTCTTTCCCCAATTCCTGGGAGAGATCCCGCACCATGCGCTTGAACTTGCTGAAGGTGCTGCCAATGGGCAGCATCCGGATGTTGAGGGCAGTGTCCCGCAACTCGTTGGTCAGTCGTTCCACCTCTTCGGCTATCGAGATGAAGGTGGCGTCCCCAAGGGTGTTGGAAACCTGAGTAAGCCGCGCCTGCACCGTCACCATCTCGCCGACCAGATTGACCAGTTGGTCCAGCCGTTCCGCCGGCACCCGGATACTGGCGGTGGAGTCGGGAGCGGCGCGTTCCTGGCGAATGCCCTTGACATGCTGCTGCTCACACAGAGCTGACAACACCTTTTCCGGTGTCACCGCACCCTGATCCACCAGCATTTCCCCCAGGGGTTTCTGCTGCTCCAATACCTTGCTCAGCACATCCGGCGAAAGATCGCCGCGCTCGACCAGAATTTCGCCCAGCTTCTTGTAGCCGGTAGGGTCATCCTGGCTGAGATCATCGATCATTTCGATGCTGAGCTGACAGTCATCTTCAACGAAAATAAAGACATCCTTGATGGCTGCCTCGTCCCGGACGGTGGTCAGGATAATGTCCCAATAGAGATAGCAGTGTTCTCCGACTAGGGCGTCAAGGAGCGGCACGGCGTCGAAATGAGCGGTGACCAGACAGCTGCCCAGGCTGCGCAGCTCATTGATGAGCGATACCGGGTTACTGCCGCAGAGCAGCAGTTCCCGATTCGGCTGAAAGCGGATCCGCCAGGTCTTCTGCTGGGTCTCCTCGGGTTGGTTCGTGTCTGCAAGCAATTCGTGGGTCTTATCCGCCGGTCCGCCGGTTGCGGCGGGCTGCGGGACCAGCCGCCGCAATCCGGCGATCAGAACATCGCCTTTTTGCTGGTCCGCCTCACCGCAGCCTGCCGAGGCGTCAAGCAGGGCGGAAATATGATCACGGGATTTGAGGGTGAGGTCGAGCAAATCTTTGGTCACCACCATCTTGCCGTTCCGGACGAGATCGAAGACCGTTTCAACTTCGTGGGTAAAGGCGGCTATATCGTCGAACCCGAACATCGCGCCTGAGCCCTTGATGGTGTGCATGGCCCGGAAAACGCGGTTGATGAGGTCTTGATCGGCGGGCGTTTCTTCAAGGTCGAGCAGGGAAGTTTCCAGTTCGGCAAGCAATTCACCGGCTTCTTCCCGATAGGTGGAAATGTGTTCTTCAATCATGGTGGAAATCCTTAGGTCAACATCGGAGCGTGAACAGCAGTTTCCAGTTAAATAGCTTAAGTATTCAACGAATTAACTCATCCCAACACTTTCTTGACCACCGCAATCAACTGCTCCGGCTTGAAGGGTTTGACAATCCAGCCGGTGGCGCCGGCAGCCTTGCCTTCCGCCTTTTTTGTATCCTGGGATTCGGTGGAGAGCATGACGATGGGGATGAATTTATTGAGGCTGCTGGCCCAAACCCCTTTGATCAGCCCGATACCGTCCAATTTGGGCATGTTGAGATCGGTCAGCAGCATATCCACCTTTTTGGCGGAAAGTTTGCTCAGGGCATCCTGGCCATCCACCGCTTCCACGACCTCGTAGCCGTTTTGTTTCAGGGTGAAGGCAACCATCTGCCGCACACTGGCCGAATCATCGGCGGTCATGATCAATTTTCCCATGTGTTTGCACCTCCGAACTCTCGAAAACAGGAGTCATTAGGATAGCCGCAGGGATTGTGGCGCTCCGCTCCGACCGCGACTGCAAGCTCGATCAGCGCCTTGGGCGTCGGGCCGCGATGAATGCATCGTTTTCCGGAAGCTGCGGCCGTTTTGCAGGCAGAGCACAAGGCCTGTAGCGCGGTGATGTCCATCTCCACCTTGGGGTCGAACTCGAGGATCACGGTGTCGGCCTCGGTGAGGCCTGTACGGAGGAGTTGAACGTAAGCAGTGATAGTTTCAATGGTCAGCCGCTCGCCGCTGCCGATCCGCAGGAAATCATGTTCGGCCGCCCCCGCCAGTAGACGCAGTGTGGCGAGGGAGAAGGAAAGGAGAGCAATCCAGGAGTTGAGAGAATCTGTTGCGGGTTGATCAGTATGTCCGGAAAGAACTGAGAGCATGGTCATCTCTTTACGGCTGTATGGGGAGGAAGCTTGGATGCAGTTTTCCTGCACCCTAGGCCCCCTGACCTGGTTGATATCGGCAATCGGCAAGCAATGACTGGCGGCGATCAATTCCCTGCCAGCGCCGAATAAGGTTTGGGACGAAAAGGCTTTCTTCACAAGGGCTGAGGATGGCCTTTTTCGGATTGTCTTTCCGTAGAGGCGGCGGCATGTATAAAAATTTGCGACAAGGCATTGAGATCATTTTTACTGAAGCGGCATCGCAGCCAATGCGGTGCGGCTTTAACCTGGGAATAATTCATCTCGATCGCCTTCCGAGTATCGTCGGTCGGCGCCTGCAGGACCACATCCTCGCCATCTTTAGCCAGTTCCACGACTACATTGAAGGTGCTGACCATTTGAACGGGTTCCTGGACCGCAAACTTCAGCCGCAGGTCAACAACCGGCGCCAGGCAGCCGCGCAGGCTGATGACCCCCCGCATGAAATCCGGCAACTGCGTTTCGTTGGCGAGGTCCGCCAGCTCAAGTATTTCCAGCACCCTGGCCCCGTCGACGACGACCAGCTCATCCGCCATTGTAAAGGTTAGATATTGGATCGTTTCCAACTCGTCAGTCACAGTTTGCACCCTATCCTTTGCGTATAGTGAAGAACTGAACAACAAGATTACAACAACCGTGCCGTGGCGGTCTGGAGAGCTGAGAAAAAACGTGAAGCCTTGCGGGATGGGGATTTGGGGATATATCAGGTGGATATTCGGGAGGCTCTGCACTGTACCATGTTACAGTAGGGAGTGTAACATGGTACAGTGCGGTTGTTTCATGATACAGTCACAAGAGGGCCAGGAAGGGGCGAAGCGTTGCTTCGCCATGTTTTTCACGGACCAGCCGACGCCTCATCCGGGTGCGGCCTAACTGAGGGGAGAATCGATGAAAAAGGAAAGCCAGCTTGACTTGTCAGCGGAAAATGAGGTAACGAACAGCGGACGGCGTCGCCTCGTTTCGACTGCCAGCCCGGGTTAGCCGAATCCTGAATTGATGCTCTCCTCGGATAGCATTTCAACCAAGGGAAAAATCGTAAGAGCCTCACGTTTCTGAGTATGTTCATAGACAGTGGCGCAAACTGCCGGTTCGGAATATGCCTATACGCAAACGCCTGGTTTGCGATGGCTTGAGTCGTTTTCCATCCCCTTGCTCATAACCGGTCTCATCCTGTTGTCCCCACTTGAATCCGCAGCTCGTTTAAGCCTGAGCCGGTGGAGGTAAATGCCCATGGCCCTTAAGAAGCAGTCAGCAAGCCACGACCCAAAGGCTGAATCCGCCATCGAAGGAAGGGGTGCGGCTCCCCCCATTCCCATTACGGTTGGCATCGGGGCGTCCGCCGGCGGCCATGAGGCTCTGGAGCAGATTTTCACAGCCCTCCCCGCCGATTGCGACCTCTCCTTTGTGGTGATCATGCATCTCCCTGCGGAAGGACCTTCACTGCTCGCCGACATCATCAGGCGTCACACCTCCCTGCAGGTGCTGACCGTCGAAGACGGCATACCGCTCCATCCGGGCACCGTTCATGTGGCGCCTCCCGGCAAAGATCTGACCGTGGATGGCGGCCGGTTACGATTGGTCACTCCTGAGTCGGGACGACCACCTCACCCCATTGACCGCTTTTTCACCTCGCTTGCCGCTGATTTGGGGCAGTGCGCCATTGCGGTTGTCCTCTCCGGCTTCGGGTCTGATGGCGCCGAGGGAGTGAAGCGTATCAAGGAAGAGGGCGGAATCGTCCTCGTCCAGGATCCGGAAACGGCCATCAACCCCTTCATGCCGCAAAACGCCATCGCCACGGGCGCGGCGGATTCCATCCTTTCCGCGGCCGAAATTGCGGACAGGCTTGCCCAGATAGCCGGCGAGAAGGATACTTTCCCCGCCGGGATCTGCCTGGCTCCCCAAGATGAGGAGTTGCGCCCCCTGTTTGCCATCTTGAAAGCCCGCACCAGTCACGATTTCAGCTCCTACAAAAGGAACACCGTCCTGCGGCGGATCGAGAGACGGATGGTGGCCAACGGCGCGACGGCGCTCAGCGATTATTTTGCCATCCTCCAACAAAACCCCGGCGAAGCCCAATCCCTTTGCCAGGAACTCCTCATCGGCGTTACCCGTTTCTTCCGCGATCCTGAGGCGTTCGAGCTGCTCCGCAGCAAGATCATTCCGTCGCTTTTTGCCAACCGGGACACGGAGGCGCCGATTCGGATCTGGCACGCCTGCTGTGCCACCGGCGAAGAAGCCTACTCGGTCGCCATGCTGATCCTGGAATACCTGGAAAAGATACACCCGCAAGCCAAGGTGCAGATTTTTGCCACTGACCTCGACGAGGTGGCCGTGGCACGGGCAAGGGCCGGCTTCTATTCAGACGGCATCATCCCGGAGGTGGGAGAAGAGCGACTCAAGCATTTTTTTATAAAAAATGAAAACGGCTGGCAGGTGACCAAGCAACTGCGGGAGATGGTCGTCTTTGCCCACCACAACCTCATCAACGATCCGCCTTTCTCGCGGCTCGACCTCCTCGTCTGCCGCAATTTTCTCATTTACCTGAAACCCGAGATCCAGAGGCTGCTTATTCCCTTGTTTCACCAGGTGCTCAACCAGAAGGGCTATCTTTTCCTGGGCTCAGCCGAAACAGTGGGACTCCATGGCGATCTGTTCACCCCTGTCGATAAAAAATGGAAGATCTTCAGGCGGCAGGGGGGAAAAAGCCGGGTTGACACGCTCTTTCCCTTTTGCGGTTCTGTGCGGAAACTCTCCGACATTGAGCATTCTGTCCGCTCGGCTGAAACGCAGGAGACGGCAACAATCGCTCTTGCCGATAAATTTCTGATGGAACGGTATGTGCCTGCCCGGGTGATCATCAATGAAAAGAACGAGGTGGTCCATTTTTCAAAACAAGCGGGCGCTTATCTGTCGACACCGGAAGGAAAACCGACCCGTGACCTCCTGAAAATAGCGAAGGAAGAGCTGCGACCGGCGCTCAGGGCCGCCGTCTATAAGGCCTTCACCTATCAAAAGGAGAACGAGTACCGGGGAATAAAGGTGGCGACCGACCACGGCGAGACCACCATCAACATTATCGTGGCGCCGCTCAAAATACCGCCGCCGTCGGACAAGCTGGCTTTGGTGATCATCGAACCGACCGCTCCATCTCCGGTTCCGGTTGTCCCCAGCGAGGCGGCGGAGTTCGGCGACGATGCCTCCCGCAATTCGCTGATACGTCATATGGAGGAGCAGCTGCGCGTCATCGGCGAACAGCTGGAGACCTCCAACGAGCGATTCACCCTGGCCAACGAAGAGCTGATGACGGTCAACGAGGAGCTCCAATCCACCAATGAGGAGCTGCAGTCCACCAATGAGGAATTGATTACCATCAACTCCGAGCTGCAGAAAAGGATGGAGGAACTGAATCAGAGCAACAGCGATCTGGAGAATCTCTTTGCCAGTTCCGAGATTGCCACCTTTTTCCTTAACCGGAAGTTTCTAATCAAGCGCTTCTCCCCTGCCATGGCCGCCATCTTCAATCTGATTCCGGCCGACATCGGTCGTTCCGTTCACCATTTGAACGGTAGTGTCGATTGGTCGGAGCTTCCTCTTGATGCGGCATCGGTACTGGAGAATCTCGTACCGGTCGAGCGGGAAGTCTGCTCCCAAAAGGATGGCCGCAGTTTCATTATGAGGGTTCTCCCCTATCGGACTACTGGGGGGATAATCGACGGGATCGTGGTCACGCTGATCGATATCAGCGAACGCAAGCGGGCCGAGGTGTCCTTGCAGGAAAGCGAAAAACGGTTCCGCACCATGGCCGACGCCATCCCCCAATTGGCGTGGATCGCGCAGCCGGATGGCCACGTTTTCTGGTACAACCAGCGCTGGTACGATTATACCGGCGCCGTACCCGAGCAGATGGAGGGCTGGGGCTGGCAGAGCGTGCATGATCCCCTCGTGCTGCCGAAGGTGATGGATACGTGGCGGGAATCACTGACCACGGGCGAACCCTTTGACATGGAGTTCCCCCTGCGCGGCGCTGACGGCAGTTTTCGCTGGTTCCTGACCCGTGGCTTGCCCTTGAAAGACAGCCAGGGACGGATTGTTCAGTGGCTTGGAACCAACACCGACGTCACCGAAATCAAAGAGGCCAAAGAAACCCTGCGCCGTTATGAGCTCTTGGCCGGCAACAGCCGGGACATCATCATCTTTTTCCGCAGCGATGACGCGCGCATAGTGGAGGCAAACGCCGCGGCAACCGATGCCTATGGCTACGACCATGAGGAGATGCTGCAATTGACGCTGCACAATCTTCGCGCATCGCAGGAGGAGGATCTGGTTGCGGCTCAGATGGCCGACGCCGATTCCCGGGGGATTCTTTTTGAAACCGTTCACCGTCGCAAAGACGGAACGACCTTCCCGGTGGAAGTTAGTTCTCGCGGGGCGACCCTTGGCGACACCCGCATGCTGCTCAGCATCGTCCGGGATATCACCGAGCGGAACGAGGCGGAAAAGGCAGTCAATGAAGCGGCCGAACAGCGTCGTCTGGCGCTGGAGGCGGCCGGTTTAGGGGCCTGGGATTACAACTTCAAAACCGACGATGTCTTTTGGGACGAACATTGCCGCGGCATGTGGGGCATCACCGAAGGCAATCAAATCGACTATGCCGCGGTCATCGAACGAATTCATTCCGATGACCGGGCAGCCGTCGATGAGGCTGTGCATCAGGCGCTCTCCGGGGTCAATGGAGGCGCCTACCGTCGTGAGTTCCGTGTTGTCTGGCCGGATGGTTCCGAACATTGGATCGCGTCCCATGGACGTGTTTACTGGGAAGGCGAGGGGGAGCTGCGTCGACCAATCCGCTTCGTCGGCGTCAATCGCGAGATCACGGCACGCAAGCATGCCGAGGCGACGCGGGCCAGGCTGGCGGCTATCGTCGAATCCTCGGAAGATGCGATTATCGCCAAGGACTTGAACTCCATCATCATCAGTTGGAATGCCGGGGCCGAGCGGCTCTTCGGCTACCGGTCGGAGGAGACTGTAGGCCGGCCGATCACCCTGTTGATTCCCCCAGAAATGCAGGATGATGAGCGCCGGATGCTGCAGCGGCTGCTGGCCGGTGAGCGGATCGACCACTTTGAAACCGTGCGGCTGACCAAGGAGGGCCGGAGGATCGACGTGTCCTTGACGATATCGACCATAAAGGACGACAAGGGGCGAATCATCGGTATTTCGAAGGTTGCCCGCGATATAACCCAGCGCAAACGGACCGAGGAGGCCCTGCGTCGGTCGGAGGCGCAGTACCACACCTTGTTTGAAACCCTGATCGAAGGGTTTTGCACCATCGAAATGGTGTTCGACCCCGAAGGCAGACCGGTTGATTATCGTTTTCTGGAGACGAATCCGGCCTTTGAAAAACTCACCGGGCTGCATGACGTAAAGGGGCGGCTGATGCGCGACCTAGCTCCGGACAATGAGCAGTATTGGTATGAAAGGTATGGAAAAGTCGCCATGACCGGCGAGTCGGTGCGTTTTGAGGCGGAAACAAAAGCGCTGGACAGCTGCTTCGACGTCTGTGCCTATCGGATCGGCGACCCTGAAGATCGCAGAGTCGCCATACTGTTCAATGACATCACCGAGCGCAAGCGGGCGGAAGAACTGACCCGGAGTGTGGCGTTGTTCCCCCTGGAGAACCCTTCTCCGGTTTTACGAGTCAAAAGGGACGGAGCCATCCTTTTTTACAACCGCTCCAGTGAGTCGATGCTCGAAACATGGCGGGCGGACTTTGGGAAGGAGGTGCCGGATGCCCTTCTGCAGTGTATTGGCGATGCATTGGCAAACGGCGTTTTGAAAGAATGCGTGGTCCCGGTCCGTGGCCGCGACATCTCTTTTGCGGTGACGCCTTTTCCGGACCGTGATTACGCCAATCTTTACGCTCGTGACATCACCGAGCGCAAAAGGGCGGAGGAGGCGTTCAAGGAAAGCGCGGTGCATTTGAACCGGTCCCAGGAGGTCGCGCATCTGGGAAGCTGGGAGCTGGATCTCTCGAGTAAGGAGCTGACTTGGTCCGATGAGACCTACCGGATATTCGGTCTACAGCCGCAGGAGTTCCGCGCGTCCTACGACGCCTTTCTCGAAGCAGTGCATCCGGAGGATCGGGGAGCGGTTGACGCCGCCTATTCGGATTCCGTGCGGGAGGGGAAAGACTCGTATGAAATAGAACATCGGATCGTCAAGAAAACCACGGGAGAAATCCGGATTGTCCATGAAAAATGCGAGCATTTCCGGGATGCATCAGGAAAAATCATCCGGTCAGTCGGCATGGTCCACGACATCACCGAGCGCAAGCAGGCAGAGGAAACGCTCAGGCTGAGCGAACAGCGACGCAGCCTGGCGCTGGAGGCCGCTCAGTCCGGAACCTGGGAGTGGGACCTGCTGACCAACGAACATATTTGGTCGAATGAATTATGGTCGTTATACGGATTGGAAATAAACAGCTGCAAGCCTTCCTACGAGGAATGGCGCAAGGTTGCTCATCCCGACGATCTGGCGAAGACGGAACAAACCCTCCAGGAAGCGATTCTCCAGGGAACAGCGTACAACACCGAATGGCGGGTAAATCTCCCCGAAGGGAGTGAACGCTGGCTGATGTCGCGCGGACAGCCGCTCAAAGATACGCACAACCGGGTTGTGCGTTACCTGGGGATTGTCATGGACATCACCGAACGCAAGCGGGCGGAGAAAGAGAAAAAGGCGATGCAGGCCCAATTGATCCAGGCCCAAAAAATGGAGGCCATCGGCACCTTGGCGGGCGGCATTGCCCATGACTTCAATAATATCCTCGGGGCGGTTCTCGGCTATGCCGAAATGGCGAGGGACGCCAGTCCGGCGGGATCCGCGATTGCCCATGATCTCGACAAAGTTCTGCAAGCAGGCGAGCGGGCGGCCAACTTGGTCAAACAGATCCTTACCTTCAGCCGCGAGGCCAGTATTGAACGCACTCCTCTGGAACCCCTTCGCCTTGTCAAAGAGGCCCTCAAGCTGCTCCGACCGGCCTTGCCCTCAACCATCAGCATCAAGCAGCAACTCGATACAGCGACGTGTCCGATCCTTGCCGATCCCACCCAGGTGCACCAAATTGTGATGAATCTCTGCACCAATGCCTTTCACGCCATGGAACAGACTGGCGGGGTTCTCGAAATTACCCTCAAAAACCGCGAGATCTCTCCATCAGATCTCCTCAAGCATCCAGGGATGCAGCCAGGAAATTTTGTTCTGCTTTCCATCGGCGATACCGGGCCCGGGATCCCGCCGGCGATCCGGGATAAAATTTTCGAGCCCTACTTCACCACCAAGGAGGCCGGAAAGGGCACCGGCATGGGCCTGTCCATCGTCCATGGCATTGTTGCCGCCATGGGCGGGTTTATCACGTATGAAGGCGGACCCGGTGAAGGCTCGCTCTTTCAGGTCTTCTTGCCTGCCATAGAAAAGGAGGTTGCCGCTATAACCACGCCCGTCGAAACGATTGCAGCCGGTCACGAGCGCATCCTTTTTATAGATGACGAGGAAATGCTCGCGGAAATGGGCAAGATCATGCTTGAACGTCTGGGCTACAAGGTAACCGTTCGCTCCAGCAGCATGGAAGCCCTTGCCACCTTCCAGAACCAGCCCGATCAGTTCGATGCGGTGATCACCGACCAGACCATGCCCGGCCTTACCGGGGTCGAACTGGCCAGGAAGATGCTGCGGATCCGTCCGAACATCCCGATTATCCTCTGCACCGGTTACAGCAACCTGGTCAACGAGGAACAGGCCAAGGTCATCGGCATCAAGGGGTTCATCATGAAGCCCATGACCAAAAAGGATATAGCGCAACTGCTCAGGGCTGTACTGGAGAGATGAAGACGGCAACAAAACGTAGAATACTGCCGATTGGGATGGGACTATGGGCGTTTTGAGGAGGGAGTTCGGAAAAGGATCCACTGACGCCTGATAAGCTACTCAGGGCTCTGGCGGGAACGAGAGAGGAGAATCTACGTGGTCCTGCTTTTTTTAATTTGCCGGTACACGGTAAGTCGGCTGACACCGAGCAAATTGGCCGCGTGGCTTTTGTTTCCGCCACTGAGCTCCAACGCTTCTTCCAGAGTGAGCTTTTGCTTCACAGTTATTGGCAAAGCGGCGCCTTGCGAAGACGATTCGATCGCGGCCCGAGCCGAATCAATCAGGTCCTGCGGAAGGTCCTGCACGGTAATGATGTTTGATTTGCAAAGAATACAGGCGCGTTCCACGGCGTGCTCCAGTTCGCGCACATTGCCCGGCCAGGTATGACGATGAAAAAGAGCAAGGACATCATCCGAGACGCCTTGAATTTTTCGCTTCAGCTTCCTATTGAATTTTGCAATGAAGTGAGCCACCAGCAGGTCGAGGTCATCTAAACGTTCTCTGAGCGCCGGCGCCCTCACCCGGACAACATCCAGACGATAATAGAGATCTTCACGGAAAGTCCCCTCTTTGACCATTGCGGCAAGATCCCGATTGGTGGCGGCAAGCATTCGAACATCCACCTTGTGAGAAGTAGACTCTCCAACCCGTTCAAACTCGCCTTCCTGCAGCACCCGTAACAGGCGCATTTGGATAGCGGGCGAGATGTCGGCTATCTCATCCAGAAAGAGTGTTCCCTTGTCGGCCTTCTGAAAACGACCGACCTTGTTGGCGATTGCACCGGTAAAAGCCCCGCGCACATGTCCGAACAGTTCGCTTTCGAGAAGAGATTCGGAAAGCGCCGAACAGTTGACCTTTACAAAAGGCTCGGCCGCCCGTGCCCCGGAGTAATGCAGGGCTGCGGCGACTAACTCTTTACCCGTGCCGCTTTCGCCGTAGATCAGCACCGTTGTCGGCACGTCAGCGAGGTCTTCGATCAAGGAATAGACCTTCTGCATCGGCGCCGAGGCTCCGACAATCCCCTGAAACCGCTCTCGTTTCTGAAGAGCCTGTTCCAGTTCAACCAACTGGGATTCATCCCGAATAACCGCCACTGCCCCGCTGACGGTTCCATCCGTCTCAATAACAGGCGTTGCAGTCAGGCCGACAATGCGATTCTTGCCTTCCGGAGTCCGGCATTCATGGCGGCGGATTTCACGGGGAGCATTGCCGGAGAGCGTTTCCAAAAGAGCTGCGCGGCAAAATCCGCAGCATCCCAGGCTGATAGCAGCTGCATCACTCCCGATCAAGTCGCGGCTGTATCCGCAGACCTTTTCTGCTGTCGAATTGAAGTGGGCCAGGCGCCCATTCTTGTCCACCATGACGATGCTGTCGGAAACAGTCCGCAAAATAGCGTCCATGTTGGCACGAGATTGTTCCAGGTCGTCATGCATCTCTTTGTTCTTGAGAGCATGGCGCGCGATCAACAGCAGAGTTTCCTTGCGCACCGGCTTGGTGATGTAGTCAAAGGCACCCAGGCGAACGGCGGCGACGGCGGAATTGACCTCGGGATGGCCGGTGAACATCACCACCTGGGTCGAGGGGGAAATGGCTTTTATATCCCGCAGCAAATCGATCCCGTTTTCCCCGGCCAGCATGATATCCACAAAAGCCAGGTCGTAGTGCGCGGTCTGCAGGCAGGCGATAGCGTCGACATGACCGGCTGCGGCATCAACCTGATACCCTTCATTTTTCAGCAGAAGGCTGAGGGTGGAACGAAGCCCCTCTTCGTCGTCGACAAGCAGTATGCGGCACTTTGCTGAATCGGTCATCGATATCTACTCCATCGTATCAATAAGCTTCATGAATATGCTCCGCAACTGATCGGGCTTGTACGGCTTGCCTACGGCTTCGGCAAAGGGATCGTCTGTGATGTCCTGCGCAAGACCCTCGGCGTTGCCCTCGCTGCAGATGACAATCGGGATCGTGGGCGAAGTCTGCCGCAGAAGGCGATAGGTTTCGATTCCGCTCATCTCCGGCATAAGGAGATCCAGCAGGATCAGGTCGATTTTGGGGCTGTTCTCCCTATGAATTTTGATTGCCTCCTCCCCGTCGGCCGCGATCATGACCGTAAATCCCATTGCCTTCAGCAGAGCGGAGCCAATGATGCGGAGTGGCGCTTCATCATCCACCAACAAAAGGGTGCCGTGACCTTTTTCCGGAGAAATATCGGCTGCCGGGGCGGCTGAAACAATGCCGGGACCGATAAAAGACGGGAAGAACACCTTGAAGGTCGTGCCGGCGCCCGGCGTGGTGGAGAACTGCAGGGCCCCGTGATGCGAGGCGACAATGCCAAGTGCCGCCGACAGGCCCAAGGCGCGACCGGTATATTTCGTGGTGCAAAACGGCTCGAATATCCGCTGCCGGGTTTCGGCGTCCATGCCGCCGCCGTTGTCCGACACCGTCAGGCAGGCGTAATCGCCGGCCTGGATCGCATTGCCGAGATAATCCTTGT
Organism: Desulfobulbus sp.; assembly: GCF_030824455.1. Taxonomy (GTDB): domain Bacteria; phylum Desulfobacterota; class Desulfobulbia; order Desulfobulbales; family Desulfobulbaceae; genus Desulfobulbus. Next base: position 54,049 of record NZ_JAVBXR010000004.1, read on the forward strand.
CTGTTTGGCATCCCTGAACAACGTTCTTGTTGAGAGCAATGCTGATCGTGCCTTTTCGCTCGCCTATGGCCTCGGCGGCGTTGCAATACAGATCTTTGACGACCTGTTGGACCTGGGCACGGTCGCCAATAATTTCAAAAGCCTCATCGTCGAAATCAAGTTCGAGGCGGACCTTGGTTTGCAGAGTCGGCTGGAGCCGCTTGACTGTCTCTTCGACCATCAATCGGAGGTTAATCCGGGTTTGAAGAGGAGCATTTCTTCCGACATGGGGCAACAGCTGCCGACAAAGGTCCACACCCCTGAGCGCGGCTTTCTCGATTTGTTTGACTTGGGCTATTGGGTCGATTCCCGAGCTGAGGTCTTCACTGAGGATATCACATTGCCCCAGGATTATGGCAAGAATATTGTTAAAGTGGTGAGCGAGGCCGCCGGCCGGCGCCCCAAGGCTCTCGAGCTTTTGGGACTGCTGGGATTTGCGTTCCATTTCCAGTGTAAGCGCTTCCACTTGTTTGCGGTCAGTGATGTCCCTGGAGACGCCCAGCACCGAGCATACCCGGCCCTCGGCGTCGAAAACCGGGCTGAGGAGGCAGTCGAAATATTTGAGCCCCTCGGAACTGTTCCACTCCCGCTCCGTTCTGAAAGGTGCGGCAGTCATAAAAACCTGGTTTATTTTCTCTTGGAGCACGGAGCGCAGCTCGTTGAAATAACCGCTCTGCCGGGGAGGCCCGTCGATGAGCTCCTCTTCGCGCAGACCGGCAAGATCCAAGGCAGCCGGATTTATATACATGTGTTGGCACTGTTTATCGTAAAGCACGATAGGGTCTTGGCTGCTTTCCGCGAGGGAACGAAATTTTTCCTCACTCGCGTGTAAGGCATCCTTCGCCAGTTTACTCTCGGTGATGTTGGTGAGTGTCACCCGGGATATGGGGTCCCTGCCGCTCTTCTGCGCGGCGGTGGCGTCAAGTCGCACCCAGAATACCGTTGCATCCTGTCTCACGATCCGCAGTTCGCATGTTTGGGCTTCACCGGTTGCAAGGAGCTGCTGCTGAAGGAGAGCGTATACCCCGCGGTCTTCCTTGAAAATAAAATGGGAGATCGGTTGATTGATCAGCGCCTGCCGGGGCAGGCCCAAGAGATCGGTTGCAATGAAATTTGCTTCCAGGATCCGTCCTTGCTCATTCACGGTGGCACAACCAACCGACGCCAGGTCGTAGATGTCGAAATAGAGCGCCTGCGAAGCATCGAGCTGCACTTGCCTCCGGTGCAGTTCCTCGTTTTGGATCTCGAGTTGGACCTGATACACCTCCAGTTCATGAAGTGCTTGTCGTGCTTCTTCAAGCGGGGTAACCGCAGCCTCTTCCGAGGACGGAGCAGCTATTATTCGGGTGATGATCTGCCCGAGGCGTTGACGCAGAGCGCGTCCTTTGTCCACGGGACCTAATGGGGGCGTCTCCCCCCAGAGTGTTTCGGCTGAACCAACAGATAAGGGCAAGAAAGTGGCTTGCGTATCTTTATCGGTCATTGTATTCGCGGTTCCGATTCGTTTGCCCAATTTTCATTCTTAAGCACTGGGTTTCTTGTGAAAAGGCTATTTTTGAACTGTTTTTGCTCACTGTGCTACCGGTCGTCGGGGCTACCAACTGTAAGGCCTTGGTTGAGATAATTTTTAGTGACTGCATGATCGATCTCCCATGTAATTGTTTAAAATTCCATGAAAAATCAATTCCCGCCCTCAAGGCGCTGTCAAGAAAAAAATGCCGAGTTGTCGATAATTTTATTATGTATTTTTAATGAGTTATTGAGCTAAGTGCCCCGGTGGCTCGCCGTAGCTTGGCCAACCGCTTGTACCGTCCATGCGCTTGCTCCAAAAAGTTTACGAAAGCCGATTCCTTCATATCCCCCAAAAACAGGACGTGACGGGATATCGGGAACTGCTGTCGATCTGTTGCCCTCCCACTTCATCGCAAAGTTGAATATAAAAGTTGGGTACACTTATTCAAGGGGGCTCAAGTGATGTCATTGATGTTTTTAATAGTTATACCTGGCCGGGCAACGTTCGTGAACTGGAACACACTTTAGAACGCGCCAGTATTCTCTGCAAATCGAAAATTATTGCCGTGCAAGATCTGCCGCCGACGTTGATTGATTCCGCTTTGGCCGATGTCGATCTGTCCTCGAGAATCTTATCTCCACCACCCCTGAAAGATAACCTCACCCTGGAAGAAGCCCTGGAGATGAGCGGTGGCAACAAAACCCATGCCGCCAAACTGCTTGGTATCAGCCGAGTTACCGTGTACAGGCAAATCAAGAAAGGTTTGGCGGAGTAACGCTTTAACCGCATTCCTCCTTAAGGCCCCCTTTGCACCGTATCATGTTACAGCTGCACTGTTACACGTAACACTGTGAACTGTAACATGGTACGGTCGGCCCTCTCCCGAATTCCTGTCCTACCCCTTCCACAAGCCCCCCTCCCGTAACACTCCACGATCTGTTCCAACCCTCCGTTCAGCAACGGCACGCTTATTGTAGTCCTGTTCTACAGACTTGTTAATCAACTCAAAACAGGGAGAGAGCAGGCTGTGGACGAAGAAATCGAAATGATCCAATACCTTACCTTCACAATGGCCGATGAGCTGGTTGTTGTCGATGGGGCGAGGGTGCGGGAGATACTTGAGTTGTCGAGCCTAACCCAAGGAACCTTGTTGCCGGACTTCATGCAGGGTGTCATCGACCTGCGTGGTTGTCTCGTGCCGGTCATCGACTTGCAGCTGAAATTGACTGTTCAGGAACACATCCAACCACTCAGCACCTTCAACATTTCGGTTGAATTGGCGAAGGCAGGTGAAAATGTCGTCCTGAGTGGGTTGGCCGACAGTGTGCAGGAGGCGATGATCGAGATGAAACCATCCCAGATTGACGCGGCGCCGCACTGGCTGCGATGCAGATTAAGCAAAAATGATTTCAGAACGTTGTTTAGTCATTATATCAATGCTTCCGTTGCCAATACGGAAGCAAAACCCAAAGGAGATGCTCCATGGCCCTTGTGAAAAAATCGATACACTTATCCCAAACCGCTTCCACTCCGGAGGGGAAAACCTCTGCCGTTGCAGCCCGTGAAGCGGAAGCGCAGCGCAAGAAGGCCCGCACGCTGGCCAAACAGCAACAGGCCGCCGAACGGATAGCCGCCGCCACTGGTGAGTTGTCCGCTGGCATCAACGAGGCCGCTTCCGCAGCTGAGGAACTGAAACGTGCCTCCGACCAGATCGCTGCCGGCGCCGAAGAGGCCTCCGGTGCTGCCCAGGAATGCCTGGCAGCCTTCAAACAGGTGGGCACGGCCATTTCACGTCAGTTGCAAAACGCTGATATTAGTCAGGCAAAGGCTGAGGGAACGCAACAGTTGGTAGCCAGGACCAGCGTTGACATAGCGTTAATGGTAACCAATGTGGCCGTGGCTGCCCAGCGCCAGAATGCTTCGGTAGAGCTGGTGGCGGAACTGGAAAAACAGGCCGCCAGTATTGGCGATATCATCAAGGCAGTTGTGAGAATTGCCGACCAGACCAACCTGCTGGCCCTCAATGCCGCAATCGAAGCAGCACGAGCCGGCAAGCACGGCAAGGGTTTTGCTGTGGTGGCGGATGAAGTCAGGACGCTGGCCGAAACCTCCGAAAAGAGCGCCAAGCAGATCTCTGACTTGGTCGGACAGATCCAGCAGGAAGTGAAAGTAATTGCTGAAGGAATCAGCGATTCGGCCAAGACCGTTGAGGGGGAGGTCGAAAACGGCAAGACCATTACTCTACAGCTCGAACAGGTACGGCTTGACGCTATCGAGATTGTCAAGGGGGTCGCAGAGATCGCTACCGGAGCTTCCCAATCCAGTGTAGCGGCCGATCAGGCTTTGAAGGGCACCGAAGCCATTGCCGCAGCAGCCGAAGAGCAGTCAGCCGCATCCGAAGAGTCGTCCAAGACCGTGGACGAGCAGACCAAAGCCCTGGCTGAGTGTGAACAAACCGCTAAAGACCTCTCAGAGTTGACTGAAGAGCTCAAAAATTCCACTGACGTTGCCAAGAGCGCTGAGGAAGTGGCTTCAGCCGCTGAACAACTCTCCTCCGCCGTGTCGGAAATCAATCGTTCCGGCACCCAGATCATGGTGGCCATTGAACAGATTCGTAAAGGGGCCGAAGTGCAGTCTTCAGCTTCCGAGGAGTCAGCCGCTGCCATTACCCAAATTGAGAAAGGGGCAGAGATTGCCCAGACTCGCGCCACCCTCGGTACAGAAAAAATTGCCGCCATCAAGAACCTGCTGGGCATCAACAAAACCTCAATTGACGCCCTAATAACTGGTGTTTCCACCTCAGCTGCCGGCTCACGAGCCAGTATTAAACAGATCAAGGATCTGGAGTTGGTCGCACGGCGCATCGACAAAATTGTGGATGCGATCACTACCGTTTCCATCCAGACGAACATGCTGGCGGTGAACGGCTCCATCGAAGCGGCACGGGCCGGAGAATTCGGCAAAGGCTTTGTGGTTGTTGCCACAGATATTCGCAACCTGGCCCATGATTCTGCCGAGAATGCTGACCGTATTAAGGATTTGGTAAAGGCAGTCCAGGATCAGATCGGCATGGTGGGACGCGACCTCGACGAGATCGTTGTTACGGCGTTGAGCGAAGTGGAAAAAGCTAAGGTCTCTACTGCAAACCTGATTCTTATTGAAACCGACATCGCCATAGTTGAGACAGGCACAAAAGAAATTCTGGCAGCTTCCGCCGAGATCGCCACTGCCATAGGGCAGGTAAAAAAAGGGATCGAGCAGATCTCCTCAGCCGCTCAGGAAGCCGACAAAGCCGCCACCGAATCCGCTGCTGCCGCCAAACAACAGTCCCAAGGCGCCGAAGAACTGGCTGCTGCCATTGAAGAAATAGCCTCTCTTGCCGACGAACTGCAAGCAGCCTGACGGGAGTGGAATCAATGACAACAGAAATCATGGAAGAACAAGAAAGTCTACAGCAACTGAGTGAAGACGACGACTTGGACAGGCAGGAATCGGATATCCGTCAGTTTGTCACCTTCATTGCCGGTGAAGAAGTCTTTGCCGTAGATATGGCGCCGGTACAGGAGATCATCCGTGTGCCGGATGTCGTGCGGGTGCCGTTGGCTCCGCATACTCTGGAGGGACTGGCCAATTTGCGCGGCAAGGTGCTTCCTATTATTTCCCTTCGACGCGTCTTTGGCTTCGATGAAATGGAATACAACGATTCAACCCGGGCCATAGTGATTGATCTCGGGCAGCCGCTGGGGTTCGTCGTTGATCGGGTTGCCAGTGTTGTTGGTGTTGAACCAGACAAGATCGAGGGGGTGGAATCCATTCGAAGCACGGTGAATACGGAATTGCTTTCCGGATTGATCAAGGATGTCGGCGGACACGCCATGATCATGGTGCTGGATTTTGCCAAGCTGATTGCGCAGGAATTTGCCGAAATAGCCGCTGTTGCCAAAAACAGGGATCTTGCCTCCACTGGTGCAGAAGGAACAGAACCGGAAGAAGATGCTGCCGGCGATGAACTGCAATTGGTAAGTTTTGAGGTTGCCGGTCAGGAATATGCCATGGCTATCGAAGATGTTCAGGAGATTGTCCAGATACCGGAAGAGATCATCCACGTACCTCATTCGGAGTCCCATGTCATGGGGGTCATGACCCTGCGAAACCGTCTTCTGCCGCTCGTCAATCTGCGCCGTATGTTTGATCTGCCCAGTCGGGAAAACGACGACCACAGTCGTATTGTGGTGGTTTCTCTGGGGGCGTCGTCGGTGGGTGTGGTTATGGATAGCGTCAATGAAGTTCTGCGCGTGGCTAAGGCCGACGTGGACGCCATGCCGAGTCTACTGGCCCGGGAGGGCGATCTGGGCGACATTTCCGAGATTTGCCGGTTGGATAACGGTAAACGGCTGGTTTCCATCATCTCTGCCGATAATCTGTTTCGGCATTCTGCTGTAAAGGAGGCCCTGACGACGGTGGAAACCATCCAGGACGACAATAACCGGGAAAACGATGTTGATTTGGATGATATGACCTCTGACGATGATGAGCAGGTGGTGGTGTTTCGGCTGGACAAAGAAGAGTTTGGGGTGCCTATCGATAGCGTCCAGGAAATTGTTCGGGTGCCTGAAGAGCTGACCCATGTTCCCAAGGCCCCACCTTTTGTAGAGGGGGTCATCAACCTGCGTGGTTCAGTCTTGCCGGTGATAGACCTGCGGCGGCGTCTCGGTATGCCGACGGTCGAACGTTCGGACAGGCAGCGCGTCATGGTTTTCCTTATTTCTGGAATGCGGACCGGCTTTATTGTCGATTCAGTGGCCGAAGTGCTCAAAATCCACAAGAGCGCCATCGAGCCTGCTCCTCACCTTTCCACTGAACAGGCAAAGCTGATGGCGCGCATGGCCAATCTTGAGAAACAGCAACGGATGGTTCAACTGATTGACCCCACCCACCTGATTGACGGCAACGATATGACCAAACTGGCGGAGTTAGGCGTGTAGACAAAAGCGTGTAAACAAAACCTTCTCAATCCCCCTTTCATAACGGGGGGTTGAAAAGGTTTAAGGGCGACTTGCATTAGGTTTCAGTGAGAGGAATGGATGATCAAACTTCTAATAGTTGACGACTCGGCGCTGATGCGTCGCCTGCTCAATACGGTGTTTCAGGCTGAAGGCGATTTTACCGTTCGTGCTGCCCATAACGGCAAGGAGGCGGTGGAGCTGAATCTCGAATTTATGCCCGATGTGGTGACATTGGACATCAATATGCCGGAAATGGACGGCATCACAGCCCTTTCGTTGATCATGGCGGAACGGCCGGTTCCTGTGGTGATGGTCTCATCATTGACTGAAAAGGGCGCGCTGGCAACCTTTGAGGCCCTGCATCTCGGCGCCGTTGATTATGTTACCAAGCCGGGCGGGACCATTTCATTGTCCATTGACGAAATCAGTACAGTACTTGTCAGCAAAGTGCGTGCTGCGGCCAAGGCCAAGGTCAAAGGGACAGTCCGAGGACTGGCCCAGCGATTAAGAGAGGAACGGGAGAAACCGGCTCAACCAAAGCCTGTTGCCGTAAGGCGCGGTCTTGGCAATGAGGGGCTGGTGATCATCGGAGTTTCCACCGGTGGGCCGCGAACACTAGAAGATATTTTGCCCCTCCTGCCGGCAGACTTTCCCTGGCCGGTGCTGGTAGCCCAACATATGCCCTCTACATTTACTCGTCCTTTTGCTGACCGTATGAATGGCATATGTCACCTAACAGTAGTGGAAGCTGCCCAGCCGATGCCGGTCGTCCCTGGCACGATCTATATCGGCAAAGGGGGAGTGGATATGGTGTTGGGCAACCGCAACGGCAAACTGACCGTGCTCGCCAAACCGGAAAGCAAGGGATTTATGTGGCATCCTTCAGTGGAACTCCTGGGTCGTTCTGCGCTGGAATTTTGCGATCCTACCCGTGTGGTTGCGGTCATGCTGACCGGCATGGGCTATGACGGCGCCGATGCCTTTGCCGAAATCAAAAAACTGGGGGGGCGCACCATTGCAGAATCCGAGAAATCTGCTGTGGTCTTCGGGATGCCGGCGGAACTGATTAGTCGGGGCGGAGCCAGCCTCGTCCTGACTTCCGATAAAATAGCCAGGCAACTTATCACCTGGGCTCATTGATCATAAGGAACATCATGGCGTTCATAAAAAAACAACCCGAAAAGGTAATTGAACAGTGTGAACGAAAACGAGAGCGAAATTGTGCAAGTTTTGAACTGCAGCTTTCCGATCCCAACCCTACTGCACGGCGTTGGGCTGCACGGGATCTGGCCGATTGTCTCGATTCTTCCGCAGCACTGGTTGCACAGCTGCTGCGTGAGCAGAACAGCTCGGTACGGGAAATCATTCTGACGACTCTCACCAAACTGGGTGACGAAGTGGCGGTTGCCGGCTTGGTGAACTGTCTGCGGAGCGAAGATGCTGCCCTACGGAATGAGGCGATCGAGGCGATGAAGATGCTGCCTGACGAAGTGGCGCCGATCATGAGCCAACTGCTTCAAGACACCGACTCGGATGTGCGCATTTTTGCGGTAAACGTCCTTGAATCACTCCAGCACGAACAGGTCGAGGAGTGGTTGAATGAAGTTATTGAACATGATGCCCATGTCAATGTCTGCGCTACGGCGGTTGATCTGCTTGGTGAAGTCGGCACCTCCTATTCATGGGAGGCCCTGGAAAATCTGAAAGCCCGATTTCCAGACGAACCTTATATCAGCTTTGCGAGCGACCTGGCTCTAAAACGCATCAGAGGTTCGTGACGAAATGGCCCCCATTACTCTCAGCCATGAAGAGTTCTTGAAATTCAGGGAGTTCTTCTACCGTAAAACCGGAATCCAGTTCGAGGATTCGAAACGCTACTTTGTTGACAAACGCCTCATCGAGCGTATCGAAGCGACGGATTCCGGCAATTTTCGCAACTATTTCATCACCCTTCGCTTTGAAACGAGCGGTCAAGAACTCCAGACATTGACCAACCTGATGACGGTCAACGAGACCTATTTTTTCAGGGAGGAATACCAGTTTAAATGTCTGGTCTCCTCGATTTTGCCGGAGATAACAGCGCTGAGGAAAAAGCAAGGTCCAATCCGTATCTGGTCGGTCCCCTCCTCGTCAGGGGAGGAACCGTATTCCATCGCCATGTACCTGCTGGAATACTGGCCCGGCATCAACCTGTGGGATGTTGAGATCATTTCGTCCGATATCGACACCAAGATTATTGCACAGGCACGACGGGGAATCTATTCAGACCGCTCGATACAGCATCTGCCAAAGAATCTGCTTGAAAAATATTTCCATTACAATGGTGAAGGCTATCAGATCTGCGACGATTTGAGACAGGCTGTTGAGTTCACCAAGGTAAATTTGATGAAACCTTCAGACGTTCGTGGTTACCGAGAATTTGACATTATTTTCTGCCGAAACCTTTTGATCTATTTTGATGATCTGTCTCGACGTCAAGCAGCGGACACCTTCTATGACGCTTTAAATCCTGGGGGATTTCTCTGTCTCGGACATTCGGAATCCATGAGCCGTGTCTCTTCGCTGTACCAGGTTCGAAAATTTTCAGATGCGGTGATCTACCAAAAATCCATGGAGGCTCAATGAAACGTATTCTTATCGTTGATGACGCTGCTACGATGCGAATGTATTACCGAAGCATCCTTGAAGGGGCAGGATATCAAGTAGATGAAGCCATAAATGGTATCGAGGCGATGGAGAAGTCTCTACAGGAGTTTTTTGACCTGTACATCGTTGACGTCAATATGCCCAAACAGGATGGTTATAGTTTTTTGAGCGAGTTACGCAGTCGAGACATATCGCAAAATCCGGCGATGATGATTTCAACCGAAGCTTCTGCAAACGACAGGATGCGTGCCTTGGTTTCTGGAGCGAATCTCTATCTCGTCAAGCCCATTAAACCGGACCAGTTATTGACCAATTGTCGCCTGTTGCTCGGGGAGGTCCACGAGTGAACCCTTTGCTTGAACAATTTATTTCCGAATCACGGGAGTCGCTGCAGGGTATCGGCGAAAAACTGATGCAATTGGAGAAAGAACCGGAGAGCAGCGAGCTGATGACGGAGCTGTTCCGCTTTGTCCACACCCTGAAAGGAAACAGTGGCCTGTTTGATCTGCCTGAATTGACACGGGTGCTGCATGCGGGCGAGGATTTGATGGATGCAGTGCGCAACGGTGAAGTCGCCTACTCGCCTCTTCTTGCCGACCGGTTGCTGGATGCCATGGATTTTGTCGGCCTGCTCTGTGACGAAATAGATACGAACGGCAGCACGGACGCCAAGCATGTCAACAACTCAGTCCGTCTTGCGGATTCACTGCGTCAGCTGATTGTCGTCATCGTGCCCACCACCGAAGGCGCATCGAGCGCAGTGGTCAACGAGTTGCCGATTGTCCCGGAGCAGCCTGATCCCGCAAACCAGCTTCCGCTGTCTGATATCCCAGAAGAAATCAGCATGGCTGCATACCGTGCCGCCGTCACAGGCAAGCCGCTGCACTGGCTTGCTTACAGCCCAGTTGAAGAGTGCTTTTTCCAGGGAGACGATCCATTCTACCAGGCTCGCCAGACCCCCGGGATACTTTGGGGAGACATAACGGCACGCACTCCTTGGCCAAAACTTGCCGAATTAGACCCCTACTGCTGTGTTCTTGATTTCAGCATTCTCAGCACAGCAACGTTAGAGGAACTGCAAGAATACTACCGTTATGTGCCGGATCAGGTCCGAATCATTCCGGTTCCTGGTAGTTTTCTGATCCTGCCCCAAGGTGAGCCCAATGGCGGTCCGGTGTATGAAGACTTCGTTGCAGATGCCCTTAAAATGCTTCACGCCAACAACATCGCGGGGTTAACGCATGCAACCCGAAGCATGCTGGATGTATCGAATCCGAATCTGTGGCTTTCAGCTGCGCTGCGCTGGCTGCTTCTGGTAATCGAACTTGAACCGGACAACGTCTTTGTGTGCGAGCGTATTCTCCTCTCATTGCGCACCATGACACCTCCAGTTTGGCACGAGCTTGCCGGAGGTTGCGATACCAGAATTAATGGTGATGTAAATTCTGAACTGCCCCACAACCTCGCGCAGGAAGAGTCGGAACCCGTACCGGCAATGCTCAGTCCGGAAGTCACCGCACTCATTGCCGCTCAACGTGAAATACTGTCCCTGCCGGATGATATTGCCTGGCTCGCAGGGCGACTCAAGTCGGTCGCTGCCTCTCTGTCCGGCTGCCTGCATGCAATAGGTGCAAACGGCATCATTCAAAGTCTGGGAGCCGCTTTAGACGAGGCGCTTGCGCAGCGGGCTTCCGCGCCTCTTCTCCACTGGCTTGACAGCCATTTTAAACCGAGCGTCGATGCTGCACCGTTTTTGCCGCAGTCCGTCCAGCCGGCAACGACCACCCAAATCGGGCAGTCAGTTGAGGAAGTCAAGTACGGACGCCGCGCCGAAGATTCGTATAGCGGACCCAAAAGCATCAAAGTCGATCAAGTCAAGATAGATCGCCTCATGAACCTGATTGGCGAAATGGTCGTTGCAAAGAACGCGCTGCCGTATCTGGCCGGACGAGCCGAGAATGTGTTTGGCGTGCGGGATCTCTCCCGTGAAATCAAGTCGCAGTACGCCGTTATCAATCGTATCGCCGAGGAAATGCAGGATACCATCATGCAGGTGCGCATGATGCCGGTATCCTTTGTGTTTCAGCGATTTCCACGCCTGGTGCGCGATACCTCTCACAAGCTTGGCAAGGAAGTCAACCTGATCCTGGAAGGTGAGGAAACAGAAGCCGATAAGAATATTATTGAATCTCTTGGCGACCCACTGGTGCACATTGTCAGGAACAGTCTGGACCATGGCGTCGAGATGCCTGATGTTCGTCGTGCGCTCGGCAAACCTGCCACAGGCACAATCTTTATCCGCGCAACCCAGGAAGCGGACCGGGTAGTTATTGAAATTAGGGACGATGGCAAAGGTATCGATCCGGAAATTATCAAGCGTCTGGCATTGGAAAAAGGGATCATCGACAATGAGCGACTGGAAAGACTCACTGACCAGGAGGCGGTAAATCTTGTCTTTGCCGCCGGTTTTTCGACAGCTTCAGTGATTTCCGACCTATCCGGCCGAGGTGTTGGCATGGATGTCGTCAGGACAGCAATAGAGAAGGTCAATGGTACTCTCCAACTTGAAAGCGAGAAAGGAAGAGGTACTCGAATCCGCCTTTCACTGCCGCTTTCCATGGCGGTAACCAATGTCATGATCGTCGAATCCAACAATCAGCTTTTTGGCGTGCCGATAGGCAGTGTCGTAGAAACAGTGCGGATACCTCGAGCTGACATCCATACCATAAAAAAGAATCAGGCTACAGTGTTGCGCGGACGGATTGTGCCGCTCAAACCACTCAATTCGCTCCTTGGCCAACATGTTCCCCCTAGGGCTAACGAAGAGGATGAGCTTGCGGTGCTGATTGTTAGCCTGGGCGATGAATCTGTCGGGATCATGGTCGATAACTTCCGGGAAACAGTGGAAATCATCTTGAAACCTATGACGGGTGTATTGGCGGGACTTTCAGCGTATGCCGGTTCCGCTCTGCTTGGAGACGGTTCGGTGTTGATGGTGCTTGATATTAAGGAGATCCTGTAATGGCGATAACATTTAAAAAAGATCGGATCGTTTTTTCCGATGTAGCAAGCGGAGAAGATGCAGAGCGTCTTCTGGAGTGGCTGCAGAAACACCCGAAAGCAAAAATTGACCTCTCCGCATGCACTCATCTGCAACCGGCCAATCTGCAGGTGTTGATGGCTGCAAAATGTTCAATAATTGCCAAGCCGAAAGACAAGCTTTTGGCCGACTGGATAGATTCTGCATTGCAATTAATTTAAGGGAGACGATATGGCAAAGACCATCATGGTGATTGATGACTCCGCAACAATGCGACTGAGCCTCAAATCAGCTCTGGAGTTGAATGGGTTCAAGGTTGAATGCGCGGGGGATGGCGTTCTGGCTCTTAATCAGCTTAAAATTGGCGTCAAGCCCGATCTCATAATCACGGATATTAACATGCCGAATATGGGAGGGCTGGAGTTCATAAAAAATCTTCGTGCCCTACCTGGGTTCCGTTTTGTTCCCGTATTGGCGCTCACAACGGAGAGCAAGCAGGAAAAGAGGGACGAGGCCAAAAAAAACGGCGCCACCGGCTGGTTGGTCAAACCGGTTACAGGTCCTGATTTGGTCAAAGTCATCAAACAGGTTTTGCCCGGCGCGTGAAAATCACCGGAGAATTGACATGAAGATCAACCTGAACTATCCGGGCAAGTTATTTGATGCCCCGGAACCACCAGCACGACTCATTAAAAAAGTTGTAGCCGCTATATTCTTTGTCTCTCTGTGCGCCTATTTGGTTTATCCGTTGTTGCATCGTTGGATAGGGCTCCCCAGTCGACTTGAGATTGCCCTTACTGGTGCAGTGGCATCCATTCAAGTCCTTGTTGGTGCTCTCTATATCTTTAAAAGGCATCTGTCGATTGCGTTTGCTTCCCTTGCCACGCATAATCAATGTTCGGCGCAGGCTCAATGTATAAGAGAAAACTACCACCAGACCGTCTTGGAGCTTTCACAGTATAACGCCGTCCTCGGTAGTCAGTTGCAAGAGGCGATCATGCAGACTGAGACAGCGGTACTGGGAGTGATCGGAAGGATGGCTAATATCCATCATCAAACCTGCTCCCAGGTTGAGCGGATTGGTTCATCTTCAGAAAAAAGCATGGAACTCATCGCTGTTACGCAGGATCATATCCACAAAAATCAACAGGTCATTGAGGCGCTGAACGCCTTTTCAGGCAGCCAGGTCGACCAGTTGACGGATAATCTCATTCGGATTGAAAAATTATCGGAGGGGATGGAGCAGATGCGTCCGATGGTGGAAGATATTTCAGCTATTGCCGATAGAACCAAATTGTTGGCGCTCAACGCAAAGATAGAAGCGGCCCGTGCTGGAGACGCCGGAAGAGGATTCGCGGTTGTGGCCGAGGAGGTCCGCAACCTTTCTGATCAGACCCACACATTGGCACGGGATATAGCTGACAGAATCACCCGTGTTGCCGGGCAGGCTCTGACTGAAACAGAAAATGCGCGGCAAAAGATGGCAAGCAATGAAGATGCGGAGAAATTTAAAAACATGGCGGGGAGTATGTCGTCCGTTGAAGGACGCTTCAAAGCCGCAGCAACTCACCTTGAAGAAATCATTAAAGGTGTTGATGGAGCCAACAGGATCATTGTCGAAGAGGTTTCAATTGTACTGGGAGAAATACAGTTTCAGGATATTTTGCGTCAACGTTTGGAGCAGGTCCATACTGGTCTGGAAATCCAGAGTGGATTTGCCGGGGAGACTCTACGCTGGCTGGAAGGCACGGGAGAACCGCCTGCCAAAGGGTTAGACGCACATCTTGAAGAGTTGAAGGAAAACTATGTCATGCAGGAGCAACGGACGACGCACAATGCAGTATTGGGCGTCCAGGCACCTGCTGCGGGTGGTTCTGACAATAAAATTGAGCTGTTCTAATGAATGGACCTGCGGAAATTATTGCCGTCACCAACCGGAAAGGCGGCACCGGCAAAACAACAACTTCAGTCAATCTCGCGCAGAATTTGCAGCAATGGGCCAGCGAGTATTATTGTTCGATATGGATACGCTGGGACATTGCGCGGTAGGACTTGATATTGCCCCGGCAAAGGATATTCCGACTGTTCACAGCCTGTTTTTGTCGAGCTGATTTCGTTTGGTAGAGGCTGTTTTTTCGACTGCCTGGCCGAATCTGGATCCAATTCCCGCCAATACGCTGTTAGAGCACGATTCCTGCGGAGGAGAGCCGACGCGTCTTGCACGGGCTCTCCACGACCAAGACCTGAGAGAACAGTAGACCTTATTGTCATAGACTCAACCGTAAGCTCTTGCGAGGAATGGTCTGATTGGAGTAAAAACGTGCATTGTCCTCCTTGTTACCCAATTATCCTTAGACTCATAACTGCAAAGGGTTAATTTATGGGAATACTTTTTCTGATAGCGGTGATCGGGTACCTCTTCGTAGGGTCCTTACTGCTGTGGGTCGTTAAAACGTTGACCGGTTCGAAGAAGGCGGTATGTGTGGTGGCAATGTTGCTGCTGGTGGGGCCGTTCTGGCGCCCCTTATTCTGTTCCCTGCTCTTCAAGATAATTGCCCGTGAGCCCTTGCAGGAAATCCATCAGACGGTGGAGTCGCCGGAGTCGGTCTATTGGCAGGACGATGTCTGGCCCGGCTTTGACGCCTACGGTCGTAAATGGATGGTGGAGCAGTACCTGGACGGGGTACATCTTAAGACCCTGGCTCTGAATGGCGAGGACGGCAAAATTTATCTTTATCGAGCTGAGGGGAATGACTTTGCTGTGCTTGAGATGTTGCGGTTACGAATGGAGCAATTCAACACAAATCCGGGCACTGAAGATTTTCCGCAACTGATAGCGGACTATAAGCGTCACAACAAAGCTGCTATCAAGCAATGCATAGAACGTGCGGAGGTTTACCCATCCCCCAATCAACTCCCCCCAATATGCTACCGGGTGCGTTTTATGCCATTGGATCACTGGTGGCGGGAGAAAGGCATTTACCATGCCGACCAAGTGACCATCACCGAGTCGGCGACCGGGAAGGTGATCGCCTATTCCCGGCGGTATTTGGCGTTTGCTTGGTGGTTGGCGCAATTTAGCGGGCAACAGCCGAAATATCTTCATGGCCCTGGAGACCAGCGCGCCTATGAGTTCGATGACAAGGTGTTGTTCAAATATGCAGAGGAGAAGTGGCGCCGGGAATTAGGACAAGCTGTTAAGTGGAAACTCTGCTACCAACAAGGTCCAACATGGGGCTGAATCAAGGAGCAGAGAATGGCAAAAGGAACGCGACGGAAACACGCAGCGAGTTTC
>NZ_JAVBXR010000067.1 GCF_030824455.1 Desulfobulbus sp.
GTGGGCCGCGACAGCGACAATCAGGCGACGGCAAGGTGAGGCAGGGCGGGGCAAGACGGGGCAGGTTAATGGGATGTCGGTCTACAGCGTCCGCATCTTCAGTTTGCCGACCCCCTGTTCGGCGATGGAAAGGCGCTTGGCCAGGCCGTAACTGAGATCAACGTCGCGGCCCTGATGATACGGCCCCCGGTCGGTGACCACCGCCCGGACCTTTTCCCCGGTTTCCGGGTTTTCCAATTCCACCTTGGCGCCGATGGGCATGTCGCGATGGGCGATGGTGGCCGCGTGCATGTCAAACCGTTTACCGTTGGCCATGAGCCTGCCCTGGTGAAACTGGCCGTACCAGCCGGCAACCACCTCTTCCGAGGCATCGGCAACGCCGCTCTGTTCCTGGGCGGGAATGCGGAGCTGCTGCCCGACCTGCAAGGCGTTGGGATTGGCGATCTTATTGAGGCGGAGGATGTCCTGCGGATCGACCTGATACTGCTCCCTCGCCAGCTCCCAGATGGTTTCGCCTTTTTGCAGGGTGTGGACGGTTTCGCCCTTGTTCTGAGCGGTCAACGACGCCTGCGCTGCCGCCCGGGGTTCAGCCCGATCCGCAACGGTGCGAGCGGTTTGCTGGGTGAGAAATTCCTGGAAGCTGGGTTGAACGGAGACGGTCGCTCCGGCGGTCGACCATGCGCCGCGTGAAGACGTCTGACGCGCGGTTCCTGCGGTCTTTGCCGCCGCAGCTGCGGCGGCGAATCGTTGCGTTTTGCCAGTGTTTTCGGATTGAATTCTGTATTGCATCCTTGTTGTCCCTTCCTATTTGCACCCCAAAAGCATCCCTGCCTTGTTCTTCTATCGACCCGCTGCGCCCATAAATTTAGCTTGAACCAGAGATTAACTGCCTATTTGGGTCACGTCGGCCAACAAACAGGGTTGTTTGCCGGGTAACTGCGTTCAGCGCCATTGCCTGTTGCTGGCCCAGGGGTGAGCCTTCAGACAGGATTTAAAACCATTTAATTTATTGATGTGGGGTTTCTTTTGCCTCATCCTGTGCGGGCTGTGATTTATTTCGCTAAAGCCTTGGCCGTGCGTCGCCGATAAGCGTTGCAAGGGATATTTTCAATCGTCGTCACGCTGAGAACGCTTGCCGAAAATGTCCTTTTCATTGCCGCAGATCTTTGATTGCATGAGATTAATGGATTAATCAGTTATCCACTGGAGGGATATATGCGATTCAGAATCACAAAAAACAGCGAAGGCTCAGTCTATTCCATTGTTGTTTCAGGGGAATTGGACGACGACGGCGGTTGGGACATCCTGCAGATCGCTCAAACCATGCTCAATATGCCCCATTGTCGGGAATTGATCATTGACGTGCGTTCCGCCATGATCGACGACGAGCTGTCGGTGTTTAACACCGATACCTTAACCTCGGTGTTTGAGGAAAATTTGTTGCGAAAAGACAGCGCCTTGGTGGTTCGTTTTCGTGATGAGAGCGAGATTTGCCTCTGCTCCGACCAGTTGCCGTTGGAAGAGCCTCTGGCCTTTGTCAATGTGAGCATCAACGAAGCAAAATTTTTTGGACGGGCCATGAAGTGGGTGGAGCAGGAGGCCAGATTTATGGTCCATTGACCCTTCGCGCGCTTGTCGCGCCTGTTGTTCGCAACGCTTTGCGCCCTTGATTGCGCGCCCTCTCCAAAACGCCCATTGACCGTAACGGTCAATGGGCGTTTGTGCGTTCAGGGCTGCCTGCAAGAGGGGCTGTTCGCCGTTGCGTCGTCGTCGCGAAGCAATCGGTCGTAATCGACTCGATCCTGGAATCGTTTCTTGCGGGTGCGACGGGTGTCAAGGAGATAGCGGCAGGCGGAGCCAGGTCCAGCCAGGAGTTCCTCCCAACGCTGGTGCCCTTCGGGCGTCATCCATACGCCGGCCCCGTTTGGGGCGCAAATCGCCACCGCCAGGGCGTCGATGGTGCGAACTCCCGCCAGGAGCCGATCATCGTCGGACAGCCAATCATCGCTCACCACAACCAGATCGCAGCCCTGTTTGGCGACCGCCAGGATCGGTTCGGGATGACGGAGCGCCGTCAGGGGGGCCAACGCCACCCGCGCCGTGCCGCAATCCACCTGAGGCAGCACGGGTGGTGTTGCATCGCCCGGGTTGCACGGCCAATGCCGGGGCGCCTGCCCGCCGGCAAACCAATGCCACCCTGCCTCAGGACCTTGGCGCCAAAGGGCAATGGCGTTGCCGCTGGCTGCGCACAGCGCCTGCATCCGCTCAAGGGCGACGTCGCTGTAGGTCCCGGCAGGCAGAATATGCAGCGTGTGGGTGGTGTTTTGTTCGCGCAGATGGTGTTCCACAGCGGCCAGCGCTAATGCTTCCGATGCGGCCGGCAGGCAGTGGATCGCCAAGACGCCCGGCGGCGGCAGGCGAAGAAAGGCGGTCAGATCGGAGACGCCGGCCAGATTGAGGCAGCAGTCGTTGACGTCGGTGGCCCGGCGGCCGTCTAAACGTCTTCCGGCATGGGACTGGAGACGATGGTCGGCGTTTAAAGGCAGGTCAAGCAGCAGCAATTGCGCCTCCGGAGAGCTGCGGTCGAGCAGCGTGGCCCCGTGCGGATCGAACACCGCGCTGGGCCCCTGGCGACAGTCCATCGTCAGATCCATGCCGGTGCGGTTGCAGGCCGCCACATACACCCCGTTTTCCAGGGCTCGGGCTCGCCAGATCTCACGCGGGTCCAGACCGGTCGGCGGCCAGTTGGCTGGAATCAGCAGCAGGTCGGCCCCGCGCAGGGCGGTGATCCGGGGCATGAGGCTATGATAGGAGTCGGAGCAGATCAGCACTCCGATCCGCCCCCAGGGCGTGGCAAAGGTGTTGTCCGCCAGCGGATTGCCGGGGCAGGCCCAACGGCATTCGGCGTTGATCTTGCGATATCGGCAGATCAGCTCCCCCTGCGGATTGAGCGCAAAGGCGCTGTTGTACAAAATGGCGGTGCGCGGGTCCCGCTCGGCCAGGCCGATGCAGGCGTAAAATCCGTAGGTTTTGGCCAATGCGGCCAGCGCGGTCAGGGTCGGACCGTCGGCGGTTTCGGCATAGGGGGCAATGTCCTGGCGGCTGTTAAACGAATATCCGGAAACGGACAGCTCCGGGGCGGCGACCAGTTGCGCCCCGGCCTCGCCGGCCTGGCGGAACAGGGTCAGCAGATGGGCGCGGTTGCTTGCCGCCTGCTTGTGCTCGGCGGCGCTGTGGATCAGGGCCAGTTTCAGGGTCGGCATGGCGTCCTCCAAAAAAGGTTGGCCTTGGTCAGAATTCGATGCCTTGTTGGGCTTTCACGCCGCCTTTCAATGGATGTTTGACGGCCTGCATCTCGGTGACCAGATCCGCGGCGTCGATCAGTTGCTGGGGCGCGTAGCGTCCGGTGATAACCACATGCTGGTCGGGATGGCGGTCGGCCAGAACGCGCAGGCAGGGTTCGAGCTCGAGCATCTGGTAATGGAGCAGGTAGGTGAATTCATCGAGCACTACGGTGTGGTAAACCCCCGAGGCAATGGCTGCGCAGGCGAATTCCCAGGCCTCGCGGGCCAGACGCGCATCTTCTTCGATGTTGTCCGATTTCCAGGTGAACCCCTTGCCCATCACATGAAGATCGATCAACCCCTCGAAGCGTTTGACCGCCTCGAGTTCGCCGTAGCGCCAACCGCCCTTGATAAACTGCACGAAACAGACGCGCAGGCCGTGGCCGGCCGCCCGCATGGCCATGCCCAGGGCCGCGGTGGTCTTGCCCTTGCCGTTGCCGGTGAACACGATCAACAAACCTTTGCCCATAGTTCCGCTCCTTTGTCTGTTCCGCAGCGCTCTTGCAACCTTGACGATCACCATACCACCGGCCCCCTGGAGCGTCATCAGTTTCCGTTCGTCCTGACGTCTGCGTTCAGGCGGCGGGCAATTATCGCGCAAAGAAATGGAAATGATAATTTTTCAATAGAAAAACGAGAGGTTCAGGGCTTGCTAACGCCTCGTGTTGATGGTACAGAGAAAATGCTTTGACCTTGTTTTTGTTGCTTCTTGAAAACGCACTGACGCGGCTTTTTGACGCTCTTGGTTGTTTTCTGGTGATTTTTGACTCCAAAGAGCGGATGCAACCTTGAACAGGGCAAGGAAAACAGATGTCCGATCGGTCGTTCCAGGATGGAAAAACAGCGGCGCAGGAGGCGGGGTATGGACAACAGGCAGGGGAGCGCAATCCGCAACTCGTCGGATGCTCTGGGACAATGGTGTCTTGAAAACATCGCAACGGCGTTGATCTATTGGGCGTTGGCCCACCTGAGCTTTGTCCTGTTCCGGCACATGGGGGTCTTGCCGATGCCTGTCTGGCCCGCTGCGGCCGTGGCGATAGTCGTTGCTTTCTTTCGGGGGTGGAAAATTGCCCTCGGCATTGCCCTGGGCACGATCCTGGCCAACCATTATTCCCTCGGCGGTTCATGGGCCTATGCCGCCTGCATTGCCCTGATGAACACGCTTGGGCCGCTTTTCGGCGCCTGGCTTATGCGGCGGCAAGTGACGTCGCGCGTGGTGATAAAAGGATCGGTTGATCTGCTGATCTGTTTTGCTGCGGCCGTCCTTTTAACGCCGATGTTGACGGCTGCGGGCGGGGTCGGATTCAAATGGCTTTTTGGGCTGATCCAGGCGGACGCCGTTGCCGTGGGATGGCTCAAATGGACCATTGCCCATTCGCTGGGCTCCCTGCTGTTTGCAACCCCTGTCTTTGCCTGGCAGACACTCAAGGAACCTCGGGAATGAACACAACCAACGACCCATCCGGCTCGGCGTCCAGCAATCTGCTGGTTGTCGTCACCCTCTACAGCGTGCTGCTGGCGGCCTTTCTCTGGCTGCTTGACGCCCTGTTTGAACACCTCTGGCTCCACGACGCCATGGGGGAATGGCTGCCGAGGTTGCTGCCGCTGCACGATCCGCACGAGTTGCTGATGCGCGCCATGTTTGCCAGCGTGCTCATTCTTGCCGGCATGGTGGTGGGCGGCGTTCTCCAACGGTTGACGGCGCATCAGCGGGAAACCGCAAAAATCGCTGAAAATTTGCGCATCACCCTGCAATCCATCGGCGACGCGGTGATCGCCACCGACACCGAAGGCCGCATCACCCGCATGAATCCCATCGCTGAAACGCTCACCGGTTGGACGACCCAGGAGGCGCTGCTCAGGCCGCTAACCGAGGTCTTTCACATCGTCAACGCCCGCACCCGCCAACCGGCCTTCAACCCGGTCAAACACGTTTTGGAAAGCGGGCAGATCGTTGGCCTGGCCAACGACACAGTGCTGATTGCCAGGCACGGCCAGGAGCACCAGATCGCCGATTCGGCCGCGCCCATCCGAGGCAGCGACGGAATCACGGCCGGCGTGGTGCTGGTGTTTCGAGACGTAACCGAGGAATACCGGATGCGCAATGAGATGGAGCGCACCAACACCCTGCTCCAGGCGGTGGTTGAACAATCGAATATTCCGATGGTCATGGCCACGGTCGACCACCAATGCATTCGTTTGATCAATCAGGCCTGTCTCGATTTTCTCGGCGTTCCCCACGGAAACTATCTCAATCAGAGCCTGCACGCCATTGACTGGAGCTGGAAATGCTACACCGCCGACGGTTGCTATTTGCCGCCGAAGGAAACGCCCATCGCGAAGGCCTTGCGGGGCGAGGCAACCCACAGCCAGGAATTGAAAATCGAAGACAAGGACGGCCGCATCCGCTACACGGTGGTCGAAGGCGTGCCCATTCGCGACGGCGCAGGGGCTGTGATTGCCGGTTTGGTCGTCTTCCCCGACACCACCGAGCTCAAGCACATGGAGGAAGAGCGCAAAAAGTTGCAGAAACTGGAGAGCGTCGGCACGCTTGCCGGCGGCATTGCCCATGATTTCAACAATATCCTGATGGGCGTGTTTGGCGGCATCGAGCTGGCCAAAATGACCTTGCCCAAGGAACACGAATCCTACAAATATATCGAGACCGCGCATCAAGCCCTGGACCGGGCCACCCATCTCACCAAACAACTGCTTACCTTTGCCAAGGGCGGCGATCCGCTCCTGGAATCGATCACGCTGCCCGGCCTGCTGCGCGACGCCATCCAATTCAATCTCAGCGGTTCAAACATCAAAGCGCACACCGAAATCGCCGCCGATCTGTGGCCGGTGCGGGCCGATAGAGGCCAGCTCAGCCATGTGCTGGCCAATCTGATCATCAACGCCAAGCAGGCCATGCCCGAGGGCGGCAACCTGTTCATCGACGCTGAAAACAGCGGTCAGATTGAAGGGGCCGCGTCGTCCTTGGACGGCGATTTTGTCGTCATCAGGATTCGCGACCAGGGCGTGGGCATTTCCGAGAAGTTCATCGACAAGATTTTTGATCCCTATTTCAGCACCAAGCAGAGCGGCAGCGGTCTGGGGCTGGCCATTGTGCATGCCGTGGTCAGCAAGCACAACGGGTATATCCGGGTGGAGTCGATCCCGGACGTGGGCACGACGTTTACCCTCTCGCTGCCGGCGGACAGAGACTCGGTCGGCGTCAAAGAACCCTGGTTTCAGGCCGTGGTTTCCAGATCGAAACACCGCGGGCGGGTGCTGGTGATGGACGACGAGGCCATGGTCAGGGAGATTGCCTCGGAGATGCTTGGCTTGCTCGGCTACGAGGCCGCAGAGGCGGCCCATGGCGAGGAGGCCCTGGAGATGTGCAGGGCGGCAGCGGCCAGCGGCGCGCCCTTTGATTGCGTGATCATGGACCTCACTATTCCCGGGCAGATGGGCGGCCAGGAAGCGGTGAGCAGGTTGCTGCGCGAAGATCCCGCCGCCCGCGTCATCGTTGCCAGCGGTTACGCCACAGATCCAATCATGGCCGCTTTTAAGACGCATGGTTTTCAGGGACGATTGGCCAAACCCTTTCAACTGCAGGATCTGCAGCAGGAACTGAGCCGGGTGCTCGGCGGCTGATTAGAAAACCGTGCGCCCAAACCTGCGTTCCAGCGGAAAAGACGAGTCTGCAATGCAGCCTTGTTCTTTTTTTGAGCAGGCCGAAGTTTTTCGGGTACCAAATTTAAAAACAGCGGGGTACGTTAACGCCGCTATTAATGCCGCTATTAATGCCGCTATTAGCGCCGCCGTCAGCGCCTGATGCGGCCTAAGGGTTCCGCCTGGGGCGATTGATTGCCGCTTTCTTTGTAACATCCCGTTTTTTTGTGTTGCGATTGTATAAAGTTGTTCGCCTTCGGGCGAAATTCGCGCAAATCGAAGGACAACCAAGGTGCTCATGTATGAGAATAATGAAAAAATGGGATACAGAGCTCAATGTCGGGATTGGTCTCATCGACAATCAGCATAAAATAATCTTTGATCTCGTCAACGATCTTGGCAAAGCCTCAGAAGGCATGGCCGATAAAAAAGTCATCGAGACCCTCTTTGACGTGATTGAGAACTATGTTTTTCGTCATTTTGAAGCAGAGGAAGAGCTGTTCAGGCATCATCAAGACGCGCTGGAACACAGCCTGGAGCATTACGCGCTGATCAAGGAGTTTCGCAAGTTCAGGTTGAGTTTTCGCAACAAAACCAGCGCCGAGAACACCGTGTACAATTTCCTTGACGCTTGGTTTGTGGAACACATCAAGCAGCGCGACATCCCGCTTTTCGTGAGCATTGCCAACGGAGGCGCCGAGGAAATCCAGGCTGTCATTGACGAATATCCCTTTGAGCAAAAGGAAAGACGCCGCCATAAGCGGATTCAGCATAAAAAAATCACCAACACCGACATTGAAGCCTCCTGCTACAACACCTCCAGTTTAAGAAACAGCAACGCGACCATCCTTGACGTCAGCCTTGGCGGGGTGCGAATCGACTCCCCTGCATCCTACGTGGTTGGCGATTTGCTGATTGTCAGCTGCACCATTGGCAAAAGTTTCGCAATGAAAGAAAAGGTTCGCATTGCCAACGTAATGGATCACTCCTACGGCGCTGAATTCATTGGCCTGGCGCCGGCCACCGAAAAATTTTTGATCGAGCTCTACGGCGCCGTCAATCTCCGCAATTTTTAAAGGCGCGGCTGGCGGGTGCCCCACTGTTGTTGCGTTGAGGAGTGATTGAGGTGGAATTGAACGATAAAGCCAAGCAACTGCAATCGATTCTCCGCGGTTATGGTCGAGTCGCCGTTGCCTTTTCCGGGGGAATCGACAGCTCCCTGGTGGTGAAGTGCGCCTTGGACGCCTTGGGGCCGGACAATGTGTTGATGCTCTTTGGCGAGTCGGAACTGCTGAAGGCCAGCGAAGTGAAGCGGGCGCTCCAGTGGCCGGCAGCCCACGGCTACGGCCAGGACGTTCTCGTCGAACGGGTTGCGCTGCATCCCCTTGGCTGGAAGGAATTTGTCGCCAATCCCGAGGATCGCTGCTATTCTTGCAAGTCGCGAATTTATTCGCTTTTTCGCGAGCGTATGGAGCAGCGCGGGTTTTCCCTGTTGCTTGACGGCACCAACGCCGACGACCTGCAAAGCAGCCGCCCCGGACTGCGGGCGCTTCACGAACTTGGGGTGCAAACGCCCCTGGCGGCGGCCGGCCTGGGCAAGGCCGACGTGCGCAGCCTCAGCCGGCAAATGGGGCTGGTCGGTTGGGATGCGCCCTCCGCGTCCTGCCTCGCCACCAGAATTCCCACGGGAATGAAAATCACCGATGAGCGGTTGCGACGGATCGAATTGTGGGAAAACGGTGTGGAACACTTCGGTTTTTCAGGCTGCCGGGTGCGCCTGGAAGACGAGAGCGAATCAACAGTGAGCGTGGCTATCCGGACTGCCGATTTCGAGACCATGCTGAACCCGGCCATCCGCCTGGCTCTGTTACGTTTTTTGCAAAAAAGCGGCGTCGTGAAAGTGCTGCTTGATCTGGAGGGCAGATAATCGTTGAGCGACGGCGCCGATGCGCCAAAGGCCTTGGGAAACTGGACCTTAGGGATGTTTCGTTGATTTTTTTTCCTTTGACAAAGATTTCTTTTTTTATTTTAGTTTCGACGTTGTCAACAGATGCCGCGTCAGGATTGAGAGCCTGGCTGTCATGGCAATGCTAAAAACTCTGGGAGGGAAGAATGAATAAAAAGGAACTGGTTGACTCCATGGCGGAGGCGGCAGACATCAGCAAGGCCGCGGCTGAAAAAGCGTTGAATGGAATGCTCATGGCTGTATCTGACGCGCTGGCCAAGGGAGACAAGGTCACCTTGGTGGGATTCGGAACATTTTCGACAGTCAAACGCACCGAACGCAAGGCGAAAAATCCCCGTACCGGCGCCTTGATCGAGATCCCTGCCAAAACGATCGCCAAGTTCAAACCGGGCAGCAAATTGTCTGACGCCGTCAACTAACGAACGGCGTTTTGGGGTGATGGGTGGGAACAGCTGACGTTTGGTCAGCTGTTTTTGTTTTGAGCGCACGGCGTTTCCCGTGTGGTTACAATGGGTCGCCGGGGCTGCCTGATTTTTGTGGTCCGCCGGAAAACATTCTCTGCCGCTGAAAAGGGCTGGACACCAGAATAAAACCATGCTAAATGGGTAGCCGCATTTGATGGACACGTCAAATGCGCACCACACACGGTTCGGGAAGTGGCTCAGCCTGGTAGAGCACAGCGTTCGGGACGCTGGGGTCGGAGGTTCGAATCCTCTCTTCCCGACCACTTAGAAGACATTGCTTGGAAAAGTGCTTACCAGTGCTTACCAAGCTTTTCAGTACTAAAAAAGGACTGCCGGTTACCGGTAGTCCTTTTTTTTTATCGTTGTGATAATACCCGGAAATCCGGGTATTAAATTGCTCGGTAACGTATTGGCCAATACTTACCATCATAATTAGTTACCACGGGACACCACTACCTCGCCGGATGATCTCGCGCCCTGCGATGCAAATCATCAATCTCGGCCTCTAACGTATCGCCAGATTCACACGGGACAATCTGCAGCGGAGCGGTGCGGAAAACCGGCGTGCCGCAATGCACGTTTTGCCAAACCACGTTTGCGCAGATCAATAATAAGAGCAGCGCAAAGCCAATCATGATTGCACGAATCATCTCGTCACCTTTTTTCCTTTTCAAAAATTCGCAAACC
>NZ_JAVBXR010000013.1 GCF_030824455.1 Desulfobulbus sp.
CCGATCTCATCGCCCGCCTCCGTCTTTATCTCCGCAAAAAGGCCTTTGAAAAAAGATCATTAAAAAACTGCGAGATAGCCGAAAGTTAGCCCACAGTTCCGTCAAGCAGGAGCAGTGTGGCGCCTCCCGTGCAAATGTCCGTAGCCAAGTGGATAAGTTCGTTCCCCCTGGCTTGGACCTGACCAATGGAAAACCCCGGCGCTGAAAATCAAAACACCACCTTGCAGGCGTTTCATCGCCTCTTTCCCACGGAAGAGGCCTGCGTCGACTTTCTCTTTCCGTTGCGCTGGCCCCAGGGGTTTGTCTGCCCCTTTTGCCGCACCCGCCACCCGCGTCTTGCCCTGCGGCGCTACATCATTTGTCCGCACTGCGGCAACCGCAGTTCGCTGACCACCGGCACCCTGATGCACGGGGCCAAAAAACCGATCAAGGACTGGCTGTTGGCCATCTGGTGGTTCAGCGCCTCGCCCTTTGACGTCAGCGCCAAGGAGCTGCAGCGACTCTTGGGCCTCTCCTGTTACCAAACCGCCTGGACCTGGCTGCAGAAGCTGCGCCTAGCCATGGGCCGGGCCGATGGAGAGCGCTGTCGGGGCGTGGTCGAAATCGGCTGCGGACCGACGGCGCCCGCCTATGAGCGCAAGGAGCGCGCCCTGGTGCTGATTGCGGCCGAAATCGTGCTCACCCTGGGCATCACCGGACGCATTCGCATGCGCCACATCCCCCGACTCGACGCCGAAACCCTGCCCCTCTTCCTTCACGACGCGGTCCAGGTCAACAGCAGCCTGCTGGCCGGCGACGAACAGCTGCTGACCCTGCTCAACCAGGTTGGGGCCTATCACGTCGCGCCGACCGAACCCGAGCAACCCTCGCGCGCCACTGAGCTGGCCCGCAGTTTCGAGACCTGCCTCCACACCGTCCACCGGGGCGGGGTCACGGTCAAGCATCTCCAGCTCTATCTCGACGAGTTCTGTTTTCGCAACAACGCCTCGTTCCTGCCCGACCATCTGGCGGTGTTCAAATCCCTGCTGGCCGGCGTTCTGGACGAATCGATCCAGCAGTATCGGCACGCCGTCCAGGCCGGCCGCACGATTGACGAGGCACCGCTTCCAAGGAGGCAGCCATGAAAAATCCGGTGCAACTCGGCCTCTGGCTGTTGGCCCTCACTGCGGTCGGCATCTTTGGCTACAACGTCTATTTGCGCGAAACCACGCCACCGCAGCGCGCCTACACTGAATTTCTCTCCGAGCTGCGGCAGGGCGCCATCGCCAAGGTCCATATTCAGGGCCAGACGCTCACCGGCGAGGATACGGCCGGCCGCGCCTTTGGCGCCTTTGTTCCGGACGTGGCCGCGCTGACCCCGCTTTTGGTGGAAAAAGAGGTCGTGGTCACCGGCGAGCAGGCAACCCCTTCCGGCCTGGCCGACGCCTTCAAAACCCTGCTGCCGGCCCTGCTGATCCTCGGCGGCTGGCTGATCTTCAGCAAAAAATCGTTCAAGGGCGACTTTGCCGCCGGCCGCGACTCGCGCTTTACCCCGATCAAAAGCGAGCGCATCACCTTTGCCGATGTGGCCGGCATCACCGAGGCCAAGGAAGAGCTGCAGGAGATCGTCGAGTTCCTCAAAAATCCGACCAAATACAGCCGCCTGGGCGGCCGCATCCCCAAGGGGGTGCTGCTCCAGGGCGCGCCCGGCACCGGCAAGACCCTGCTGGCCAAGGCCATTGCCGGCGAGGCCTCGGTGGCCTTCTTTTCGATGGGCGGCTCGGATTTTGTCGAAATCTTCGCCGGAGTGGGGGCCTCGCGGGTGCGCGAGCTGTTCGCCGAGGCCAAAAAGAGCGCGCCCTGCCTGATCTTCATCGACGAGATCGACGCCATCGGCGGCCGACGCTCCGGCGGCCAGAACAGCGGCGCCAGCGACGAACGCGAGCAGACCCTCAACGCCCTGTTGGTGGAGATGGACGGCTTTGATTCCGAGGAAACGATCATCATGATCGCGGCCACCAACCGTCCCGACATCCTTGACCCTGCCCTGCTCCGTCCCGGCCGGTTCGACCGCCAGATCACCATCTCCCTGCCCGACGTCAAGGGCCGCCTCAAGATCCTGGAAGTGCATGCCCAGAAAATCGTCGCTGCCCCGGAGCTCAATCTGGCGGCCATCGCCCGCTCCATTCCGGGCTTCAGCGGCGCCGAGATCGCCAACTTGGTCAACGAGGCGGCCCTGACTGCGGCCAAGCGTAACAAGGACGCCGTGGAAATGACCGATTTCGAGGAGGCCAAGGACAAGATCGTGATGGGACTGGCGCGCAAGAGCGTGGTGGTCAGCGAAAAAGACCGCCGCCTCACCGCCTATCACGAGGCGGGCCACGCCATTGTCGGCCTGATGCTGGAAGAGACCGATCCCCTGCACAAGATCACCATCATCCCCCGGGGCCGGGCCATGGGCCTGACCCAGCAGGTGGCTCTGGATGAACGCCTCACCTATTCCCGCGAATACCTGCTCAACCGCATCGCCATTCTCATGGGCGGACGGGCGGCGGAGGAGCTGGTGTTCAACCGCCTGACCACCGGGGCCAGCAACGACATCGTCCAGGCCACCGAGATTGCCTCCCGCCTGAGCTGCGAATGGGGCATGAGCAGCGTACTGGGGCCCATCGCCTACCGAACAAGCGGCGACGGGTTTCTCGGCGAAAGCGGCCAGATCAAGCCGTACAGCGAGATGATCGCCCGCCGCATCGACCAGGAAATCAAACATCTGATCGGCGACTGTTACGACCAGGCCGCCGAGCTGTTGAAGAAGCACAACCGGTTTCTCCATAAATTCGCCGAGGCCCTGCTCCTCAACGAAACCATGGACGCCGAAGAAGTGGATCTTGTGTACCGCAGTTACCTGAAAGAACGGGAGCTTGAACGCATATTGACCGAAAACGGAGGAAAGAATGACAGCATCAACACCAATGAACAGACGGAGGTTTTCCCATGACAATTAACCCCAAGGCCGTGCTTGCGGCTGCGGTTTTGCTGCTGGCCGGGACGCTGACCACGCCGGGCCGGGCCATGGACCAGCTGGACGCGCCGGAAACGGTGACCATCGACGCCCTGGCCGACCTGTACAAACCGGTCGAATTCAGCCACAAGCGCCATGCCCAACTGGCCCGCTGCAAGGACTGCCACCACCACACCACCGGTCAGCAGGACATGGACCCCAACTGCGTCCGCTGCCACGCCCAGTCTCCCGAGACCGGGCGGGTGAGCTGCCAGGACTGCCACATCAAAAAGCAGTTTTACCCGGAACAGGTGATTGCCGGCAACAACCCCAACATCTACCACATCGACAAACCGGGGCTGAAGGGGGCCTATCACCTCAACTGCGTGCCCTGTCACATTAAAAAGAACGCGCCTTCCGAATGCGACAGCTGCCACGCCCTGACCGACAAAGGCCGTGATTTCTTCCATGTTGGCGGCGAGAAAAACGGCAAGGCCGGTCCGGCCAAGGGCAAGGACGAACATGCCCGCTGATGGCGGCCATATCCTGAACACCAACCATACAGGTGAACGATAATGAATAAACTGATTAACCGGAGAGGGTTTCTGCAGGGCAGCCTTGTTGCTTCCGCCGCCGCAACCGTCTCCCTGGCAAAGAAATCCGAGGCCGCAACCTTTGAAGGCTACCCCAACGCCATGGGCGTGCTGGTGGACCTGTCGCGCTGCGTCGGCTGCCGCAGTTGCGAAGCCGCCTGCAACAAGGAGCAGAACCTGCCGGCGCCGGCCAAGCCCTTCAACGATTTCTCGGTGTTCGACGAGATGCAGCACGGCCAGAAACGGCGCACCGACGAAACCCGCTACACCATCGTCAACCGCTACGACATTCCCGGCCGGGAGCACCCGCTGTTCCGCAAAATCCAGTGCAACCACTGCCAGGAACCGGCCTGTCTGACCTCCTGTTTCGTCAACGCCTACACCAAAACCCCGGAAGGCGCGGTGATTTACGACCCCGACGTCTGCGTCGGCTGCCGGACCTGCATGGTCGCCTGCCCCTTCTACATCCCCACTTTCCGCTATTCCAGCGCCTTTCATCCCCGGATCATGAAGTGCGTGTTCTGCTACGACACCCGGCTGACCAAGGGATTGCCGCCGGCCTGCGTCGAGTCATGCCCCCAGGAGGCGCTGACCTTTGGCCGCCGCTCCGATCTGCTGGACATGGGCAAGCAGCGCATTCGCGAAAATCCTGGCGCCTACGTCGACCACATCTACGGCGAGCACGAGGCAGGCGGCACCGCCTGGATGTATATCTCGCCCGCGCCCTTTGAGCAGGCAGGCTTCGACGTCACCGTGCCCAAGGAACCCATCCTCAACTACGTCAAAGATTTCCTGTCGATCGTCCCCATGGTGCTGACCATCTGGCCGGCCCTGTTTGCCGGCTTTCACCTGCTGGCGACCAGAAAAGACAAGATGGAACAACAGAAAAAGAATGAGAACGAGGGGGAGGTCTGAACCATGAACGCCTTTATCAGCAACAAGCAGGAAATACCCATCGCCTCCCATGTCAAGCCGGACGGGGGCGCCTGGAGCATCAAGGAAAAACTGTGGCTGGGTCTGAGCCGCGACGAATACAAGGCCCAGTTTCTGCGCAATCCGGTTAACTGGGCGTTAATTGTGATTTTTGCCGTCGGCGTGCCGATCATCCTCCAGCGCTATCTCTTCGGACTCGGCTCCATCACCCACGCCTCCAACGACTACCCCTGGGGCCTGTTCCTGGGCTTTGGCCTGTTCGGGATGGTGCCGCTGTCGGCCTCGGGATTTCTCCTGGGCACCACGGTGGAGATCTTCGGCCGCAAGGATTTCGTGCCGATCGAGCGGCTGGCCCTGCTCAACGGCCTGCTCGGCTACTTTTTTGCGGTGGTCTACCTGGAGGTCGACCTGGGCATGCCCTGGCGGCTCTACTACCCGATGTTCGTCAGCCTGGGGCCGGCGGCGGTGCTTTTCCTCGTCGCCTGGCATGTGGCCACCTATCTGTCGGTGCAGGTGGCGGAGGTGTCGTCCGCCTATTTTGAATGGATCGGCTGGCTCAAGGGCAAACGGTTCATCAAATCGATTGCCGTTGGTCTGACCATCTCCGGCATCATCCTCTCCACCTTGCATCAAGGCGCCCTGGGCGCGCTCTTTACCTATGCGCCCGCCAAGGTGCATCCGCTCTGGTTTTCCGCCAATTTCCAATGGATCCACTTTTTCTGCTCAGCCATCTTCGCTGGGTTGTCGATGGTGATTGTCGCCAGCGCCCTGTGCAAAAAATACATGGCTTGGCGCTGCGACCGGCGCTTCCTCGACAGCGTCGACGAACTGACCTTGGGCCTTGGCAAAGGCTGCGCCTATGCCATGATCACCTACTTGGTGATCAAGCTGGTCGGCGTGGCTCACGACAACGACTGGGCCCACCTGCTCACCGGCTGGGGCCAGTATTTCCTGCTGGAGATCGGCGTGGCGGTGGTGCTGCCGATGTTCATGTTTGCCGTGGGGGTCAAAAATCGGCTGGTGGGGATGGTGCGCTGGGCCGCGTTGATCAGCGTGCTCGGCATCGTCTGGAACCGGCTCAACACCTCTATGATCTGCTTCAACTGGCAGCTCTACCAGGAGATTCCGCACTGGAAAGAGGTTTGGACGACCGTCACCATCTTTGCCCTCTACTTCATTGTTTACCGCTTTATCCTCTACCGTCTGCCCATTCTCTACCAATGGCAGGGTGAAAAATAATGCGTTCGGTTGCGGATTCCGGCATCCCCCCGCTCTCTTCCCGCGCCGGGATCCGCAACCACCCCGGAGGTGAACAGTGACGGCACGCAGGCAAGGCGCGATGGTGCGGAAAATGGCTGACTGGCCGCTAAATCGGGTGTTTTTCGCCATCACCGCCGCGGTGTTGGTTTTCCTCGCCCTGGTTCTCGCCCTCGGCGTTCGCCAATACCTGCTGTATCACCAGTGCAGCCAGGCGATGACCGAGGGCGACCAGCTGCTGTTCCAGTTCACCGCGGTCAAGGATCATCTCAACGAATCCCTGATTCTGCGGGAAGAAGTCAACCTGCGCGCCTTGAACGGCGAATTGCAGAGTCTGGAAAAAGCGGCCGAGGTCTTGGCGCGCAACCTCCTGGTTCCAGAGAGCCTCAAAGCAACCCTGCCCTCCCGGGTCGACCTGGTCGGCCTGGAGGTGCGGCTTCGGGCCATTCAGGAGCAACCGCAGGAAAAAATTCGGGAAACCGCCGAGCTGGCGCGCCTGCTCAACAGCGTCAACATTGGCCTGCAGCAATTCCGTTTTGGCCTGAGCGACTATACCCAAACCATCCTCCTGGGACTGCACAAGATCATTGTCGGGGCATTGGGGTTGATTGTGACCCTGTCCTGCACCCTGCTCTACCTGCTCAACCGCCGTCTGGCCGCGCCGATCCTCGAACTCTGCACATTGACCGCCCCTGCCGGCGAGGAGGACGACGACGCGCCGTGCTCCCTGCGCATGCTGACCACCCGGGTCCGCGACCTGCTGGCCGGCGAGGAGCAGCGGCGCGCAAGACCGGAAGAGGCGCCCCCCGACGATCCCGAGCAATTGCGGCGGGCCGCGCTTCGCTATCGCTACGCGGTCACCGGCTGCATCGGCGCGGAATTGACCAGCGAACTGACCAATCGCATCAACGGGGTGATCAATTACACCCAAACCCTGATCGACATCGACGAACAGGGCGGCGATCGGAAGCAGTCCGTGGTCGTGCAGCAATCGCTGGTGAGCGAAGAGAAGAAGACCGCCGAACTGGTCGGCGCCATGCAGCGCATCGGCCAATGGCAGCCGGCCCGGGCCTCAAGTGTATCCCTGGCGACCCTGTTTCGCCTCCTGGCTCTGGTGTTCGAAAAACCGTTGCGGGCCGAATCCATCACCCTCGATCTGCCCGTCGAATGCAACCAGGAAGCAGCCGTTGCAGCCGGCGATCTCTGGCTGGTGCTGCTTGCCTTGATGCAGCAGGGCCGCCGCGCCCTCAATCGCGCCTTGCCCGGCAAGCAGGGTGAAAAACGGCTGCAGATCGAATGTCGCGTTCACCCCGGCGAAACCCGCCGCCTCACCTTAACCCTGACCAACACTGCCGGCGCCTGGGACGACGACAGCGCCGGCGCGGTCTGGCCGCCGCTTTCTTTTTGCACCCACCTGTTGCAGATGCACGGGGCCTCGCTCGCCCCTGAATCGACCGGCGGCGAAACCCGCCTTCTCATCGAACTGCCGTACCGCAGTTCCGTTGCCTGACTTCCGCCCCTGACACACCCTTCCCGCCACAGATTCGCGCACAGCGGCTTTTGCATTCGCCGCGCAACCGTGCCTAACCGCGCCTGACCTCACCTCGCCCAGCTGTCTCCAGACCTTGCCAACCTGTCCGCTCACCTGTCTGCCACATGCCGCAACACAACCGTGCCGCAATCGCCACACCTTCGCCGTTGCCGCGCCACGCACCTGTGGTCCCCGTGCGGCGTCGCCACAAATGCGTGGTGCGGCAAGACGCTCCAGCCACAACTTTCAATTAAATTAAATCGAAATAAATCAAATATTTATTCAGAATTTCATTTTAAATCCACCCCGCTCCTTTCTCTGGCGCCGGGGGTGCAATTCCAAGGGCAAAGCAACGCAAACTCGCAGCCTACCCCAGCCCAGGAGGACATTATGACCACTCAAATTATCAACAAGAACGAAACCAAGACCGATGTTGCCCAGGAAACCTCCAAGTTCACCATCCGAGTGGTCATGACCATGGCCGCAATGATTGGCGTGTGGGCCTTGGCCTGCCTGATTGGCGGTTTGGCCAGCGGCGGCGTCGGCAACCTGATCAAAGGATACGTCAGTACGATTATCGGCTACTGATTCACTGAAAATGCAGAGCAAAACAAGGAGCGCAACAATGTCTGAAAACACCAACAGCAAAAAAGTTTCCGCCGTCATGCTGGGGTTTGGAGCCCTGGTTGTCCTCTGGGTGTCGGCCGCGTTTGTCGGCGCCCTGCATCATGCCAACTGGCAGTTCGGCGAACTGGCGCGGCAGTACATGCTGGCCACCGGGATGATGAAGCCGCTGCACACTCTGGTTGATTTTTACTCGCACATCAAAGGCGTCGAATACCTGATCTGCGTCGCCTTCTTTGTCGCCTTCCCGGTGTTCTTCAAGTACGTCAACAAGGAGAAGCGGACCGTCCAGGTGAGCAAATAAACCGCCCGGCGATTGCCGCCAGACCATGGATCAGCCCCATTCCCCGTCGCACGGCGGAGAATGGGGCCTTTTCTTTTTCCCCCTCATCAGGGCAAGCCCGCGACAGTCACCCCAAAAAGCGGCGCGCTGTTGCGCCAGCGGCGCATCCCGTCCATCCAAGCCGCAGCCTGTTGCAACAATCCCCCAAACTTCCCCTTTTTTCTGAGAGTGCTTGACATCGAATCGCCTCTTTTGTACCACTTCTTGGTGTCGGTTCACGCGACAGTTGCTGCGGATCAGGACAAGGGGCGCAGACCTTGACCTTTTCAGAATGCACCGCAGCACGCCCCTTCGATCCAGACGACATAACTTCATCTTTCCTCTGTGGAGCCGCCCATGAAAGCCAGCAGCCCCAAGCGCCTGACGGCCCGAAAGATGTGGTGGTTGTTGCCGGCGCTGTTGGCCTCGAAGAATGTAACGTCTCTAGACCTGTCGCACGCTTCGGCTTCCGACGCCTCGCCCGTTGTTCTCCGCCTGGCCAACGGCGAATGGCCGCCGTATACTGGCCAGCATCTGCCCGCCCACGGCTGCGATTCCCAGGTGGTGACCGAGGTCTTTGCCCAGGAGGGCATCAGGGTGGAATACCAATTCCTTCCCTGGGCGCGCGGCCAGTTGCTCTCGCAAAACGGGAAGGTCGACGGCACGCTCGAATGGGCGGACACCCCTGAACACCGGCTCACTCATTTTCTCAGCAAGGAGCCGCTTTCCCGCCAACAGTGGGTCTTTTTTCACCGCAAAGACAAAACCGTCTCCTGGGAGCGCCTTGACGATCTGCATCACCGCTCCATCGGCCTGACCATCGGTTACGCGTACAGCGACGCCTTTACCGATCTGCACAAGCAGCGCCCGGCCATGTTCCATGAGGCGGCCGGCGATCTGCTCAATTTCAAAAAACTGCTGACCGGACGAATCGACCTCTTCCCCATGGAGCTGGCCGTCGGCCGGCATCTGATCGCCAACAACCTAAGCGCCGATGAGCAGGCGGAACTGACGGCCCATCCCAAACCCCTGGCCGAATTTTCGCCGCATCTGCTGCTTTCCCGCGCCCTGCCCGACAACGAGCGCCGGATGCAGCTTTTTGATCAGGGCCTGCAACGGCTCAAGGCCAGCGACCGTTACCGCGAAATCATGGCGCCATGCACGTGTGAAAGCCCATGAAAACAAAAACTCCCCTCAACTGCAGCGTTCGCGCCCACACCCCATGAAGCCCCTGCTCCCTTTGCTCGCCTCCCTGAGAAGCCGCCGCCTAGCGCTGAGCCTGTTGCTGGCCATTGGCGGCTGCAGCCTGGCGTGCATTGCGCTGGCCATCGGCTTTCAGCTCCACAGCGAGTACCGCCGGGATCTCGACGGCATCGCCCATCGCCTCCAATTCATTGAAAACAGCTATGTCCCGCCTCTGACCGCCGGGGCCTATCAACTGGACGACGAACAGGTGCGGCTGCAGCTCAAGGGCGTGCTGCAACTGCAGGACATCGTGTATGCGCGGGTGCGCGAGGACCTCAACAAAGGCTCCTACGACATTGTCGAAGGCGATCCGGAAGCTCGGGGCGCAATCATTCGCGAATACCCCCTGGTCTATCAGGCCAATCAACCGGTTCCGGTGGGCGTGCTTGAGGTTCGGGCCAGCCTTGACGGGGTTTATGCCCGCCTCAAGGAACGGATTCTGACCATAGCCCTTACCAACGCCCTGCTGATTGTCCCTCTGGCCGGCGTCATTCTGCTCATCCTCCAGGTTGCCCTTAACCGGCATCTGACGCGCATGGCCCGATACACCGGCAGCCTCAGCCTCGACAGTCTGGATCAGAGTTTGAGCCTGCAGCGCGCGCCGAGCCGCTCCGGGAACCAGGACGAACTCGATCAACTGGTGCAGGCCATCAACGAGATGCGGTTGCGCATCCGCGACGACGTGGCGCATCGGCAGGCGGCGGAACAGGAACTGCTGTTCCGCAAGGCCATGCTTGAATGCGTGCTTGAAGCCCGCATCGACGGCATTTGCATCATCGACGCCGACAACGCCTGTTTGTTTGGCAACAACCATTTCCGCAGTCTCTGGCATGTGCCGATCCACTGTCTGCCTGGCGCTCCGGCCCAGCCGATCTTCGCCTTGATCGAGGAGCAACTGCTTGAGCCGGAGAGTTTCCGGGCCGCCCTGGACGAGGCGCGGCAAGCTCCTCTTACTGAGCTTCAGGGAGAAACGGTCCTGATCAGCGGCAGGGTCCTTGAATACTCCAGCGTGCCGGTGCTCACCACCGAGGGCAGGCTCTACGGCCGACTGTGGAGTTTCCGCGACGTCAGCCAGCGCAAACAGCTGGAAGAACAGCTGCGCCAGAGCCGCAAGATGGAAACCCTGGGCAACTTGGCCGGCGGCATAGCCCATGATTTCAACAACCTGCTCTCGCCGATCATTGGCTATGCCGAACTCGGCCTGAGTCGGCTGGAGCCAAACGACGCCCTGGTTGTCGATCTCAACCAGATCCGCAAAGCCGCCGCGCGGGCCGCCGATCTGACCCGGCAGATTCTCGCCTTCAGCCGCAAGCAGATGCTTGAGGTCAAGGTGATTGATCTCAACGAGCTGATCCGCGATTTCGAGCCCATGGTGCGCCGTTTGATTGGCGAGTCGATCACGGTGCGCACCCTGCTTTGTCCGCTGCCGGCCCTCATTCGGGCGGACAAGGGCCAGATCGAGCAGGTAGTGCTGAACATGGCGGTCAACGCCCGCGACGCCATGCCCGAGGGCGGAACCCTGACCCTCGAGACGGCCGAGGTTGCCCTGGACCAACGCTATGCTGAACGCCACGTCGAGGTCGAGGCCGGCGACTATGTGATGCTGTCGATCAGCGACACCGGCGTCGGCATTGAAGAGGCCATCCAAGACCGCATCTTCGAGCCCTTCTTCACCACCAAAGAGCGCGGCAAGGGCACCGGCCTGGGCTTGGCAACCTCGTTTGGTGTCGTCAAGCAGCACCACGGCCATCTCTGGGTCTACAGCGAGCCCGGCCACGGAACCACCTTTAAAATCTACCTACCCAAGGCCCAAGAGGACCTGTCGGCGCCGGAAGCGGTTGCAGCCGCAGTTCCGGCGGATTCGTTCGGCGGCGAACACATTCTGGTGGTTGAGGACGACGCCATGGTGCGCGAGTTGGTCTGCGACACCCTCGTCTCGCACGGCTACCGGATCTCGGAGGCGGAGCATCCCGACATGGCACTGGAAATGGCCGCCCGGATTGATGACGTCGACCTTCTCCTCACCGACGTGATCATGCCGGGCATGAACGGCCGGGAACTGCACCGGCGTTTGTCCGCCCGCATCCCCGATCTCAAG
Organism: Desulfobulbus sp.; assembly: GCF_030824455.1. Taxonomy (GTDB): domain Bacteria; phylum Desulfobacterota; class Desulfobulbia; order Desulfobulbales; family Desulfobulbaceae; genus Desulfobulbus. Next base: position 11,584 of record NZ_JAVBXR010000013.1, read on the forward strand.
GTGCTCTACATGTCGGGCTACTCGGAAAACGTCATTGCCAACCAGGGCATGCTCTACGAGGGGGTTCATTTCATCCAAAAACCGTTCTCGGTTCGCGCCCTGCTGGAGAAGATTCGCCAGTCCCTGGGGTAAACCGCGCAATTCGACTGGGTTCCCGGCCGGCCGCCCGCAGGGTGCGGCTTTTTTTGCGGACTACAGGCGAATCGCTCACGGGCGTGCAGAGTATCCTTGAGATTTGGCGAATGAATAGGTATACATTTCGCTTTTGAATTCTCACGAACCCATGACGTTCCATGAAAACAAGCGACACATCCACCGCCCCCCCCGTGTTTGAGCTCAAAGGCAGCGTTTTGACCGTGATGGTGCTGCACGTCCGGGAAACCAATCCGGAGTTGCTCTATCCGCAGTTGGAGAAAAAGATCGGCCCGGCCCGCTCTTTTTTTGCCAACGCGCCGCTGGTGATTGATCTCAAAATGGTCGCCGAAGACGAGCAGTCAGCCCTGGATTTGCAGTATCTCGCCGGCTTCCTGCGTGGTCTGGGCCTGGTGCCGGTGGGCGTGCGCGGCCACGTCGCAGCCATTGCCGACCGTGCGCTTGCCACCGGCCTGGGTTTGTTGGCCGCCGCGCCCAAGACCGAGAAATCAGTCGCCAGCCCGGAGGAAGCCCCACCCCAGGCCGTTGCAGAGAAACAACCGGCCGAGGAACACACGGCCGATGCGCAGCCCCCGGAGCCGCCGCAACCGGCCCGGGCCGCAACCATGGTGATCGCCCATCCGGTGCGCTCCGGCCAGCAGGTGGTGGCCCCCGAAGGCGATCTGGTTATTTTGTCCTCGGTCAACGCCGGGGCAGAGGTGATTGCCGCCGGCAACATCCATATCTACGGGGCGCTGCGCGGACGGGCCATGGCCGGCGTGCATGGCGACGTTTCCGCCCGGGTGTTCAGCCTGCAGTGCAACCCGGAACTGGTGGCCGTGGCCGGCGAGTATGTGGTCAACGATCTGCTCGACCGGGCGGTGCTCAATCAGAGCGTGATCGTCACCCACGGCACGGGCGGCCTGCGCTTTGAGGTTCTGGGCGACTTCCGCCCCCATGGGTGACGTGCAAGGAATATGATGACATTAAACAGGAATGCAGCATTCTTGACAGAGAGAGAACAAGGAGGAACACACGTTGTCTAAAGTGGTCGTTGTAACGTCCGGCAAGGGCGGAGTAGGCAAAACAACTACCAGCGCAGCCTTTGCGGCGGCCCTGGCGGTACGCGGATACAAAACAGTCGTCATTGATTTCGACGTCGGTCTGCGCAATCTCGACCTGGTCATGGGCTGCGAACGGCGGGTGGTCTACGATCTGCTCAACGTCATCCACGGCGAGGGCGCGCTCAATCAGGCCCTGATCAAGGACAAGCGGGTGGGCAATCTCTATATCCTGCCGGCCTCGCAGACCAGGGACAAGGACGCCCTGTCCAACGAGGGCGTCGGCAAGGTGATTGAGGCGTTGCGGCAGAGCTTTGAATACATCGTCTGCGATTCGCCGGCCGGGATTGAAAAAGGGGCGATGTCGGCCATGTATTTTGCCGACGAGGCCCTGGTGGTCACCAACCCCGAGATCTCCTCGGTGCGGGATTCAGACCGGATCATCGGCATGCTGGCCAGCAAGACCCAACGGGCGGAGCAGGACAGCGACCCGGTGAACGTCCACCTGGTGGTGACCCGGTACGATCCAGTGCGGGTGGAGCGGGGCGACATGCTCAGCGCCGACGACGTGTGCGAAATTCTCGCCATCCCCTTCCTCGGGGTGGTGCCTGAATCCAAACTGGTGCTGGCCGCTTCCAACTCGGGCATTCCGGTGACGCTTGCCGAGGACAACGACGCCAGCGAGGCCTATTTCGACATGGTGGACCGGTTCCTCGGCGAAGACGTGCCGTACCGTTTTATGGATGTTCAGAAAAAGGGTTTTTTCTCCCGCTTCTTTGGATCGTGACGCCATGAACCTCTTCGACTTTTTCCGACCTAAGAAACCTAAATCCGCGTCGGTGGCCAAGGAACGCCTGCAGATCATCGTCTCCCACGAACGCCGGCGCTCATCCACACCCGACTTCCTGCCGCAACTGCAGACCGACATTCTGCAGGTGGTGCGGAAGTATATCCAGATCAACGAAAACCAGATCAAACTGTCGCTGGACAAAAGAGGCGACTGCGAGGTGTTGGAACTCAACATCTCGCTCTCCGAATCGGGAAAGCCCTAAGCAAATCCGGCGGGATGCAGGTTGATTGCATCCCGCCGGAACACTCCTCGCCGCGCCGCGATCAAGCGCCCGGTTCCCATTGCGGCTCCGGCGTCTGATCGCGTCTGCTTCTCCTACCCCTCGTTTTACCGGGGCGGCCTGTCGTCTGGGCCACCGCTTTCCGAAGCGTGCCGGCTTTGCTCCGGACGCGCCTCTTTCCTCGCCCTTTTGTCAGCACAGTCGACCGTTGAACGCTCGTTCACCGGCGTCCGGCTGATACTTGCCCTGCGTCAGGTCAACTCATCCGCGCGGGAGCGCAACCAAGCTATCGTGCGCGCGGCGCCGAAGCCCATTTTTTCACAATCAGTTTGAGATACAACCGTTCGACCTTGGTGCGAGCCCAGGGGGTGCGGCGCAGGAATTTGAGACTGGAGGCGATGGAGGGATGGTCCTGGAAACAGCGGATGTTAACCTGCTCAGCCAGCCCTTCCCAACCGCACTGCGCCTGCAGTTCGGTCAGCATCTGCTCCAGGGTGACGCCATGCAGGGGATCTTTGTTTTTTTCGGTATCCATGGGAGATGCGTAATCGGGCGGGTGTGTGCTGCTGGGTGCGGAAAAAAATCAGGGGAACAGCAGGTCCGGCGGTGGGGTGCGGTTCGCCGGACCCGTTGTGGTCAGCCCTGCTTCATGAACGCATGAATTTCATCGTAGGTGATCACCTGGATGTCCGCTTCCATGTTGAGAGACTTGATCTTGGTCGGCGGGGCCTGGCCTTGGCGCACAGGCAGGAGTTGAGGTTTTTCCTCGTCAACAAAGACAATCACCGCCGGGGCGCGGTCCGTGTCTTCGAGACGGAACCCGTGCAGTTTTTGAGTCTCTTTGTCAATGACTACCGTGTCGTTTTCTATGGACAACATCGTGCTTTTCCTGGTGAGAGCGTTGCAGGTTGCAGCGCCGGGCAACGGGTGCCCCAACGCGGATTTCCCCCCTTCTATACCATTCCTCAACCGAGAGGTTAAGCAAAAAGGCGCTGCAGTCACACGCCCGTGCGGCAGCCGTGCACCGCAGCCCCGTGCGCGCCGACCATTTCCGGCTGTTCCGGGATGCAAAGCGGCGTTCCCAGGGCGGCGGCAAGTAACCGCACCACGCAGGGATTGTTGGCCACGCCGCCGGCAAAGAGCACCGGGGAGGCAAGCCCCACCCGGGCCAGCATGGCGGTCGTTCGTTTGACGATCGAGGCGTGCAGCCCAAGGGCAATGTCGTGCGGGTCGCGCCCCCGGGCCATCAGACTGACCGCCTCGGTTTCGGCAAAGACCGTGCACATCGAGTTGATCGTGAGCTGCTCCTTGCCCTCCAAGGCATAGGCCCCGAACTCGGCCAGCGGAATCTGGAACACCGTGGCCAGATGTTCCAGAAACTTGCCGGTGCCGGCGGCGCAGCGGTCATTCATCTCAAATTTGAGGATCTTGCCGCCCGCCGCCAGGGCAATGGCCTTGGTGTCCTGGCCGCCGACGTCGAGCACGGTCCGCGCCTCGGGACACAACGCCGCGGCCCCCAGTCCGTAGGCCTTGATCTCGGTGATGGTCTCCACCGCCGCGCAGAGGCCGGCGTTTTCCACCAGTCCTCGGCCGTAGCCGGTGGCCACCAGCCGATCAAGGCGCACGCCCGCCAGCAGTGCGCGCGCCTGCCGCAAAGGATCAAAGGTGGTGGCCGTCTTGCGCTGATCCACCACCCGGTCGCCGTCGTGGAGCACCAGTTCAATTGAGCGGGAGCCGACGTCCAGCCCGCCGACAAGCGGCACGCTACCCACGCTCCCGACGACAACCCGGCGCCGCGCCCGCGTTTTTGCGGCCCAATCCGCTCATTTGATCATCTCAACAAAGGCCTCGACCCGGGTCTTGAGCTGCTCGACATCCTCCATGCTGTAGTCGGTGGCAATCGACAGCATCGGCGTTCCGTCCTGGCTCAGGGTCTTTTCGATCTTGATCGCCTCGTACTCATAAGGCTGGCAGAACAGCAGACTGTAGTGGATGACGCCGTCGGCCTGCAGATCCTTGACCATGGCGCGGACGTTGTCCTGCCGCTCCTGGTTGGGGGTGAAACAGGCGCAGTCGATCTTGAGATAGCGATCCACCAGGGCGTCGATCATCTCGTCCAGGGTTGCGGCCTCCTCGCTGACCAGATCGCGGGTGTTGCGGCTGCCGATGCACGATTCCTCGCCGACAATGACCGCGCCGCTGCTCTCGACAATGTAGGGCAGCTTCCAGTTGGGTACGGCCATGGGACAGCCGCTGAGCAGCAGACGCGGCGTTCCGGCCGGGGCCACGCCTTCCTTTTTGCCCACCCGTTCCCCGATCTGATCGCAGAGGGCGTTGATGCTGGCGGTGAAGCGGATCGGGTCGTCGTAAAAGGCCACCTGGTTGATCAAAAGGGCGTCGCGGCCGGAGATCGGCGCCGGATCGGCCTGACGCAGCGCATTCAACCGCTGCAGCGCCCGCCGTTTGGCGTTGACCGTTTGAATGGCGGCCTGCAATTTTTCGGCGGTGATCTGGTTGCCGGTGAGTTCTTCCAGCAGCTGTTTGTACCGCAGGACCTCGCTCTTCCACAGCAGGCGGTCGGCGGCTGTTTTGCGTTGCGGCACTTCCAGCACCTCCAGCGGCACATGCTCGGCAAAGGCCTCGTAGGCTTTTTTCTTGCCGTCGCAGGTGGTCTCGCCGATCACCAGATCGCAGGATTCGGTGAACGGACAGAGCCGGGCCAGCTTGAAGCCAATAAAGGATTTGATCAGGGCGCAGGTGTTGCGCGGCACCAGTTGTTCGGCCTCAGCGAAGCCCGCCTCGGCCCCGGAACAGAGCCCGACGTGAACGGCGTCGGCGGCCAGGGTCAGTTCCTCGGGCACAAACACGCAGAAGGTTCCCACAATCTTGCGGCCGGAGGCCTTGGCGTCCTGCAGCTCTTTGATGCGCAGGCCATGCACCTCGCTCAGGACAAAATCCAGATATTCCATCCCTTTGAGCCGTCCCGACTGGGACAGGTAGATATCGCCGTAAAATTTGCCCAGCACCGCCAGCAACCCGTCATGGGCCGGGATGTCCAGGTTGAGTTGTTCCCACATTGCCTGATGCGCGTTTGTCGTCATCGTTCTTTCCCTCCAAGGTAAGCGTAGTCAAGAGCCCCCTTCTATCATAGGGGGCCAGGATCCGGCAAATAGGTATTCCTGAAGAGTTTGGCGCGTCCAAAAGGAATATCCTATACCAACCTCCTGGCGAGGATCGCCGGCAATGGGACAATCCCACCAAACGCGGATCAGGAAACGAGCGAGGCGGCAGTGCATGGTGCACGCCTGCACTTGCCCGCAACTTCGCCCAGGAGGGAATGAAAAATGGGCGCGGTGCAGCCTTTGACCTGTACACAGCGAATCGACTCGCCTATCCTTGAGCATATTGACGCCTTCGGCCCACAACCACAACCAAATGCCAGATTGCCGCGCCGTCGCCACCCTGCAGAGCCGTGGCAGCAAGCGCCAGGAAAGCCCGATGAACAAGAAACACACCGTCGCCCAGCTGATCAGCGTAGACCGGGTGCAGCGGTTCAACTCGCAAATTATTGTCGGCATCATCGCCTCGATCCTCATTTCCGTGGTCATGGCCGGCATGCTGCTCGAGGTGACGCCGCCCAGCAAGGTGGCCTGGTGGCTGTCGGCCTTCCTGGTCACCAGTCTGATCCGGCTGTCGATCTACCTGTACTACCGACGACGCGGCACAACCGTCGAATCGGTGGGGCTGCAAAAAAACCTCCTGCTGCTGTCGCTGTTTTTCGCCGGCTGCATGTGGGGCACGGCGGCCATCTTCCTTTTTCCGTACAACTCGATCACCCACCAGGTGTTGCTGGCCTTTGTGCTCGGCGGCATGGTCGCCGGTTCGGTGAACATCTTTGCCTCGATCATGACCAGCTTCTACGTATTCAGCATCCCGACCATCGTGCCGTTGACGGTGGTGCTGTTCAGCATCGGCGACCGGCTGCATATGGCCATGGGGTTGATGCTTTCGATCTTTGTGCTGTTCATGGCCCTGGCCAACAGGAAAATCAATCTGGAAATTTATGAATTTCTGGTGCGTAAACATCAGAATCTCGAGCTGATCCGAAATCTTGAGCTGGAAATTGGGGTGCGGCAGGCGGCAGAGGAAAAATTGCTGCTGAAAAATCAACAGATCGAATCCATCGTCGAAGAGCGCACCGTGGAACTGCGGCAGGTCAACGAGCAACTGCTGGCCGAGATTGACGAACGGATCGAGGCGGAAAAGGCGCTCAAGGAAAGCGAGCTGAAATACCGGGAGCTGGCCAATTCGCTGCCGCAGATCATCTTTGAAACCGACGCCGCCGGCCGGATCACCTTTGCCAACCGCAACGCCGGCAAACTGCTGGGCTACGCCAAAACCGACTTCAGCCAGGGGCTGAGCGCCTTTGACGTTCTCGCGGCGAGTCAGGCTGCGCAATCCGTCGCCGGATTGCGCGCGGTCTTGCAGGGCCGCCCACTGACCGGGGAAGAATATCAGGCCCACGGCAAAGACGGCCGCAGTTTTCCGGTTTCGGTGCATGCTGCGCCGGTGTGCCAGCACGGGGCCATTGTCGGCGCGCGGGGGCTGATGATTGATCTCACCGAGCAAAAGCGGATCGAGGCGGAACAACACCGGTTGCAGAACCAGTTGCAGGCGGTGCAAAAGATGGAGGTGCTGGGCGCGGTGGCCGGAGGCGTGGCCCACGATCTGAACAACATCCTCTCGGCCATTGTCAGTTATCCCGATCTCTTGCTGATGCAAATCCCGCCGGACAGCTCGCTGCGCCAGCCCCTGCTGATCATGCAGGAGTCCGGCAAACGGGCTGCCGCCGTGGTCCAGGACCTGCTGACCCTGACCCGCCGGGGAGTGGTGGTTGAGGAGGTGCTGAATCTCAACGAAATCATTGAGCGCTACCTGCAGAGCCCTGAACATGAACAGCTGATGCAGGCCCATCCGGGCGTCCGGGTGCGCGTCGCGCTGGATGAGCGGCTGCTCAACATGACCGGCTCCAAGGTGCATCTGTTGAAAACCCTGATGAACCTGGTCTTTAACGCGGCCGAGGCCATGCCCGACGGCGGCTTCATTGACGTCGCCACCGGCAACTGCCGCCTGGACCAGCCGCTGAGAAAATACGACGCCGTGGTCTCAGGCGAGTATGTGGCGCTGACCGTGGCGGACACCGGCACAGGGATCGCCCCGGAGGACATTGACCGCATCTTTGAGCCTTTCTTTACGCGCAAAAAAATGGGCCGAAGCGGCACCGGGCTGGGCATGGCGGTGGTGTGGGGCGCGGTTCAGGATCACGGGGGCTACATCGACGTGACCAGCGTCGAGCATCAGGGAACCCGCTTTGCCTTGTACTTTCCGGCAACACGAAGGGAAACCGACGGCGGCGAGCAACCGGCGCCGATCGCGGCGTGGCAGGGCAAGGGCGAATCCATCCTGGTGGTGGACGACGTCCCGGTGCAACGGAGGATTGCCTCCGACCTGCTGACCCATCTGGGCTATCAGGTCGCCACGGCGCAGAGCGGCGAAGAGGCAGTCGAGTTGCTGCGCGCCCGCCCGGTTGATCTGGTGGTGCTCGACATGATCATGGCGCCGGGCATGGACGGCCTGGACGCCTTTCGCCAGATCCGCCGCATGTATCCGGGCCAGAGGGCGGTAATCGCCAGCGGCTATTCGGAAACCGAACGGGTTCGGGAGGCGCTCGCCCTGGGAGCCGGACCCTACGTCAAAAAACCCTACACCTGGATCACCCTTGGCCAGGCGGTCAAGACTGCGCTGAACCGCGCGGAGACAACGCCCCAAGCCTTCGGACCAGCCGGCGAGGCGTGACCGGCGCCAACACGCCGCGCCCGTTGGTCCCGCCGGTCAACCGCAGGCCGCGGTCTCTTTGCCGCGCAGGTAGGTTTCCAGGCGTTCCCTGTCCGCCCGGCAGACCGCGCCCCCCACAAAACGCTGAATAAGCAGAGCCAGTTGCGCCTGATGCAAGCCGTCCATCTCCTGCTGCAAGCGGTAATACATCCACACGCCGCCCCGACGGTCCTGCAGCCAGCCGCAGCGTTTCAGGGTGGCCAGATGGCGGGAAACGGTCGACTGCGGCATGTCCAGGGCCTGCATCAGATCGCAGACGCACAACTCCTGCCCAGACTGGAGCAAAATCAGGATCCGCAGCCGGGTTTCGTCGGCAAGCGATTTGAAAATTTCCACGGTTGTTTGCATCAGGCCACCATATCGTGAGCAGGAATTCCCGTCAAACATTCCCGAAACAGGCTCATCCATCTCGAATTACAGATACACAGCCTGCTGCCAACCCAGCGCGAGCACACATCCGCCAAGATGTGACCGCTATACGAACTAACACAATAGTAACATTTTCACAACAAAACAAACAATTAAGCAGCCGCGCACCCTTTTGCCGATTGACCCCGCACGCATTGCACCAAGGCTTGACGCATCCGTACAGGCGGATTAATATCATGGCCACAATTGGATCAACGCCGGCCAACAGGCCCGCCCCCTTCCCTCTTTCATCAAGGACGCGCCATGCGACAGCACCCTAAACAGCTTGGTTTTCTTGACCGCTTCCTCACCCTGTGGATCTTTCTCGCCATGTTCGCCGGCGTCATGCTGGGGTATGCCGCACCCGGCGCGCCGGACCTGATCAACGCCTTCCAGGTCGGGACCACCAACATCCCCATTGCCGTCGGCCTGATCATGATGATGTACCCGCCCCTGGCCAAGGTCCGGTACGAAAAATTGGGCCAGGTGTTCCGCAACGGCAAGGTCTTGCTTCTCTCCCTGGTGCAAAACTGGGTGATCGGCCCGGCGCTGATGCTGTTGCTGGCCATCGCCTTGCTTCCCGATCACCAGCACTATATGGTCGGCCTGATCCTCATCGGCCTGGCGCGCTGCATAGCCATGGTCATTGTCTGGAACGATCTGGCCGACGGCGACGCCGAATACTGCGCCGGCCTGGTGGCCTTCAACTCGATCTTTCAGGTGCTGTTCTTCTCCGTCTACGCCTGGATCTTCATCACCGTCATTCCCCGCTGGTTCGGCCTGACCGGGGCGGTGGTCGACGTCTCCATCGGCCAGATCGCCCAGTCGGTGTTCATCTACCTGGGCATTCCCTTTATTGCCGGCATGCTCAGCCGTTTGATCGGCGTCAGGATGAAAGGCGAGGACTGGTACGAAACGGTGTTCATCCCGCGCATCAGCCCCCTGACCCTGATCTTTCTCCTCTGCACCATCCTGGTGATGTTCTCGCTCAAGGGCGAGCACATCGTCCAATTGCCCCTGGACGTGCTGCGCATCGCCCTGCCTCTGACCGTCTATTTTCTGGTGATGTTCGCGCTCTCCTTCTTTCTTTCCATGCGGGCCGGGGCCACCTACGAACAAACCGTGACCCTGAGCTTCACCGCCGCCTCCAACAACTTTGAACTGGCCATTGCCGTTGCCATCGCGGTGTTTGGCGTCAACTCCGGCGAGGCCTTTGCGGCGGTTATCGGCCCCCTGGTTGAAGTGCCGGTGCTCATCGCCCTGGTCAATGTGGCCCTCAGGCTGAAAACCAAATACTTCCCGCAGGAACAGCGAACCCTCGCCGGGGTCTGCCACGTCCGCGCGCCCCAGGAGAACAGATCATGACAGACCCGGCAAGCCCGGATCGGGAAGCAACCGCGCCGCCCGCCAAGACCACCATTCTCTTCCTCTGCACCGGCAATGCCTGCCGCAGCCAGATGGCCGAGGGCTGGGCGCGGCATCTGCGCGGCGAGGTTGTCGCCCCCTATTCCGCCGGCATTGAACGGCACGGCTTGAACCCGTATGCGGTGCGGGTCATGGCCGAGGCCGGCGTCGACATTTCGCGCCAGCACTCCAAACTGACCACCGAGTTGCCGATTGCCGCCTTTGATTATGTGATCACCCTCTGCGGCCATGCCCACGAGACCTGCCCCTATTTCCCGGCCAAAACCATGCATCACGGCTTCCCTGATCCTCCCGAACTGGCGAAGACCGCCACGACGGAGGAGGAAATCCTTGCGGCCTACCGCACGGTGCGCGATCAGATCCGCGATTTTGTTGCAGCCCTGCCGGAGTCGCTCCGCACGTAGGCGCTCAGCGCTCGCCCGCTTGAGGATCTCCCGACGGCGCCGTCGCTGAAAATCGCGGCAGCGCCTGTGTTTTTCCCGTCCAGGGGCAAGAGAGGATTGCCTTTCCCGCTGCAATGGTTACAATTCAGCCACAATCTCGCATCCCCACCACACAACCAAGGAGAAAACCCCTATGCAAACACAGATTGGAACCCGCGACATCACCCGCGCCCAGGCAAAGCAGGAGGCTTCCACCGTTTTTCTGGCCAAGGTGTTCAACTGGATGGCCATCGGCCTTGCCGTCACCGGCGGCGTCGCCTTTCTCACCGCCCAGTCCGGCATGGTCAGAACGCTGGTGTCCAGCCCGCTCTTTCTCATCCTGGTGCTGGCAGAGTTGGGCATGGTCTTTTTCCTCTCCGCCCGCATCGACAAACTGCAGCCGGCCACGGCCACCGGGCTGTTTGTCGGCTATTCGGTGCTCAACGGCATCACCCTGTCCACGATCTTCCTGGCCTACACCCACGCCTCCATCGCCGCCACCTTCCTGGTGACCGCCGGCATGTTTGCGGCCATGGCAGTGTATGGCCTAGTCACCAAACGCGACCTTTCCGGCATGGGATCGTTCATGTTCATGGGCTTGATCGGCATTCTGCTGGCCTCGGTGGTCAACATTTTCCTGAAAAGCTCGGCCATGTACTGGGCGATTTCCGCCATCGGCGTACTGGTCTTTGTTGGCCTGACCGCCTACGACGTGCAGAAGATCAAAAACATCGGCGAAGAAGGCATTATGCAGCAGGGCGAATCCGCCATCCGCAAGGGGGCGATCATCGGCGCCCTGGCGCTCTACCTCGATTTCATCAACCTGTTCTTGATGCTGCTGCGCTTCTTCGGCGGCAGCCGCGACTGAACACCCCGCCTTTTTTAGGCGTCAACAAAGGGATCGACCAGGTCGATCCCTTTGCATTGTAAAGGGTTCCCGCTGCGTCGGGATTTTTCCTTTTTCTGCTTGACGCTTATAAATGAACATTATAATATCGTTCAATTTTATTGTTTCCGGCCTGCGACAGGCCTGAGATGGAAGAGAAGCGCACATATTGGATATGTGTCATTTATCAAGTTCTGGGAGGTAATACGCTATGTCTGTTTATGTTTTTGGTCACAAAAGTCCGGATACCGATTCTGTCACCGCTGCAATTGCCTATGCTGAGTTGATGAAAGCCCAAGGGGAAGATTATGTTCCCGTTATGCAGGGCAAACTGAATCCTGAAACAGAGACCGTACTCAAACGGTTTGGCTTTGCCGCTCCCGAGATCATGACCGACGCAGCCGGCAAAAAGGTTGCTCTGGTTGATCACAGCGACCTGGCGCAGGCTCCGGACAATCTCACTGCCAACGATGTTGTTGCCGTGGTTGACCATCACAAAATCGGCGACGTCACCACCAATCAGCCGATCTTTTTCTGCAACATGCCGGTTGGCTGTACCTGCACCGTGCTCAAGATCCTCTACGATGTGAACGGCGTGGCTGTTGCGCCCAAGGTTGCCGGCCTGATGCTTGCCGCCATCCTCAGCGATACCGTGAATTTCAAATCCCCGACCTGCACCCCTGAAGACAAGAAAGCAGTCAAAGAGTTGGCAGCCATTGCCGGCGTCACCGACTGCGACGAGCTGTTCATGGAAATGCTCAAAGCCAAGAGCGCTGTTGCCGGCGTTCCTGCCATGGATCTGCTCCACCGCGACTACAAAGACTTCGATATGAAGGGCAAAAAAGTTGGCGTTGGCCAGCTTGAGCTTGCCACCCTGGAGCAGGTTGCCGAGATGCGCGACGCCCTCTACAACGCCATGAAAGAGCAGAAAGGCAGCGAGCGTCATTCCGTGCTGCTGATGCTCACCGATGTTGTCAAGGAAGGCACCGACCTGATGGTCATCTCCGACGACCCGGCAATGATCGAGACCGCCTTTGGCGCCAAGCTCGCCGGCAACTCCATGTGGATTGACGGCATGATGAGCCGCAAGAAACAGACCATCCCGAATCTGCAGAAGGCTTTCGGCTGCTAAGCAGGATTGTTCCAGCAATAAAAAAAGGCCGCCCTCAGGGGCGGCCTTTTTTTATTGGCGCGTGTCTTTGCGTACCCGCATTGTTCGTTGTTATTGCGGCCCGCGCTGCTGTTGGTCCGACTGCCGCCGGGTCTGCCGAACCACCGCCTCGACTTCCGGATCGTTGGCCACGGAGAGTTTCAAGGCGACGAACCGGTTGGCGAAAATGGACGTTTTCCCCTCCGTCGCCGCCGGTGAGGACGGCTCGCCTTCCTGCCAGCGTCCATGCCCGTTCCAGTTGACGTCAAGCACGCCCAGGTATTTGCCGCGGGTTTCGGTCTGGGCGATCAAGGTCTTGTTGACCAAGAGAGGCGTCATGTTGCCAACCACGTGTCCAGACTGGAGAATGAGGTCGATGGCGTCATGGCTTCTGGCGATGTCCTGATTGTCCGGCAAGGAATAGTTGGACAACAACAGGATGAAATCCGCTTTGCCTTGCACCTCGGCCAAAACCGCCGGCAAACTGTCCCGCCAGGCGAGCGCCTGCGTCTCCCCGGCCTCGGCGCGCACAGCAGTGTGGTCGGCAAGCCCCAACACCGCGACCTTGAGCCCATTGACCTGACGCCACAGCACCGGCACCAACAAAGGCTTGCGCGTTTCGGGGTCGACCAGATTCAACGAAACCCAACTCCATCCAGGCGGTTTGTGATGCTGACGAAGGAAGGACATCCCGGCCGCCAGGTCCCGACTGCCGACGCCGGCCACGACGCCGCCCATTTTCTGGTTGGCCTCAATCACGCCGGCGGCGGTGATTTTGGCAGCCGTCATATTTTCCGGCGGCAAGACGTCGGCCGGGAACAGCAGATTGCCGCTGTTGACAATCAAGGCCGGACGATTCGGATCCGCAGCCAACTGTTTGGTTAAAAACGCTTTTTTGGACAGACCGCCCAATTTGTGGGAGCCTCAGCCGCAGCCGTCGAGTTCGCCGAGGTTGTCGTTGGCGTAGATGAACCGCAGCTCGGCCGCCTCCGCCCCGCCCCAGCTCAAAAGGGCCAGCAGGCAGAAAGCGGCCAGCACCGGTTGCAGTCTATTTTTTCCGCGTCTGTTGTTCGTGTTGTTCATGGTGTTGCGCTCGCTGTTTGAGTATCTGTTTCCATTTGGTGAGGCGATCTTTGATCACCGCCTCGTGTCCTCGGTTGGTCGGCTCGTAATAGACGTTGCCCGCAAGTTCCGGCGGCAGGTGCTCCTGCAGGACCAGCCCGTCGCGGTCGTCGTGGGCGTACTGATAGCCGTGGCCGTAGCCGAAATCCTTCATCAGCGCCGTGGGCGCGTTGCGAATGTGCAGGGGCACCGGCAGGGAGCCGGTGCGTTCAATATCCGCCCGCACCCGGTGGGTGCAGACGTAAACCGCATTGCTTTTCGGCGCCGTGGCCAGGTAGGCGGCCGCCTGATACAGGGCCAGTTCGCCCTCCGGAGAGCCCAGCATGTGATAGGCCTCGCGGCAGTTCAGCGCCACCTGCAAGGCCTGGGGATCGGCGTTGCCGATGTCCTCCGAGGCAAAGCGAATCATCCGCCGGGCAACGTAGAGGGGATCCTCGCCGCCGGTCAGCATCCGCCCCAGCCAGTAGACCGCGCCGTCCGGGTCGCTGTCGCGCAGGCTTTTGTGCAGGGCCGAAATCAGGTTGTAATGCTCCTCGCCCCTGGCATCGTAGCGCAGGGTCTTCTGCTGCAGGGTTTCCCGCACCTGGGCCGCGGTGATGGTTGACGCGCCCGGGGCAATCTCCGCCTCTGGTTGGCTCCGCAACAACTCCAAGGCAAGCGCGACCGTGGTTTCCAGATGATTGAGGGCCCGGCGGCAATCGCCGTCCGCCGCGTCGGCAAGCAGGGTCAAGGCCTCGTCGTCGATAGCCAACCCATGACGACCCAGGCCGAGGCTTGCGTCCGCAAGGGCCCGCCGCATCACCTGCTTGAGATCGTCGCGCTCCAGGGGGGCCAGCAACAGGACCTGACAGCGGGACAGCAGGGGCGCGGTGATCTGAAACGAGGGATTTTCCGTGGTCGCCCCAATCAAGGTGAGCAGGCCGCTTTCCACATGGGGTAGGAAGGCGTCCTGCTGACTCTTGTTGAAGCGGTGGATTTCATCGACAAAAAGAATGGTCGGGGTGTCGCTCCGTTCGCGCTCCACCTTGGCTTGATCGACAATCTGCCGGATCTCTTTGACCCCGGAAAGCACGGCCGAGAAAAAAACAAAATGGGCGGAAACGGTGTGAGCGAGGATGGTGGCCAGCGTGGTTTTGCCCGATCCCGGCGGCCCCCAGAGAAGCAACGACGGAATCCGGCCGCTGTCAAGCAGCTGTTTGAGGAATTTTCCTTCGCCGACCAGGTGGCGCTGGCCGACAAAATGTTCCAGTCGAGTCGGACGCATCCGGTCGGCAAGCGGGGTGTTGGCGGTTTTTGGCTCAAGCATGGCCGACTATACCCCAATGTGGGCAGAATGAACAGCAGGACGAGCCCCTCGGCAGCGCTTATCCGGCGCTATTGCTTGCCTTGCCCACCCGCCGATGGTAACATGAACGGTAGATTCTATGGGAGTTCCAGCGTGAGAACATCAATGAAACCTACCGTTGCCCTGCTTGCCGTTGACGACGGCCAAGCGGACGCGATCCTGGCGGTTCTGTCGCGGCGACACATTCTCCGTTGCCGCAACGAGCAGGATGCGCTGGCGGCCTGCGCCAATCAGGCCGTGGCCTTGATCCTGATCGTCGACAACCCGCCCGCCCTTGACGGACGCCAGGCATACATCCAACTTGCAGGCGCGCAACCGGGCCTGTCCGGCGTGCTGCTTTCCGCCGCCCCCAGCCCTCAACTGCTGCAAGGCGCCCTGGAGGCCGGTTTCTCCGGGTTGGTGGAGCTGCCGCTCAACCCCGCCTATCTTGCCCGGGTGGTGCAGCAAGCCCTGGAGCGCCACAGCCTGCAACGGGAAAACACCCGTCTGCGCACCCTGATCCCCCTGTACAGTTTGGGCGAGCAGTTTCTTGCCGCCTCCACGGAGCCGGAGATCCTCGAAGGCCTGATCAATGCGGTCGATCAGCAGACAGGGGCCACCCATATCTCGGTAATGCTGCTTGACGCCAAAGAGCAGTGTCTGCGCATAGCCGCCTCGCGCGGCATGGATCCGGTCCTGGCGCGGTCGATCTGCCTGCAGCCCGGCGACCAGATCGCGGGCTGGGTGTTCCTACAGGGAAAAGCAGTGATTCTCAACAAGGAAGATCAGGACGACTCCATTTTCTCCCCGTTGCTGCGACAACCCGACATCGTTTCCGCCATTTCCTTTCCGCTGAGAATCCGCGAACGGGTCATCGGCGTCCTCAACGTCAGCCAGAAGGCGACCGATGAACGATTTTCCGACGCCGACAACGAGATGCTGGGCATCATCTGCAGCCAGGCCGCCAACGCCCTGGAAAATCTGCGGGCGCGGCTGCAACTGGCGGAAACCACACGCACGCGCACCCTGTTTGAACAGTACGTGGCCCCCGAGGTGGCGGAACTGCTTTTAACCCGCAATTCCGACCTGATGGAGCTGGGCGAGATCACCGAGGTGACGGTGCTGTTTGCCGACATCAGAAACTTCACCCGATTGGTTCAGCATATCGACCTGCGGGAACTCCGTCTGTTTCTCAACGATTTTTTTCAGTTTTTTACCGAGGAAGTGTTTCAGTGGCAGGGCACGGTCGATAAATTCATGGGGGATGCGGTGCTGGCGGTCTTCGGGGCACCGGTCAAACAGGAGCGACCGAGCCTGGCGGCGGCGCGAGCGGCTTGGACGATCAGGGCGCGCTTTGCGGCCCTGCGCGAGCAATGGCTGCAACGCGGCGCCGAATTCGCCGACGTCGATCTGGGCATCGCCGTAACCAGCGGCACGATATTCCTCGGCAATATCGGCTCCGCCCGGCGCCTCGATTACACCGTGGTCGGCAACGAGGTCAACATTGCCCAGCGGTTGGCGGCGGAATCGTCGTCGTGTCGGATCTACGTCACCGACGCGGTGCGGCAGGCGATCAGCGATAGTTTTGCCGTCAAGGCCTTAGGAGAGATGCAGCTGCGCGGGCTGGAGAACACCATCCCGGTCTTCTGCATTACGGAAGAAAAAAAACCCTCGCTGTGACGCGGGGGTACATCAGGGGGCGCCACCGATAAAGCGGCCGAATTTCTGCCACCAGCTTCCTCGCTGCCCCTGGTTTTGCCGTATCGCCTCGCGCAACTCCAGCATCTGCGGATCTTCCGGGTCGCCAATAAATTCCACCCCCATCTTAAACGCCCGTATTTCCTCCTGGCGCACCAGCCCCATCCAGACGGGCTGGGCCAGAAGCATGCACTGATTGAGATCCGGAGGATGATCGATCATCAGTTGCAGCACGCAGTCGTCGACTTCGCGGGTCGAATGGAAGACATGAAAATTGTTGTGCATCACCTGACTCATCAGCAGACAGGCCCCGTGGGCCGACAAATCGATGATCCGACCGGCAAATGGGCCGGCAAAAACGCGGTTGTCTTGTGCGCCGACAACACGCACTTCCAGGGGAAGATAATCGAGGATGCGTTGGGACCTGCGGGATTCGGAGTCCATAAAGGCCTGTTCTTTTACGGCGCGGCTGTTATCGGGATGAAAAAAGAGACGTCCCGGTGTATGATGCTGACTCGAATGCATAGTAGCACACCCGGAACTGTTCGGAACAATGAAATCTTACAACAGCAGGCAGCAACAGCCTCTTTTCGGCGCGCTGCCTGCTTTCTTTTTGGCGAACTCGCCAAGAGGGGCAATGAAATTACGAAATCAAGAGCTGTTGCGCTCCCAGTGTTACGCGAACGGCAAATGGGTCGAAAACGCGGACGGCGGCCGGATAGCGGTCTTTGACCCGGCCAACGGCAAACCGGTTGGATCGGTTCCGGCCATGAGCGGCAGGGAAACGGCGACCGTCATTGAAGCCGCGCACCGGGCTTGGCCGGCCTGGCGGGCCCTCACCGCCAAGGAAAGGTCCCGCCTGCTGCGGCGCTGGTACGATCTGCTGGTGGCTCACCATCAGGACCTGGCGGTCATCATGACCATGGAGCAAGGCAAACCGCTGGCTGAGGCGCGCGAAGAGGTGCTCTACGGCGCCGGCTACATCGAGTGGTACGCCGAGGAAGCCAAACGGGTCTACGGCGACACCATCCCCATGGCCCAGCAGGGCAAACGGATTGTCGTCCTCAAGGAGCCGGTGGGCGTCTGCGCCGCCATCACCCCCTGGAACTTCCCCTCGTCGATGATCTCCCGCAAGGCGGCCCCGGCCCTGGCCGCAGGCTGCCCAGTGGTGGTCAAGCCCGCCAGCCAAACGCCCTTTTCCGCCCTGGCCCTGGCCTGGCTGGCCGAACAGGCCGGCATCCCGCCCGGCGTTTTCAATGTGGTGACCGGGCCAGCAGCGGAGATCGGCGCCGAGATGACCGCCAACCCGCTGGTGCGTAAACTCAGCTTCACCGGTTCCACCGCAGTGGGCAAGATTCTCATGCGCGATTGCGCGGCCACGGTGAAGAAAGTTTCCCTGGAACTCGGCGGCCATGCCCCGTTTATCGTCTTTGACGACGCAGATCTTGACGAGGCGGTGCGCGGGGCCATAGCCTCCAAGTACCGCAATTCCGGGCAGACCTGCGTCTGCGCCAACCGTTTTTTTGTGCAGGAAGGGGTGTACGCGCAATTTGCCGGAAAGTTGGTCGAAGCGGTGCAACGGCTCCGGGTGGGCAATGGTTTCCAGGATGGGGTGCAGCAGGGACCGCTGATCGACCTGACCGCCGTGTTGAAAGTTGAGGCGCAAATCGACGACGCCATAAGCAAGGGCGCCCGGGTCGCCTGCGGCGGCAAACGGGTGGGCGACGCGGGCTTTTTCTTTGAGCCCACGGTGTTGCTCGACGCCACCCCTGAGATGTTGATCGCCAGGGACGAGACCTTTGGCCCTGTAGCCCCGCTCTTCTCCTTCAAGAAGGACAGCGAAGCCGTGACCCTGGCCAACGCCACTCCCTACGGGTTGGCCTCGTATTTTTACAGTCGGGACATCGGCCGCATCTGGCGAACCGCCGAGTCGTTGGAATACGGCATGGTAGGGGTCAACACCGGCCGAATGTCGTCGGAGGCGGCGCCGTTTGGCGGCATCAAGGAGTCGGGCATTGGCCGCGAAGGCTCAAAATACGGGATCGAAGAATACCTGGAGATGAAGTATCTCTGCCTGGGAGGGTTGGGACAAAGAGAATAAGGCCGCGTTGTTTTCAGGAAGCGGCGGGGTCTGGCTCCAGATCGCGGCTGTCGACAAAGGCGTAGGCGCTGTGTTTGTGAATCGACTCAAAGCTCTCCACCCCCACCGAGAACCAGGCGATCTCGGGGTGGGCCATCGCCTGCTGGGCCACCTTGCGGGCCACGTCCTCGACAAACATCGGCTGGGCGTAGGCTTGCTCGGTCACATATTTTTCATCGGGGCGCTTGAGCAGGGCATAGACCTCGGACGAGCCGCACACCTCGACCAGACTGATCAGATCCTCCAGCCAGATCAGGGCCAGCGGCCGCACCGTCAGGGTGACTTCGGCCCGCTGATTGTGCGCCCCGGCCGCGCTGATTTCCTTGGAGCAGGGGCAGAGGGTGGTGACCGGAACCACCACGGTCAGCACCGGCTCGCCGCTGGTTTCCGAAGAGGCAAGGAAGGCGCACTGGTATTCCATCAGACTGGGCGTGCCCGTGACCGGCGCCTGCTTGGCGATGAAATAGGGGAACCGCATCTCCAACTGCGCCTCAGCGGCCTGCAGCTGCTCGCGCACTCTGCCCAGCAGGGCCGGAAAAACACCGGAATGGATATCCGGCAGAAACTCCGCCAGGAGTTGGGTCATGACGCTGACGCAGGAGTCGAGACCGTCTCGGGGCGTCTGCGCCTGCAGATTGATCGTGGCCACGGTGTGCTGGACGCTGCCGCCCTTTTCAGGGATGCAGACCGGACAGGTAAAGTTGTTGACGCCAACGGATTGTAGGGGCATGGGCAGGTCTCACAGTGAAAGATGCACGCCCATTACCCCATTTTATCGGGATCGGCAACCGCCATTGACGGTCTCGGCCTGTGTGTCCAAGGGCGCCAATCCGCCCCCAAAGATTGCGGGCCGCTGCTTCTTTGTTTGATCGTTGCCGCGAACCGTGGTATTTTGACCCGATAAAAATTACAGAAAATATCCAACATGGACACTGTACGCATCGACAAATGGCTGTGGGCCGCCCGGTTTTTCAAGACCCGGTCCCTGGCGGCCAAGGCGGCGAGCGCCGGCCATGTGACCCTCGACGGCAACAAAATCAAGCCGGCGCGGATGATCCAGGCGGGCGACATGCTGACCATTCGCCAAGGGGTTTTCGAGTGCGTGGTCCAGGTGCTTGTGCTCAGCGAACAGCGCGGCCCGGCCGCGACTGCCCGCACCCTCTACGAGGAAACGGCGGCGTCCCTGGCCAAACGGGAGCAACTGGCTGCCGAGCGCAAGGCGCTGAACCTGCAAGGCAATCAGCCGGACCGGCGGCCGGACAAACATGAACGGCGGAAAATCCGTCAATTTTTAAAAAAAGAATAGGTTGTGGAAGGAGAAAGCATGAGACGAGTGGAGCGGGCGCTGATCAGCCTGACCGATAAAGCAGGGGGTGAAGATTTTGCCGGGGCGCTGGCCGCCATGGGGGTTGAGATTCTTTCCACGGGCGGCACGGCCCAGAAGCTGCGCGCAAGCGGCCTTACGGTAACCGACGTATCCGAATTCACCGGTTTCCCCGAAATGCTCGACGGCCGGGTCAAGACCCTCCATCCCCTGGTCCACGGCGGCATTCTCAACCAACGCGACAACGCCGACCATCAGGAGCAGTGCCGACAACACGGCATCAAACCCATCGACATTATTGCGGTCAATCTCTACGCCTTTGCCAAAACCGTGGCCAACCCCGACTGCACCCTGATCGACGCCATCGAGAACATCGACATCGGCGGCCCCACCATGCTGCGGGCCTCGGCCAAAAATTTCCAGGACGTCACGGTCATCGTCGATCCCGCCGATTATCCTCTGGTGCTGGCGGAACTGCAGGCCCACGGCAACACCACCCTGGCCACCCGTTTTCGTTTGGCGCGCAAGGTTTTTGAACTGACCGCCAGCTACGACGCCGCCATTGTCCAGTGGCTGCGTCAGGTTGATCCGGAAACCAACCCTTATTTTGCCGGAGCGGGCGATCATGCGTAAAATGGCGGTGCTGCTCTCGGGCAGCGGCAGAACCCTGGACAACTTCCACGACCGAATCACCGCCGGAACCTTGCAGGCCGAGATCCCGGTGGTCGTCTCCAATGTGGCCTCGGCCCTTGGGCTGGAGAAGGCTAGGCGCTACGGCTACCCCGCCTTCCATGCCAAAAACGACGGGGAGATCAATCGCATTCTCGCCGACTACGAGGTCGATCTCATCGCCCTGGCCGGCTACTTGAAGCTGTACACGCCGCCCGAGGCGCTGAGCCGGGCGGTGCTCAACATTCATCCGGCGCTCATTCCCGCCTTTTGTGGGGCCGGCTACTACGGCCACCACGTCCATGAGGCGGTCAAGGCCAGGGGCTGCACGGTGAGCGGCTGCACGGTTCATTTTGCCAACGAATCCTACGACCAGGGGCCCATTGTGCTGCAGCGGTGCGTGGCCCTGGACGACAGCGACACCCCGGACGAGATCGCCGACCGAGTGTTTGCGTTGGAATGCGAGACCTATCCCGAGGCGATCAATCTGGTGGATGCACGAGGCGTTGACTATTTCTGGAACAGGGTGAAAGCATGACCGCACGGACCATTATGATCGGCAGAGACATCGAACGCAGCCTGGATCGCATCAGCCTGGAGATCGTCGAGCGCAACCACGGGGTGACCGGCCTCTCGATTATCGGCATCCACACCGGCGGCGTCTTTCTGGCCCAACGGATCAAGCAGAAAATCGAGGAGCGGGAAGAGACGACCCTGCCCACGGGCAATGTCGACATCACCCTGTACCGCGACGACTGGAGCCTCATCTCCCAGAATCCGATCGTCAAAAAATCGGACATCGGGTTTCTTCTGGAAGACAAGCGGGTCATTCTGGTGGACGACGTGGTCTTCACCGGCCGGACCATCCGCGCCGCCATGGACGCCATCATGGATTACGGCCGTCCGTTGTCGATCCAACTGGCGGTGCTGGTTGACCGCGGCGGCCGCGAACTGCCGATCCAGCCTGACTATATCGGCATGAGCGTCAGCCCCGCTCCCAACGAACGGGTGGATGTCCTGTTGAGCGAAAAGGACGACCGCGACGCGGTGGTGCTGTCCAAGCGTTGACCCTGCCCACCGGGCCAATAGTTCTTAACCGCCGACTTTACCCCCGACCTCTGAGGAGACGCCTCCCACGCCATGACTGAGCAAGCGGCATCCCCCGTCATTCCCGCCGACCTGGAAATAGTATGCCGGCGCATCCGCGAAAAAGCGGAGAGTTACGAGCAATACAATTTTTCCCAGGGCCGCAACGACTTCCTCAAAGCCTTTTTCGACCTGGCGCAGGAATACGATTCTCTGGAGGACTTCTACCGGATCTGCGTATCCGTGCCGCTGGCCCTGGTCGGCGTCGCCAGCGCCGTGTATCTCTGTCAGGGCGAGGAAGACGGCCTGCAATTGGTCTGCTCCAGCGAGCGCGGCGTGCTCGCCCAGCCCGAGCCGGCGCGCTATCCCATCCAAATGCAGGAAACCCCCTACGAACTGGCTGGCTCCTACATTGCCCCGATTTTCAGCAAGTACCCCTATAGCCGCAAGGAAAACGGGTGCGGGCGACAGGAGCCGGAGCAGATCAGGCTGTGGGAGGATGTGCATGGGCTGTGCGGCGGCGGCAGGACACTGGGGATGTATGAAGTCCACCGCAAGGAAGGGCTCACAGAGGCCGACAAATTCTTCTTTGCCAAATACGCCAATCGGATCGGCTACAACCTGGCCAACCGCCTGATTGCCAGTCAGAACATTGAACGGTTGAAGTTCATCAACACCCTGGTCATCGACATCGAACACAACATCATTGTGCCGAACATGTATTTCCGGCATTTGTTCAACCAGCTCAAGAAAAAAATCGGTTTGATCGACGAGCTGAAAAAGGAGATTGCCGGCAGTCACGACCTGGAACAGCTTGCCAGCCCTTGCAGCCACTGCTGCGGCCAACTGCAGACCGTGCAGAACGAACTGCTCAAGTATTACCAGGAAATTGTCAAACACCACGCCAACATGAGCCTGTTTATCGAGAGCCTGTTCCGGCGCGAACACTTTGAACGCGGCCATCTGGTGCTCCATCCTAAACGCTGCTTTGTCGAAAAAGAGGTGATCATGCCGCAGTTGGAGCACTACGCCAGTCGGCTGCAGGCCGCCGGCGTGGTGGTGGATCGACCGCGCAACATGCACGAGGAGGAATTCCCGATTCTGGTCGACATTGGCCTGTTGGCCCAGGTCTACGCCAACCTCTTTTCCAATGCGGCCAAGTACACCAAGGAGGTCGTCGATCACGAGGGACGGCCCCGCAAGGCCATGGCCTATGGCCGGGAAGTGGTCGAGAATTTTCTCCGCCCCGGCCAGCGGGGCATCAAATTCAACGTGTTCACCACCGGCCCCAACATGCCGACCGAACAAGGCAACCGCTTGTTCCAGGAAGGCATGCGCGGCGACGACAACACCGATGTCCCCGGCACCGGCCACGGGTTGTCGTTCATCCGGCTGGTGGTCGAGATGCACGGCGGCCTGGTGGGCTACGAGCCCACGCCCGAAGGCAATAATTTTTATTTCATCCTTCCGCTTCCGCCCCTCAACTATCCGTTGGTTTTGAGTGCGCCCCACGAATAGGCCTTCTTTTTCCCCTGTCTTGACGTTTTCGCCGCGGCCCTTGGGCCAAGGCGCAGCCGCACTCTGACGCAACCTCCCGGATTCCATCGCATGACGCCAACCGATTCTGCACCGCCCTCTCCTTCGCCCATGGAACTGCTCGCTCCGGCCGGCTCCTTGGCTGCCTTTGAGGCCGCCCTGCAGGAGGGCGCCGACGCCGTCTACATCGGCGCACCTGGTTTAAACGCCCGCGCCCTGGCCAGGGACTTCACCTTTGGCGAAATCGCGGCCATGACCGCACACGCCCACGCGTGCGGCAAAAAAATCTACGTGGCCATGAACAGCCTGATGAAAGAAGACGAGGTCCGTCAGGCCCTGGAGACGCTGTCGATGCTGGCCAAGATCGGCCCGGACGCCCTGATCCTCCAGGATCTGGGGGTTTTGCATCTGGCGCGCCGCTTTTTTCCGCAACTGGCGGTCCACGCCTCGACCCTGATGACCGTCAACAATTCCATGGCCGCCGCGCACCTCAAACGCCTTGGCTTTGAACGCATCGTCCTGGCGCGCGAACTCAGCCTGGAAGAAATCGGCGCCATCCACGACCGTTGCGACGTGCCGCTGGAAATCTTCATTCACGGGGCCATGTGTTTCAGCTACTCCGGCCTGTGCCGTTTTTCCAGCCTCCACGGCGGCAAATCCAGCCTGCGAGGCCAGTGCGTCCAACCCTGTCGTCGCCGTTATGAATGGCAACCCTCGGGAAAACGCAGTGTCGGCGGGCATGCCGGCAAGGGCCTTGGCTATTTTTTTTCGATGAACGATCTCAGCGGCATCGAGCATCTGGCCGAGGTGCGGCAGGCGGGCGTGGTCAGCCTCAAAATCGAGGGGCGGCTTAAGTCCGTGGAGTATGTCCGCAACACGGTTCGCGCCTATCGTTTGGCCTTAAACGCGCTTGATGCTCCGCCGCAACAGCGCAGCGGCATGCTTGAAGAGGCCCAGCGGTATCTGGACGCCGCCATGGGCAGGAAGCGGTCGTCGGGATTTTTTGTGCCCGGCAAGGAAGACCGGATGATTTTGCCCAAGCTTTCGGGCAGCACCGGCGAGGTAATCGGCAAGGTCACCCGGATTGACGAGGTCAAGGGCTTCCGGGGAGCTCGAACACTCACCCTGCAGGTTGGGCTGCAGACGGCGGTCAAGCTGGGCGACCGCTTGCGCCTGTATGAGGAACGGAGCGGGGATCGCAAGAGCTTTTCCCTGCGCGCCTTGACCGTGAAAGGCAAGCAGGTTGACCAAGCGCAGTCAGGTCAGACGGCGCTGATCACCCTGCCCGACATTGAGCCAAGCATTTTTCGCCAACCCTCGCATGGCCTGTTGTTTCGGATCGACGTCAGCGGACGGGCGGAAAATCAACGCTCGGCTCTGACGCGAAGCGCCGCCAAAATGCCGCCGCCTCTGCCAGATCCCTTCCAAGTCGAAAAAGCCCTGACGACGCTGGCCATGGGCACGGAGCATAAACGCGACGGCCGCGACCGCTCGCCAAGCCAGCGACCAGCAGCCGAACGCAATCGTCCGCCCCAAACACGCCCCACTGGGCCGCAGTGGTGGCTCAAGGCCCAATCTCTGGAATCGCTCGGTCAGCGCTATCCGTTCAGGGTAGCCAAGTTTTTGATCGACCTGAACCAACGCAATCTCGAATATTTTTTGTACGTCCGACAACGACGCAGCGCCAAGCTGCCCCCCTTGGTGTGGGCCTTGCCAACGGTGATTCACGAAGCGCAACTACCCGGGGTCCGGAAAGCGGTCGAACAGATTCGGCTTCTGGGGCCAAGCTGTTTTCAAATCAGCCAGATCGGGCAGATGGCTCTGTTTTCGGATGAAGGGCAAACGCCAACCGAACACAGCCTCGCAGTGTACGGCGACTACAGCTGCAACGCGCTCAACAGCCCGGCCCTTCGGATGTACGGCGAATGCGGGCTGGCCGGCGTCCAATTTTCCCTGGAAACGGATCGAGCGACCCTTGCCGCCGCCCTAACCCATTTCTCTCAATCCCCCCTGCCGCAAGACGACCAGCGTATGCAGGTCGGGCTCCATGTCTATGGCCGGCCGCCGCTCTTCTCCGCGCGCCTGGACGCCCCGCATTTCCAGGGGCAGCGAACTTTTGCCAGCTCCCGGGGGGAACGATTTTACCTCGACCGCCGCGAAGAAACCCTGTATGCCTTTTCGCACTCGGCCTTTTCCCTGCTGCAATACACGGACGAACTTGTCCAGGCGGGGGTCGATTATCTGGTGGTGGACATCAGCCATGGACAGGCCAAACGGGAGTGCGCCGAGGTGACGGCTCTGCTGAGCGGCCGAGGCGACACGCCCACGGTTTTTTCCGGCAACTACGCTGGCGCACTTGTCTGAAATAGGGTAAATGCTGGCCCGAAGAGCGCAAGGTTGATCCCTTGCTGTGAAGATTTCTCTCTATTCCACGACTTTCGTTTTTTCTTTTTGATGGACAACAAAACCCTTTTTTTAAAACTGCAAACGGTGTTGAAACCGTATCACACCAAACTGCTGCTGGCTATGGGCGGCATGATTGCGGTGGGCGGCTTCAACGCCTTGCAGGCCTATATGGTCAAGCCCCTGCTTGACGAAATTTTCGTTAATCACGATGCTCGCCTACTGCATCTGTTGCCACTGGGGCTGATTGCGATTTTTTTCGTCAAAGGCCTTTTCTTTTTCATGTATTCTTATCTCCTGGAGATGGTCGGCCAGTGCGTGATTCGCGACCTGCGCAACAAGATTTACACCCACCTCCATGACATGCCGCTTCATTTTTTCCACCAGCATCCCACCGGCGAACTGATCTCGCGGATCATGAACGACGTCACCATGCTGCAAGGGTCGGTGACGCATGCCCTGATCCGGACGCTGCGCGATTTTTTTTCCGTGATTGGGTTGATCGGCGTCATCTTCTTCATGGATTGGCGACTCGCCCTGGTGTCCATGCTCTTCCTGCCCATGGCCGCCGTGCCCATTGTTGTTTTCGGCAAGAAGTTCCGGAGAATCAGCACCACCTACCAAACCAAAATTGGCGAGGCCACCAGCCAACTGCATGAAACCATTGCCGGGGTGCGCATCGTCAAGGCCTTTGGCATGGAGCAATTTGAAAAACAACGCTTCGGCGCTAAAATGCAGGGCATCATGGACACCCTGATGTTGGAGACCAAGTACAGTTGTCTCTCGCATCCGATGATCGAATTCCTCGGCGGCATCGGCATGGCCATGATCATCTGGTTTGGCGGCACCCAGGTATTGCAGGGCAACTCCACGCCTGGCTCCTTCATGTCCTTCTTGACCGCGTTGATTATGCTCTACGAACCGGTCAAAGGCGTCAGCAAAATCAACACCACCATTCAACAGGGGCTGGCGGCATCCACCCGGATTTTCACCCTCCTGGATCTCCAACCGGACATCCGCGAAACCGCCGAGGCTGTTGTCTTGAAACCGTTCAAGAGCAGCATTGTTTTTGCAGACGTCAGTTTCCATTACGAAAACAACGAAACAGTCATTAAGCATCTCAACCTTCGCGTCAACCGGGGCGAGGTGCTGGCCGTGGTCGGGCCTAGCGGCAGCGGCAAGACGACGCTAGCCAACCTGCTCCCCCGTTTTTACGAGGTCAGCCAAGGGGCCGTGCGCATTGACGACGTGGATATCCGCCAGGCCACCTTTGCCTCACTCCGCAGTCAGATGGCGCTGGTGACGCAACAGACAATTCTGTTCAACGACACGGTCCGCAACAACATCGCCTACGGACGGCCCGACTGTCCGGAGGAAAAGATAATCGAGGCGGCGCGGTCAGCTTTTGCATTGGATTTCATCATGGAGCTGCCCCAGGGATTTGACACCATCATCGGCGAATCCGGCGCCCGCCTCTCCGGCGGTCAGCAGCAGCGAATTTCCATCGCCAGAGCCTTGCTCAAGGATGCCCCAATCCTGATTCTGGACGAAGCGACTTCTGCTCTTGACACCGAATCGGAACGCGAAGTGCAGAAGGCTTTAGAAAATCTCATGCAAAACCGCACCACCATCGTCATCGCCCACCGCCTGTCAACCATTCAAAACGCAGATCGGATCATTGTCCTCAAAGACGGGCAGTTGGTGGAAGAAGGAACACATGGAGAGTTGCTTGCATCGAAAGGGGAATATAGCGGATTGTATCACTTGCAATTCAAATAATATATAACAGCAAATCACTATTCATAGTTAACCGAAAAATAAGATGAAATTAAATTCTAAATACAATAACACAATTAAAAAAAAAGAATATTTTAGCAACAATCGGCAAGATATGCTTTTTTACATTCCAGATTGGGTGAACACGACATTAGAATTTGGTTGTGGAGACGGATCATTCTCTGAGCTTGTAAAAAATAAATATGGCTCTGAAAGTTGGGCTGTTGAGATAGAAAGTGAATACGCAAAAGAAGCATCAGGTAAAATTGATAGAGTGATAAACAATGACGCGTTTAAATCTTTACCAGAATTACCAGATAATTACTTTGACTGCATTATTATGTTTGACTTCTTGGAACATTTACAACACCCATGGACTTTACTAGAAAAAATAAAATGTAAATTGTCAAAAAATGGCATCATAGTTACATCGATACCAAACATTAGATATTATCGGGTATTTAAAGATTTATTATTGCACGGAGAATGGAATTACCAAGACCAAGGAGTCTTAGACATTACTCATTTAAGATTTTTCACTTACAAAACCATAATAAACATGTTTCACGATCTTGACTACGAAATAATAACAATGAAAGGAATACACCCAACTCGAAGTAAAAATTTAAAAATTATAAACTTCATGACATTTAATTTATTTTCTGATGCAAAATATTTGCACTATGTAAATGTGGTGAAACCAAAAATATAACTGGAAAATTAAATTTCATTCGAACAAAAAAATGAAAAATTGCACCGAAATTGAAATAAAATACAAAAAACGATTTTCAATTTGCACTCTTGTCACTAATTTTTCAGAATACGAAGAGATGGTTCACTCATTTGAAACAGCCGGATTTTCAGAAAAAACTGCTGATTTCTTCTACATTGACAATTCAGAATTCAATCACGACGATGGCTACACAGGTACAAATAAATTTCTTAATCAATCGAATTACAAATATATCATAATTTGCCACCAAGATATTCTTTTAAAATTTGACAGCATTGACGTTTTAGACAAATGTATCAATGAGATAGAAGAATTAGACCCCAACTGGGCAATATTGGGAAATGCTGGTTTTCAAGGATTTACAGAGAGATTTTACAGAATCACTGACCCGTGGGGCGACAATAGAAATACTGGAAAATTTCCCGCAAAAGTCAAAAGTCTAGATGAAAATTTTTTACTAGTCAAAAACGAATCAAACCTTAGTTTATCGCACGATTTATCGGGTTTCCATATGTATGGAACAGATTTATGCACCATAGCTAAAATATTAGGGTGGAATAGCTACGTAATCAATTTTCATCTCTTCCACAAAAGTGCCGGCAATGGTGGCAGTGATTTCAATGCTTCCAGATCTATGTTTATTAAAAAATACCAAAAATGCTTAAAATCGCTTTGGATTCGCACTCCATGCACCTCTTTAATTGTCACCAAAAGTCGCTGGCTCAACAACATCCTAAATCGAAAGTTTTTTTACAGCATAAAGAAAAGGGGAGAACAATTGAAATGTTTTTTTAACGTTTGAATTGCTCATCGTCGTTCGCATGCAAACAATGACAAAATTGATGCATTATAAAATGAATTCCATCCCAACAATTTCCGTTTCCCTATTACTGTTTTTAATTCTTGGGCTCTTGGTTCGAATCATTACCCATAATCATTTAGTAATCATCAACCCCGATGGCATTCTCTATATTTACCAAGCAAAAGCCATTGCCAGCGGCCAATGGGATCTCCTCAATCAATGCCAGCTGCCCTATGTTTCCCTGTATCCATTCCTGATCGCGCTTGCCCACCTGTTTGTGCCCAGTTGGACGACGAGCGCTCAAATGGTTTCCCTCTGTTGCGGCATGGGCATGCTGGCAGTGCTGTATCCGCTGCTGCGTCAATTTTACGATCCTGCCGTCAGTAGGCTCACCACCCTGCTTTTTGCCCTGACGCCCATGCTGGTTCGCTACAGCGCCGACGCTATGCGGGACGCAACCTTCTGGTTCTTTTTCCTCGCTTCAATGCTCGCGTTTGTCGTGCACAGCAAGCAATTGCAATCCCCACGCAGATCCTTCTTTTGGCTGCTGACCAGCAGCGTCTTCATTCTGCTGGCGGCATGGAGCCGCATTGAAGGCTTGGTTTTGCTGCCCGCCGCCTGCTTGTGCATTGTCCTTGCCCAAGGCGAACGAAAATTGTCCCGCTTGCTGACGGTTCTTCTCCCGTTTTTGCTGCTGGCCCTCGCCGGCGGGTCCGTGTTGCTGCTTTACGGGGTCGACGTCTTCAGCCTGATCCGGCTGAATGAAGTTGCCGACAAATTTATCCAACCCATGGTCTCTTACCAAGAACTTCGCCAAGCGTTGAAAACATTGTTTAGCGGGTACGGTTTTTCGTTGCTTGGCAATTTTCTTGAGACTTCTTACCATGTTGTTTGGCTGATCGCGCTTGGGTCCATTTTGAGCAACGCCATGGAGTCTTATTTTTATCCCTACGTGCCGTTCTATCTCCTTGGGGGCGTTGTGTTCTGCACCCAATCCCGACGCCGCTCCGACTTTCTCTACGTCCTCCTGATCATTGGCGCCTCCTTTGTTCTTTTGTGCGCCCATGTCGTTCAGACCTGGGTCATGACCTATCGCTTCATTGCCCTATTGCTGCTGCCCTCCTGTCTTTTTGCCGGACTGGGCATACAAACGGCGCTCGATTGGCTTGCGGCGCGACCTCAATGGACCCCCAAAAAAGCCTTCGCCATGGTCGCCGCATTTATAGTGCTGGCGTCATTGCCGAAAAACATGCGCTCAATTGAGGACGACAAGGCTGTCTACCCTCAAATCGGCCAAGCAGCCGCTCAACTGGTCCACAACCAATTGCCTGTCGGCATTGCCGGCAGAAGGTCGATCGCGCACAATTGGATTGTCTTCTACGCCAACGCCGATTCCACCACCCCCCTTTGTTATCACGACAGCATTGTGACCCCTGGCTCCGTTGCCGCGCTTGAACAATTGATGCGCGCCCGAAACATGCAGTTTTTCCTCTGGGAGGAGTTGGCGTGGAAAAATGGGTCGTTCGGTCACTCAAGCATGGAGTTTCAAGACCGGTTTGAAGAAATGGGGCGTTGGCGACACGAAGACACTGGAACACTTATCCTGTTCCGGCTTAAAGGCGAGCATGAGGCGCTTCCGGACGCTTGATCCGCCCAACCGACGCATCCGTTCACACAACACGTCAACCGCATCATCATCGCCCATTCTGCACGAAAATAGGTATCCATTGAATATTGCGCTCGTTCACTCCAATTTTACCCGAGGGGGGGGCATGGAAGCGTACCTGCTCTCCCTGGTCCGTGGTTTCCAACGCCAAGGCGACCTGGTCACTGTGCACGCCTGCGCCGTTGATCCGGAGTTAGTCAAGGAAACCGGCTGCACTGTTCGGAGAATCAGGCCGATTCTGCCCCGGAAAATGCGAGAATTTCGTTTTTTGCAGCAATGCGATCAATTGCCGCTGAAACAGGAATATGATCTGGCCATTGGCATGGCCAGAACCAGCAGCACGCATGTTGCAGTGTGCGGCGGCGTCCATGTGGAAACCATCCGCCATATCCGCCGCACCGCTTTGTTGCGTGGCGTCTACGATCTGTTTGAAACCTATTTTGAACGAAAAATGTTCCGTACGGTCCCCCACGTCATGGCGCACTCGGCCACGGTGGCGCGGGAAATTCTCGCCCATTTTCAGATCGACGGCTCCAAGGTGCAGGTTGTCTATCCGCCCATTGACTCGGCGGCCTTTCGTTTCTTCGACAACCACGAGCGCGCCCAGGCCCGCGCCGCCCTCGGCATTGACGACAGTCGCCTGATTTTCCTCTTTGTGTCCTGCGGCCACCAGCGCAAAGGCCTGCAGGAACTGCTGCGCGCCTTTGTCTCACTGGACCCAAAGCGTTATCAGCTCCTGGTGGCTGGCAGCAAAATTTCCATGCCGCACCCCGACAACGTGCGCCACCTTGGCTATTGCACCAATCTGGCCCCGGTGTACGCTGCTGTGGATTACACCATCCTGCCGTCGCACTACGAACCGTTTGGTTTGGTCGTCCCTGAATCAATGCAATGCGGCTCCCCGGTTGTGGTCACCAAACAGGTCGGCGCCGCAGAGCTATTGCAAGGGGAACCCTCTGTGCTGCTGGACGACAACCAGCCCGCAACCATTGTCGACGCGCTCAGGCAACTTGATCGGGGCCTGAGGGTCGAGCCCGGGTTTGCGGATCGGCACGGTTTGGGAATCAATCACCATATCAATGAAATTAAACGGCTTTTTGGCTAAAACGGATTCATGGACTTAAACGGCAACCGGATATTGGTCGTCAAGCAAAGCTCCCTTGGCGACGTCATCCATACCTTTCCAACGACCCACGCGCTCAAACGCTGCTTTCCGCAGTGCTCCATAGGCTGGGTGGTGGAACAAGGCTATGCGGCGCTGGTTGGCCAAGACGATTCGGTCGACCGTGTGCATCCCATGCACATCCCGTCGACCAGCAGCCCGGATTCCACCTGGTTTTCGTATGGAAGCGCGCTCGCAGCAACCTTGCGGGTCCTCCATGATTTGCGGCGCTCCTTTGCCGCCGCGCCCTACGATTTGATCCTCGACCTGCATGCCTCCTTTCGCAGCGGGCTCATGGCCGTCATGAATCCTGGCGGCCTGCGCGTCGGCTTTAAAGACGCTCGGGAATTGAACACCCTGTTTCAACACCGGTTGCTCGACGTCCCAGAGGGCACAGTGCATGCGGTGGATAAGAATCTGCTGTTTGCATCGCACTTTGCCTGCCCGGTCGTGCCGGCGGATTTTTATCTGTGCTCAAGCACGTCCGATGAAGAGCGGGTTGCCGTATTTTTATCGCAATCCGGCATTGGCCCTGATGATCGTTTTGTGTACGTCAATCCCGCCGCCCGTTGGCAATCCAAATTCTGGCTGGAGACCCGCTGGAGCCGACTTTGCGACCGGTTGGCCGATGCTGGCGTGCGAGCCGTGTTTGGCGGCAGCGGCAGTGATGTGGCCTACATCCAAGAGGTCATCGGGCGCATGAACCACTCCGGCGCCGCAATCGCAGCCGGCCAGTTGAGCCTGACGGAATCGGTCGCCCTGATGAAAAGAGCCTCGGCCTACGTGGGATTGGACACCGGCCCCATGCACATCGCCGCCATGGCCGGCGTGCCGGTGGCGGCCCTGTTCGGCCCGACCCACCCTGAACGGGTTGGCCCATATAGGGTCCGCAATGTGATCGTGCGGGCGGAAAACGTGCCGTGCCTCTGCTGTCGGAAACGGGTGTGCGACCACATGAGCTGCATGCGCTCCATCAGCGTGGAGCAGGTGTTCGCTGCAGTGATGGGTTTACTTTGAGAAATTGACGATGATAAAAGAAAACGTGCGGATCAGCTTGATCGTGACCACCTACAACTGGAAGGAGGCGCTTGAGCTTGTGTTGCGCAGCGCCTTTTACCAAACGCTGGCGCCGATGGAAATTGTGGTGGCCGACGACGGTTCGCGGCCGGACACCGCCGAACTTATCCGCAACATGGCGTCTCAAGCGCCGGTGCCCCTGGTGCACTCCTGGCATGAAGACGACGGCTATCGATTGGCAAAAAGCCGAAACAGGGCCATCGCCCGGGCGCAAGGGGACTACATTCTGCTGATCGACGGCGACATCCTGCTGGATCGCCGCTTTGCAGCCGACCACCTGGCCGTCGCCCGGCGAGGATACTTTGTCCAGGGGCCGCGCGCTTTACTGGGCGACAAGTTGACCGCGCAGGTCTTTGCCCGCGGCGCCCTTACCATTCCCCTGGGCGCCAGAGGCGTCGGCAACAAGAAAAACTGCCTGCGTTCTGAACTGCTTTCCCGGCTGTTTTCCCTGAAAAGCACCAAACTGCAGGGCACCCGATTGTGCAATTTTGCTTTTTGGAAGGAGGATGCACTCCGGGTGAACGGATTTAATGAGGACTTTGTCGGATGGGGACGGGAAGATTCCGAATTTGTCGCCCGGTTGCTCAACTGCGGGGTGCAGCGCCAGAATCTGAAATTTCGCGCATTGGGATATCATTTGCACCACCCGATGAACAATCGGGACCGGCTGGCTCTCAACGACGATCTGCTGCAGCGGACCATCGAAGGGCGGCTCACCTGGTGCAAAACCGGGCTTGATCAGTATCGCAGTTGATTCAGGGCGTGCGCTTCAGGGGAGGAGAAGGCGGCGGGATCCAGGCGGCCTGGAGTTCGTGCAGCTTGGCATACTTGTAAAACGTCCCTTCGAAATTGCCGAGGGCGATGATAAAGCCGGGCCAGCCGTCGAGGAGGCCCCGTTTCAACACATACATGTGGAAAAACGACCACACCCCGTGCACCAAGGCCTGCGGCAAAGAGCCGGTTCGGCCCCGTTGCGCAAGCTTCTGTGCGCCGAGCGACGAGTATTTGTTGGCTTTGTGCACCACCTCTTCGAGGTTTTTGTACGGCACCTGCCAGATGGGGTTGCGGAGAAATCCGACCGGCAGGCGGGAATGGATGGAAAACTCCTCGTGCACCTGGTCGTCTTTGAACACCAAGGCCCCTTTCTTGAACAGCTGCGGCTGGCGGTAATCGGGATAAAATCCTGAATAGCGTATCCAGCGACCCATGAAAAAATTTCTCCGGGGAATGTAATAGGCGTCTGCTTGCGGAGCCTGAACGCAGGTCAGGATTTCATCACGGGCTTCCGGGGTGCATCGTTCGTCCGAATCCAACGAAAAAATCCAATCGTGGGTGCAGGCGGCCATGGCCTGATTGCGCAGATCGCCAAAGCCGCGAAAGGGAATTTGCACCACCCGCGCCCCGAGTTCCTCGGCAATGGCCACCGTGTTGTCCTGGCTGGAGGAATCCGCAACCACTATTTCATCGGCCCACAGCACCGAATTGACGGCCGCGCGGATTTTGTCCGCCTCGTTGTAGGTAATGATGTAAACGGAAATTTTGTTCATGCTTGGCGGATGACCTGCTGGGGGGGACGAGCTTTCGCCGCGCTGGCAAGTTGCACCACAATCCGGTCGGTCTTGTGCAGGCGCTCGACCAGGGTGCGGAATAAATGCTTGGAGACTTCCGGATATTTTTCGATCAACTCCGCCAATTTGGCGCCCGGATACCGTTTGATCGTGCAACGCCCCACGGAAATGATGGAGGCGGAACGCGGCTCTTCCAAAATTGCCGCCATTTCGCCAAAGTATTCGCCAGGTTCGGTAATTTCCGCAATCTTTTTCCCCGAACGCAACACCGCCACCTTGCCCCGAATCAATTTGAAAAAATCCCGATCCTTGTTGCCTTCCTGGATCACCACATCCCCGTCTTCGTATTCCTCCACATCCGGGTTTACCAGATACGCCGGCAGACTGTCTTCATGGGCCACGGTCCGTTTTAACACCTCTTCGAGACTGGTGACGCCTTCCCGCGCCTTTTGCAGACCGGCCTCGCGCAGGGTAAACATGCCTTCCTGCATGGCGACCTTGCGCAATTGCTCCTCGGAAACTTCCGCCTGAATCGCTTCGGCCACCGCTTCCGTCACTTCCATAAGCTCAAAAAAGCCAACCCGGCCCCGATACCCCAACCCGTTGCAATCCGGGCAGCCTCTGGCTTTGAATAATTTCAATTCGTCTAGCTCGTTCTCCCTGAATCCGGCGCTGAGGAGCGTTTGCTGGTCATATTCCGCCGGCGTTTTGCATTTCGCGCACAATCGTCTGGCAAGGCGCTGAGAGAGCACCATGGTCAGCGAAGAGGCCAGGATATACGAAGGAATGCCAATATCCACCATACGGCTGACCGTGGCCGGCGAATCGTTGGTGTGCAGCGTCGAGAAGACGAGATGGCCGGTCATGGCCGCTTTCATTGCGATCTCCGCGGTTTCAATGTCGCGAATCTCGCCGACCATGATAATGTCGGGATCCTGGCGGAGAAAGGCCTTGAGCGCCGCAGCAAAGGTCATGCCGACCTCGGCGTTGACGTTGACCTGGTTGATGCCCTTGAAGTTGAACTCGACCGGGTCTTCAGCGGTCAGAATTTTGATGTCTTCGGTGTTCAGGGAGTTCAGCGCGGAATAGAGGGTGACGGTCTTGCCCGAGCCAGTCGGCCCCGTCACCAGCAGCAAGCCCTGGGGGCGCGTAAGGCATCTTCTCAGCGCTGCAAAGGTCTCGACGGTAAAACCAAGCTTGGTCAGGTCGACATTGAGCGAGTCCTTATCCAGAATACGAAGAACAATGCCCTCGCCGTAGAGCAGCGGCAGGGTGGAGACCCGGAAATCAACCGCCCGGTTGCGGCCGAGACGGATTTTAATGCGGCCGTCCTGCGGCACCCGACGCTCGGTGATGTTCAACCCTGCCAGGATTTTCATGCGGGCAGCCATGGCGTTTTTAATCGTCAAGGGCAGGTTCATCGACTTGAACAGGGCGCCATCCTTGCGATAGCGCACCTGCATGGTCTTCTCAAACGGCTCGATATGGATGTCGCTGACCCCGTCCTGCACAGCCTTCACCAGGATGCCGTTAACCAGCTTGATAATGGGGGCGTCTGAGGCGGAAAACTGCTCGAAAGAGCCTTCGTCCGCCCCGCCGCTCTCAATCTCGAAATCCTCCGCCGCATCGGAAACCAAGGCGCCAAAGTCGTCAACCTGGGTAACAGCCTCCTCTTCCGCCTCGGTTTCAAATTTAAAGAAGGACTGATATTCTTCGTCGCTGATATGATAATATTTTTTATAGGCGTCTATGATGTCCTTGGCTGTCGAGACGCAGACCGTAAGATTTTTCTGAATAATATCTTGCAGTTGCTCAACGTCCAAAGAGTCAGTCGGCTCCGCCATGGTGACCTGCAGCGTGTTCCCGGCGATGCGCAACGGGAAGGCCATGAACTGCTTGGCAGTTTCGTAGGGAACGAGGCTCAGCGCCTCCTTGCTCGGCGCCTCCTGGTCGACGACGACCAGGGTATAGTTGTGCATCCTGCTGAGAAAGTTGGCGATGGTGTCCCGTTCGATCGCGCCGCTTTCCAGCAAGATGCGACCCAGCCGCTCGCCTGTTTTCTTCTGAACAATTTTGGCTTCCTCAAACTGGGTGGCAGTGATGTAGCCTGCCTTGCTCAGAAGTTCGCCAATTTTCAATTTGCCGGCTCCGGACTGGTCTTTGACCGTCCGTTTCATCGAGCTTCTCTGCGAATCTGTGAGTGGTTGCCCTGGTTTTATAGCCATGGATGTGTATAGACCCTATGCGTCAAGAGAAATGGGATTTTCAGATAGTGTACTACAAAAGCGCATGCTGGTCAAAAAGGAAGAAAACCTTTTTTGGAAGGACAGTTAAGGCGCTGACGCCGGCGCCCAATCAATGCAGCCGGCCCCAGAAGCCTCTTTTCAAGAGAAGACTGCAGGAAATCGTTCTTGAAGCGCTTGCTGCAACGGAATCATCACCTCGCGCATCGAGGGCTCGGCGGCCATTGAAGTGCGAAGTTCGAGGATATGCCGCCATTCCAGGAGATTGGCGTAGACGATAATCTCGGTCTTGCAGGAATTGGGCAGCACGGTGCGGGCGGCCTGCGGGGTTGCGGTCTGCAGCAGACGGAAGTACTGCTGTTCCATGGCCTCCATCGACTGCTTCCAAACGGCAAACTCTTCGCTCTGCTCGTCAAAAAAAACCGGTTTGATAAAGGTCACCTCGTTGCCGAATTTGTCGGCGGAATAGCGACAGTATCGCTGGCTCTCCTGCAGAAAGGTACAGGGACGATGGCGAACCAGTTCGTGGGTGACCGCCCGATTGACGATGAACTTGACCGCGAGATAACGATGCTTGGCCAATTGCGGCGGAGCCAACTGCTCAACGGCTGCAAGGCTCAGTTCTTCAATAACAATGCCGTCGATTGCCTTTTCCCCTGACGCAAGGTGCAGGGTTTCAAAAAAATAGGGGTGTTTGCGCCTGAGGAACAGGCCAATGGCCTGGGAGACGGCGTCCTCGGGATGAAACAGCAGCATCTCGCGATAGGCGCGGATGGAACCAGTGATCAGCAGCCGATTCCCCTCCAGCTGATCGATCTGGAGAAATTTGGGTTGAAGAAAATACAGCGCCTGAATCGGGTCCGACCCGGCACAGGCGACGATCAATGTCGCCACGCCCATCTCCAGCACCGAGTTGTGACCGTTCTCCGCCATTTTCCTGACAAAGGGAATGGCGGAATCACGGTCAATCCGGTTTTCGCTTTTGTAGCAGATGCGACCGCAGTATTCGATGCGGACCGGCAGGCTCTGCTGGTCAAGTTCATCAAGAATGGTGAAGCTTGGCTCGATTATGCGCATGGGGAACCGACAAGAAATGGGGAAAAAAAACGCCGCCTTGGCCAAGCCACAGGCGGCGTTGGAGAAAACGCTACTTGTTGTTTTCTTCCCAGAAGGGAGACATGGCCCGCAGCTTGGCAATGATGGCCGGCATTTTTTCAAGGACAAAATCGACTTCTTCCTCGGTGTTGTAAATCGACAGGCTGAAGCGGATGGAACCGTGCGCGGCGGTGAACGGCACCCCCATGGCGCGCAGCACATGGGACGGCTCCAGCGAACCGGAGGTGCAGGCAGACCCCGAAGAGGCACAGATGTTGTGCTGATTCATGTGCAGCAGGATGGCCTCGCCCTCAACGTACTCAAAGCTGATGTTGGCGGTGTTGGGCAGCCGCTGTTCCGGATGACCGTTGAGCAGCGCCTTGGGAATCGAGGTCAGCAATCCTTTTTCCAGCTTGTCGCGCAGGGCCCGCACCCGGGTGTTTTCCTCGTCCATCTTGGCCGCAGCCAAGGCGCAGGCTTTGCCCAGACCGACAATGGAAGCGACGTTTTCCGTGCCGCCGCGACGACCGCGCTCCTGGTGGCCGCCGTTGAGAAACGGAATGAACGGCGTTCCCTTGCGGACGTAGAGCACGCCGATTCCTTTTGGGGCGTGGAGCTTGTGGCCGGAAAGGGAGAGAAAATCAATCGCCGTTTCCTTGAGGTTGATTGGAATTTTGCCCACCGCCTGGACCGCGTCGGTGTGGAACAGGATGCCGCGTTCCTTGGTTATCCTGGCCATCTCTTCCACCGGAAAAATAACCCCAGTCTCATTGTTGGCCCACATGACGCTGACAATCGCGGTCTCGTCGGTGAGGCTGTCCTTGAACCGTTGCAGATCCAGGGTGCCGTCGGCTTCAACATGCAACCGGGTGGAGTGATATTTGCGGCCGGTGAAAATCTCCAGATTGTCGCAGAGATTTTTCACTGCCGGATGCTCCACCCGGGTGGTGACCACATGATTTTTTTCAGGATAGGTCTGGATGGCGGAAAGAATGGCGGTGGAGTCGCTTTCCGTGCCGCAGCTGGTGAAGACGATCTCCTCGGGGCTGGCGCCAAGCAGGTCGGCGACCTCCTGCCGGGCCTGACTGACCGCCTGGCCGACCTGGCCGCCAAAGGTGTGCATGGACGAAGGATTGCCGTATAATTCAGTGAGATAGGGCATCATGGCGTCCAGCACCTCGGGAGCAACCCGGGTGGTGGCGTTGTTGTCCATGTAAACTACCTGGTCTGGCGAAACAGTCATTATTTGTCCTCCTCGACGATCAGGCTTTCAAGCACCTGTTCACGCAACTTTTTCTCCACATATTCCTTGAGGGTGGTCCGCGACGAATGGCAACCGGCGCAGGAACCGCGCAACGACACGGTGACGAAGTCGCCGTCCACGTCAATCAGGCGAATGTCGCCGCCGTCCTTTTTCAGGGTGGGCTTGATTTCCCGCTCAATGACTTCCTCGATTTTTTTAATTTTCTCCAGGCTGGTCATCCGTTTTTGCTTTTTCACCCCCACGGTCTGCTCGGGCAGCCCTTCCGCCGTTTCCACTAGCAGCTCGCGCAACCGCCCCTCACACTTGCCGCAACCGCCACCGGCCTTGGTGAAGTTGGTGATTTCCTCCACCGAGGTCAGCGAATTCTCCTTGATGGCGCGGATAATCTCCAGATCGGTGACGCCAAAACACTCGCACACCACCTCGCCCTGCGCCATAGGCAGGATAACGCCGGTGTAGTCGGCAATGGCGGCCTCCAGGGCCTCGCGTCCCATCACCGAACAGTGCATCTTTTCCTTGGGCAGACCGCCAAGGGCCCTGGCAATGTCGTCGTTGGTCAGATTTTTGGCGTCTTCCAACTTCATGCCCTTGAGCATCTCGGTGAGCATGGAGGACGACGCAATGGCCGAGGCGCAGCCAAAGGTCTTGAACTTGGCGTCGGTGATGATCTGATTTTCATCGACCTTGATGGTCAGGCGCAGGGCGTCGCCACAGGCTATGGAGCCGACGTTGCCGACGCCGTCGGCGTTTTCGATCTCGCCGACGTTCTTCGGATTAATGAAATGTTCCTGGACCTTGTCTGTATATTCCCACATGACCGATTCTCT
This sequence comes from Desulfobulbus sp., assembly GCF_030824455.1. Taxonomy (GTDB): domain Bacteria; phylum Desulfobacterota; class Desulfobulbia; order Desulfobulbales; family Desulfobulbaceae; genus Desulfobulbus. The sequence goes on from NZ_JAVBXR010000013.1 coordinate 51,548, forward strand.
GTGTAATGGTTTCCGATGATCTTCCCGAGCCCCTTGGCGTGCAGCATCTGCAGGGACAAATGTAAATTTCTACATTAGGGCAGGAGTCCGATTTCGGCAAGCATCGATTTGGCGCTTTTTACCAGCAACGTGGTTTCCTCCCGGTTCCTCGCCTCGACATAAAAGCGGACCTTGGGTTCGGTGCCCGACGGTCGGATCATAATCCAGGAGCCGTCCTCAAAAATCATTTTGCGGCCATCGACGTCGATCACCTGGGCGATGGTTTTAAGCCCATCCCCCACCCGCACCTGGCTGCCTGGGCCGTATTGCTCCAGTTGTCCCAGGGTCTGCAGCAGAGTTGCTCCCTGCTGTGACACCACCACGCCGTCGCGATCGGGATAGAAGCAGCCAAAGGTCGCCTCAATTTCAGCCAGATATTCGCCCAGGGATTTTTTTAGGGTCATGACCATGTCGATGGCCAGAATCAGGCCAATAAAGGCGTCTTTTTCCGGGGTATGGCCGATGATTGAAATGCCGTCCGACTCCTCGAAATAGACCAGCGCCTTGTTGATTACCGGCTTGAATTCCTTAAAGCCGACCTTGGGTTCAAAGACCTCCTCGCCCAGCTGCTCGGCCACGGCGTTGGCCAGATTGCTGGAGGCCACGGTTTTGGCGACCATGCCGCGTTTGCCTTTGATCTCATGGAGGAAATGGTAGGCCATGGCCCCGAATTGGTTCATCGAGATCTCGATGACGCCGTCGGTGAAACGGATGCGGTCGCCGTCCGGGTCGATGATCGCCCCGATTTTCAGCGGTTCGCTCCGTACCGCCAAGGTGCGCATCACTGGCTGCATATTGGCGGACGAAGGTTCCGGCGCAATGCCGCCAAAGGTCGGGTCTTGGCTGTCCCGCAGCAACACCAGCCGGTCCGCCGGCGGATTATTGAGCAGGCGGCGCAGATATCGACGCGACGCGCCATGCACTGCGTCAACGCAGACCACCACCTCGTCGTTGGTCGCCAGGTCGGCAAGCAACTGATCATAGGCAATGCCGTGGAGCGCGGCGCCGTTTCGCACCAGCTGCCGCCAGCTCTCCAGTGCGTCTTCCATGACCACGCCCGGCAATTCTGCCAGCGGTTGCTGCAGATTGCAACCCGCCGGAATAAAGGGAACCGCGTCCTGCTGCACATACTCACCGGCAAACCGGGTGATGGCGTCGGTCAGCACAGGGGCGGCCGGTCCGGCGTCGGCGGCGTTGTACTTGAACCCGCCGTATTCCATGGGGTTGTGACTGGGGGTCAGGTTGATGGAAAAGGCGGCCTTGCGAATCAGCACCGAGGCCGACAAGGCTCCGGTGGTGGCCTCGCCGGCGTAGAACACCTTCACCCCGTTGGCGCACAAAACATTGACCGCCGCCAAGGCCAGCAGAGGACCGCCAAAACGGTTGTCAAAACCAACCACGCAGCCGCGCTGCTGCATTTCGGCAAAGCTGTCGACCCCGAGGGCTGCGCGCAGCTCCGCGTTGCCCTCGGCTTGCCGGTACAGGTTGAGAATGGCGGCGGTCACCGCAGCCACCGAGTGGACAAAAAGATCCTTGCCAAGCGTGCCCCGCCACCCGGAGGTACCAAAGGCAATCACCGCACGGGGCAGGCCTTGGTTGGAGAGCATTTCATCCTCGACCAGACGGTAGACCCGGTCAATGCCGCCCTGCCACTGCTGTCGCGACTGGGCCTCGCCTGCCCCTGCGCGGCCAGCCACCAGCTGCTTGATCGCGTCGAAATAGTTGCTTTGCTTGTGATTTTCTTCAACAGTATACCGACTTAGAATCAATTCGATCTCTTTTTCGATGGTCATGTCCGCTCCGTAGGGGGTTCAAGTGATCGGGCAACGTTGAAAAACCAAACATTCCATCAGTATAGCCCCCGGCAAGGTTCTTGGCAAGATGCTACCGATCTGGTTGCCCCGCACGACAATCAGCCGGAACAGGCAAAGGCAGACGTTTCGGTTGACCGGCGGGGGGATTTTTTTTATATATCAGTACTTTTAGAGTTATATACGCTGGTTTCCAAGAACAGACGGTTTGCGGAAAGGGCGGCATCCAACCGGCGGTTTCATTTCACAAGGGAGTAACAGATGGAAAACCAACACAAAAAAGCACTCATTCTTTGGTTTGATGAAATCGGCATTGAGGATGTGCCGATGGTGGGCGGCAAGAATGCTTCCTTGGGTGAAATGCACCAGAAATTAACCTCCAAAGGCGTGGTCGTGCCCAACGGGTACGCCATCACCGCCTATGCGTACCAATATCTTCTCAAAGCGGCGGGGGTTGGAGCCGCCATTGAGGAGGCGCTCGCCGGTCTGGACACCCACGACCTCTACAACCTACAGGAGCGCGGCGCCAAGGTGCGGGACATCATCCGCAACGCCGAGTTCCCTGCCGATCTGCGTCAGGCGATCATCAGCGCCTACAACACCATGGAAAAAGAGTACGGCGCAAACGTCGACGTCGCGGTCCGCTCTTCCGCCACCGCCGAGGACCTGCCCGACGCCTCCTTTGCCGGCCAGCAGGACACCTACCTGAACATCTGCGGGCCTGAGGCCCTGATCGACGCCTGCAAGCGCTGCTTTGCCTCCTTGTTCACCGACCGGGCCATTTCCTACCGCCACGACAAGGGGTTCGGTCAGTTCGACGTCTATCTGTCGATTGTGGTGCAGAAAATGGCGCGTTCCGACTCCGCCTGCTCCGGTGTCATGTTCTCCATTGACACCGAATCCGGCTTCAAGGACGCCGTTTTTCTCACCGGCTCCTGGGGGCTGGGGGAAAACGTGGTCCAGGGCGCGGTCAACCCCGACGAGTACTACATTTTTAAACCAACCCTCAAAGAAGGCAAGCGGCCGATCGTCGGCAAGCGGGTGGGGACCAAGGAAATCAAGATGATCTACAACACCGAACCCGGCGCCGCCGAACCGGTGAAGAACATCGACACCACCCCCGAGGAACGCGGCTCCTACATCTTGAGCGACGACGAAATCCTCCAGTTGGCCCGCTGGGCCTGCATCATTGAGGATCATTACGGCCGCCCGATGGACATCGAGTGGGCCAAGGACGGCGACGGCAAAACGGTGGGCACCGGCAACCTGTTCATCGTTCAGGCCCGGCCGGAAACCGTGCATTCCCAGGCGTCCAAGCGGACCATGGAAACCTATGTGCTCAAGGGAAAAGGCACGCTGCTGGCCAGCGGCCAGGCGGTGGGGGCCAAAATTGGCCAGGGCGTCACCCGCATTCTCAACGACGTCAGCCAGATTCACGATTTCAAAGCCGGCGAAGTGCTGGTGACCGACATGACCGATCCGGACTGGGAGCCGATCATGAAGACCGCCGGCGGCATTGTCACCAACCGCGGCGGCCGCACCTGCCACGCGGCGATCATCTCCCGCGAGCTGGGCATTCCCTGCGTCATCGGCACCGAAAACGGCACCAAAATGATCAAGGACGGCCAGCAGGTCACAGTTTCCTGCGCTGAAGGCGAAACCGGCCACATCTGGGACGGTCTGCTCGACTTTGTGGTCGAAACCCTGGATCTCGACAACATCCCGGCCACCCGCACCAAGATCATGATGAACGTCGGCCTGCCGGAAAAGGCCTTTGTCGAGGCGCAGTTGCCCAACGAGGGCGTCGGCTTGGCGCGCGAGGAGTTCATCATCAACTCGCACATTGGCATCCATCCGCTGGCCCTGATCAATTACGAAAAACTGCAGGCCCAGGCCAAGGACGACGACGAGATCTTCGACATCATTGAGGACATCGACGCTCGCACCTCAGCCTACCCAACCGACAAACGCCAGTATTTTATCGACAAACTGGCCGAAGGCGTGGGCCGGATCGGCGCCGGCTTTTACCCCAAGGACGTCATCGTCCGCCTGTCCGATTTCAAATCCAACGAATACGCCAACCTGATCGGCGGCCATCTCTACGAGCCCGTGGAATCCAACCCGATGATCGGCTGGCGCGGCGCTTCGCGGTACTACGACCCGCGCTACAAGGCGGCCTTTGAACTGGAGTGCAAGGCCCTGCTCAAAGCCCGCAACGAAATGGGGCTGACCAACATCAAATTGATGGTGCCTTTCTGCCGCACCCCGGCGGAAGGGCGCAGGGTGATTGAAGTGTTGCGGGAATTTGGGCTGGTGCAGGGCGAAAACGGACTGGAGGTCTATGTGATGTGCGAGATCCCGTCCAACGTCATCAGCGCCGACGCCTTCTGCGACGTCTTTGACGGATTCTCCATCGGTTCCAACGATCTCACCCAGTTGACCCTCGGCCTTGATCGCGACTCCGACCTGGTGGCGCACATCTACAACGAGCGCAACGAGGCGGTCAAAACCCTGATCAAGATGGTGATTGCCACGGCCAAGCGTCGCGGCCGCAAGATCGGCATCTGCGGCCAGGCGCCGTCGGATTTCCCCGACTTTGCCACCTTCCTGGTTGAGGAAGGAATCGACTCGATCAGCCTGGTGTCGGACACAGTGGTGAAAACCCGATTGGCCATCGCGGCCAAGGAGCGGGAAATGGGCGTCAACCCGTAAGTTTCTGCGGGCGGCAGACACAAGGCCTGACGGGACACGCTCCCGCCAGGCCTTCTTTTTTTGACGATCAGTTTTCGACCAAAGGCGTGGCCTCGTCGATCAGCATGATCGGGATGTCGTCGCGGATTGCAAACACCAACCGGCAGGTTCGGCAGACAATCCGATCCTGCTCCTGCTGCAGCTCAACCGGCCCCTTGCATTGCGGGCAGGCAAGAATTTCCATGAGTTCTTTTTTGATCATCTTCGTGGTCCTCCAGCGTTTTCGCTTCGTTGCGGCGGCTCCGCCGCGCTTTGCCTTCAAGCAACAGCCCTGCCAGACACATCCAGGGGCAGTCGCGCTTTTTTGCTGTTGCCCACTGTACCGTATTGCCTTCGGTGGGTAAAGCCGCTTGCGGCATGAAGGCTTTAAAGTGGCGGCGGAAAATATTTGTGCTCATTTCGTTATTCTGATAAACAGAGGACGGTTGACCTGCGCTGCCCCCAATGCCCCAGCCGGACCGGCAACGGTGCAGCGCACGGACGCCGGAAGGAGCCGTTCTCGCAACCGCAGTCAAGTTGCACGACCCCTCAAGATTTTGCCAACCGTGATGAATATGGCCGAAATATCATTGAAAAAAATCATCCCAGTGACCGAGGCGGTGGGTATGGTCCTCCCCCACGACATCACCGAAATCGTCAAGGATGGGTTTAAAGGGCGCGCCTTTAAAAAAGGGCACGTAATCCGGCCTTCGGACGTGGAGCATCTCCGACGGCTGGGCAAAGAGCACATCTATGTGCTGCAACTGAGCCCCGAAGAGATCCACGAAAACGAGGCGGCCCTGCTGATGGCCAAGGCCCTGGCCGGCGCCGGCGTCGAATATTCGACCGAAATCGTCGAGGGCAAGGTCAGCCTGACTGCGGCCGCCGACGGCCTGCTCAAGATCAATCGCGAAGCGCTTTACCGGTTTAACCTGCTGGGCGAGGTGATGTGCGCTACCCTGCAGGACAACACCCCGGTCAAAAAGGGCGAGCAGGTGGCGGCCTCGCGGCTGATTCCCCTGGTGGCCGAGCGCAGAGTGGTTGATCAGGCGGTGGCAATGGCCGCGTCGGGAACGCCGATTGTCCGGGTAACGCCGCTGGCCAAGGTGAAAGCCGGCCTGGTGATCACCGGCAGCGAGGTCTTTTACGGTCGCATCCAGGACCGGTTTGAGCAGGTGTTGCGCGACAAGTTGACCCTGTTAGGTTCCGAGGTCGCCATGGTGGGATTTGCCCCGGACGATCCGGCGCAGATTGCGGCGGAAATCCGCAAATGCCTGGACCAGGGCGCTGAATTGATCGTCACCTCCGGCGGCATGTCGGTGGACCCCGACGACGTCACCCGCCAGGGCATCAAAGACGCCGGCGCCGAATCAATCGCCTACGGCACGCCGGTTTTGCCGGGCGCCATGTTCCTGGTCGGCCGGATCGGCACGGTTCCGGTGCTGGGCGTGCCGGCCTGCGGCATGTTTCATCGCATCACCGTGCTTGACCTGGTCCTGCCGCGCATCCTCGCCGGCGAGGCCATTGGTCGCGAGGAACTGGCCATGCTGGGCCACGGCGGACTGTGCCGCAACTGCCCGCAATGCCAGTACCCCATCTGCAGTTTCGGCAAGGCCTAACCGCTTTCTGCGCCCCCTCTCCACCCGCGAGGTCTGACAATGGAACAACCCACGTTGCGTTTTATTGGCGTGCTGCATGGCGACATCACCCGCCTCGAAGACGCCCCAAAAAGTTACGACGAGTCGGAACACGTCGGAACCCTGGAGATTTTCCCGGAATTTGCGGATGGACTCGACGGCATCGGTGCCGGCCAGACCCTTGTGGCGCTGTTCTGGCTGCACAAGGCGGCCCGCGATGTTCTCAAGATTTATCCGCGGGGCGACCGGTCGCGCGGCCTATGCGGCGTCTTTGCCGCCCGCAGCCCGGTGCGGCCCAACCCGATTGCGATTTCAGAACTCAAGGTGCTGGCCGTCCACGGCAATCGGATCGAGGTGTCCGGGCTGGACATCCTCGACGGCACCCCGATCATTGACCTCAAAAAGAGTCAGAACCGCCGGCAATAGGTTTAAACGGCGGAGCGCCGCCCCTCAATGCGAAACCCCGTCGGTGCGGAACACCCTGACCAGGGTCAGCCACAAAATACGCAGATCAAAACACACTGAACGCCGCTGCAGATATTCCACATCGAGTTTGACCTTCTCCGGTATGGGCAGTTCGTCGCGGCCGTTTATCTGCGCCCACCCGGTCAGGCCCGGCACAAGCGCATGCACGCCATGCTGGGTGCGCAGGGCAATCAGATCGTCCTGATTAAACAAGGCGGGCCGGGGGCCGACCAGGCTCATGTCGCCGGCAAGAACGCTCCAGAGCTGCGGCAATTCATCTAAACTCGATTTTCGCAGGAATGAGCCGATCGGCGTGAGGTATTGATCCGGCTCGGGCAGCAAATGGGTGGCTAGGGCCGGCGTGCCCAGACGCATGCTGCGAAATTTCGGCATGCGGAAAATAATGTTGTTTCGCCCTACCCTATCCGACCAATACAACACCGGGCCAGGCGAGGTGAGGCGCACCAGAGCCGCGAGCAGCACAAGCGGCGCAGCCAACAGCAGCAGGGCCGTTGCGGCCAGCAGAAGGTCAAGACAGCGTTTCATAGGCCAAACATTTCCCGTAACCCCTCTTCCAAACCAATTCTTGCCTGCCACCCCAGTTCCCGGGTGATGCGGGCCCCAGAGTACCACGCCGAACCCAACAGGCGATCAACCACCTCACTGTTGAGCGGAACGTGCCGTTTGCACGTCGCCTCGACAAGATCGCCGCAGCCGGCCGCAAAACGAAACACGGGTTCAGGGACGCTCCAACACGCCGCCGGCAACCCAAGCACCTTGCGCATGGCGTCATACAACTGCCGTCCAGACGGGGCTTGGGGCCCGGCGACAATGTAGGTGCGCCCTTTGGCAACATCGGCGTTCATCACCTGGCGCATGGCCTCGACCACGTCGTCGACATGCACTAAGGAACGACGATTGCCTGTTTCCGGCAACGGCGGGAACCATCCCTTGCGCACCAGTCGCCCCATGCGTTCAAGATTACCGCGTCCTCCGGCCCCGTAGACCATGGTTAACCGCACATTAACCACATGCATGCCAAACCGCGCCCCCGCTTCCAGCACCGCCTCTTCTGCAGCGCGTTTTGATCGCCCGTAGTCCGTTGTCGGCTCGCCTGGAAACTCTTCGTCCCCGCATGCTTCGCCTGGTTCGGCCTGTGCCTTGACGCTGGAGAGAAAAACAAAGCGTTGCACTCCAGCCCGGCCAGCCGCCTCCGCCAGATTGCGCGTGGCCTGGTAATTGACTCGCCAATGCTGCCCCGCAGTCTCACCAGACAACGACGAAAACGCATGCGCATAGCCTGCGCAATGGAAAATCCGCTCGATGCCGGAACAGGCCTCACCCAACGCCGCCGGGTTGGTCAGGTCCGCGAGGTGCACGGTCCCGTCGCTGTTCCCGTGCCGAGCCAACAGTCTGCACGCCTGTCCTTGCTGCGCAAGGCGACGGGCCAGTCTGCCCCCGATGAAGCCTGTTGCGCCAGTAATCAAATCCATAATCAGCCCTGCCTCCACTGGCAACGGCCATCCCAGCCGTCTGCACATTCTCTCCCCTCTCAATACACTCTTCACGCTCCGTGAGCATAGAGATTCAACGAGTATTGTGCGCGCAAACGTAAAAAGGGTCAACGCGTTCCAATCACACGTCAACCCTTTCTCTCATCGTGGTGCTCCAGGCTGGATTCGAACCAGCGGCGCCAGGATTAGGAATTACAAACGCGTTTTAATCACTTTTAAGTTCAAGCTGTTACACGCTGTCACGGATACGCCGTGTCAACGTCCCACCTCTTGTTCACGAATTTTACGAGCCTCTTCTCCTACAAAATCGAGCCCAACATGGGTGTAAATTTTGTTCGTTGTCTCGATATTGCTGTGTCCCATTATCCGTTGCAATGCATACGGGTTCATCCCGGCTTCGGCCGCCAGGGATCCAAAAGTATGGCGCAACAGATGATGGTACACTTGGCGGCTTAAGCCCGCTTTGTTCGCCGCCCTGGTCAACACCTTGCGGATCGAACGATACGGTTTGCCTGTTGCCGGGTTGACGACCAAGCAACCTTCGAGTTTTTCCGAAAGGACCTTGCTCAATTCATCCTCAAATCTATGGGACAAAAAAGGGACGATTCTGTACTTGCTCCCCTTCCCGTAAACTCGGATAGTCTTGCGCGCCTCGTCAATGTCCTCAACCCGCAGCTTCAGAGCTTCCTCTTTCCGAAGCCCGTGGTCCGCCATAAGTAAAAAAAGCAACCGATACTCCGGAGCCAGGCATTCATACAATGCATCCAGTTGCCGACGAGTCAGCGGTTGCACCGGCTCTGCCGTTGTTTTCTTCTTCGAAAATCGTGGAATGGTGAATGCGAGCGGCTGGCAATATCCATGCTCTGCTGCCCACTTGATGAGGCTTGAAAGATAACTCATGTTCTTGTTGATCGTGACGGGGGCGAGCCCCTGGTCGAGCAAATCCGCCTTGAATTTATTGAACAAGGCCACGGTCAACTGTTTCGGCTGAAAATTGCCAAACCAAGGGATGATGTGGTTATCCATACAAAACCGCATATCATTGACCGTGTTTATGGAATTTTCCGTCCTGTACCAATCAAGGAACAAGGTCACCACATCCTTTATTTTGGGTGCGGATCCCTCGACAACGTGGTCGGGTTGCTGCCGTATGGATCGCTCGTATCTCCAAGCCTCCTCATACGAACCGTTAAAGGTGATACGCTCCCGTTGCTTCCCACGTCCGATGTCAATGACCCACCATTTTCCGGGTTCTTTTTTTGCTTTGGTTGGATGAGGGCGAACACTCATCTTAACAACATGATTTGACGAAACAAAACCGACCTACGAGAATCTGTTTTTCTCCCATGATAGTATCGCCTAATGCTTGGTTCATTTCGCGACTGGGATCAATCACTATTTGTTGATTCAATCAAAACGCACGCCCCCATCAGTTACACCTGGAGAAAACCTTGCCGACCTTCACTGGGATTACCGGTAAATACAGTCATCCTTAACCTATCCAACACTGAATTGGGTGGATGCTGATTTTCAACGATAATAATCTGGCTATCACCAACATGGTGATCGGCAAGATAAGAGTAAAACTGCTCTTTCAAATTTGTACCTTGTAGCAGCCTGTCATCGTCGCCCTCTGGTTTGAAATAAGCGAGAAGCGGCGAGTCCAGCACAACAAAGCCAGGATGCGGCAGGTCGTTTTCCTGACAATACTCCAACAATGCGATCGTTACTGCTGCGTGCGTAATAGCGCGTAACCCCTTGCCCCGGCTCCCTCGTGGTTTTCCATCGATGACAAAATCAGTGCTTTCTTTGTCAAAATGGACAAAACAATCACCGGGAAAATCCCACGCCTTTAGGAGGCTGGAGACTTTGAGTGAGAAGTCATGTGCAACAGACTCAGGCAAACCGGAGACGAGAGGGGCAGACGAACCTTCTTCTCCCTCACCCTGTTCCAAAGACGTCCTCCTCCGCTCTTCTAGTTTTTTGACTCTTGCATAAAGTTCGAGTGCTTTTTGCACCTCGGCTTTCTTTTCAATCAGTTCCGAGAAAGAAGCTCTTTCCTCACTCACCGTCGGTGCAACAGTATTCTGAATTTTTGCATTAACTGATTCATATTTTTCATTCTTTTTCGATAACTCTTGCTTACGACAAACGACCTCAGACTTCAAACCAGCCACTGTTTCTTTAAGTTCACCTCTAAGTCGAAAAATTTTTTCGATTTCTGCAGAAGCCGCTTGGATGATTGCCAGAACGTCGCCATCGCACGCAGTATCGTGCTGTTGTGCATCGGGTGATGCTCCGCAAAGAGGGCAAGGTACCGATTCGACGTGTGCAAACATCGCCCCGCTCTCCTGGATAGCTGCAAGACGTTCGATATCAATGTCATAGTGATTTAAGAGCAAATCAAATCTGACTAACAGATCAGCAACTTCGTCTAGTCGATCCCGAATTACTGTTTGCTTTTCCATCAGTTCCCTGCGTTCTGTTACAAGGGAGCCAAGCTGTGCTTGAACCTCATCCAGGGTTTCTCTTCGTTGTTCAATAGTCTCATCCAACTTATTAATCTGTTCCCGGAGGTCCGCCTCTTCTTCTCCGACATCGTCAATTTCCTGTCTGATATCGGCGAGCAGTTCATCTATCAGCTCAATCTGATTTGTTCTATCTGTTCCAACCCGCGTTGTCTCAACAACGTTAGAGTCATCAACGCCTGTCAAAAGGAGTTTTATGGTCGCCAACTCGGCAGTTTTCAGAGTGTATTGCCCACCCCAGAATGGCGAACCAATCTGCTGAATCTCACCTTCTTGGATGATCGCAAGTCTCGCCATATTTCTAAAACTGAGGCTCTGCGTCGTACCCTTTTTTTTGCTTCGCAATATGCGTTTCCCAAGCAACCCGATTTTTTCGAGAAGGAATCCCGAAATATTGTCGGTTCTATCGTGAGCATGTTTTTGCTTAAGAACTACATTTTGCGCATCCCTATCGAGTAGATCCTGTACACTGAAGTTTCCACCTGAAGTAGCACGAAAGAACCGCCATTTCTCACCAGAGGCGACGTCAAGATCAAACTGAATCTCACCAAAAGGCGTTCGCTCCGGAATATCTCTTAGTTCAGCCCCTCCAAACATGAAATCAATCGATTCAGCCAGAAACGACTTCCCTGTGTCAGACGCACCGCACACCACGTTTACTCCTTCAGAGAATGTCATCTCGGACATTTTCTGAGGACCGGAAAAGGCAATCCGCCGCAGTTGAAGATAACTGTTGCTCATTGACCACCTCGCGGTTCATCTCTGCCCAAGAACTGACTTGTCCAATTATTGAAGAGTCGATGTGTGATTTGTCGAATCTCCAATGTCGTGATATCTGTAAATCGATCGACTGCCCATTGGGCCCGGTGTTTGAGCCGCTGGGAATAGATTGACGTAAGGGAGGCAAGGAACGGCGCTGCCGCTTCTCCAGCAACGTAGTTGAAACCGTCATCTGCGGGTATCCGTTGAATGAGGTTTCGACTTGACATCAACAAAAGACCTTTTTCGATCAGCCCCCGTCGAACCAATAATTCTCCCGCTCTCATAGGAAGAGCAGCATGAAGGCTTTCAGGACCATTAGCGTCGCCAGAATGCACGACGAGATAGTCCATTTCAACCAGCCTTTCCAGATCGAAAGCCGAAGGATGCGCAGCGACCAGAATCGCCAAAGAACGGACTCCGGTCTCCAATGGACTGTTGAATATTGCTGGATGTAAGCGGTTAGTCATCATCCATCACCCATTCAAGAAGATCTTCATTTGCAAGTTGGTGGCAGATACCTTGACGATCCTGCGACTTGGTCACTGAAGCAAGTGGATTTGCGGTCAACGCTATAGTTGATGCTTGCGCTACCGTAGCTTTCATCCTTTCGTACCCGTTGGAATGGGTTGCTTCCGTAACGTCAACCACACCATGATAGATCTCATCCTGAAGTTCATCGAATGTCCCTTCCGGCACTGTGTCTCTGGCAAAATTTCTTAGTGCTTCTGCATGATAGAAACGCTCGCGTTGCCTCAAAAAATCTCTTTCCAACACGCTGTGAGCGGATAATGAGCTCATATCGTGGAGTGGAGCCCCTAAATGATCTCCGTAGGCGTCAAGAAGCTGGCGAATATATCGGCTCTCAGATGCTACCGGAACGGCAGGAGGCGCTTCGGGGTTTGGCCTTGCAGGTAAACCGCCCCCGAACCTAACTGCGTGAAACTCTGTATGACTATGTGCTTCAATAAGTTCGATGTGTGACTTCGATGAAAAGATCGTAAAATCAAAAGCGTCAACAAAGGATGAGAACTCACCGCTGAGCTCGATTTCTTTTGTTGACGTAATGTTACTTTTACAATGTCCGTCCCAATTTTCCTTGAATTTTTTGCGAAGCTCGGTCGGCTTGTTAAAAAGTTTTTCTAACGTTGTGCCAACACCAAGGGACGCCACAAAATAATGTTTCCGTGGTGGTGAATATTCGCCGATGTGGGAGTAGTAAATGATTTTACCCAGTTCGACCCAAATTTCGTTAGGCCGCAATGGATTCCCATAACGTTTACACTGATAGTTGTCCCACGTATCTTCAAAGCCTTTGTTTGTACAAAATCCAGCGACATCGACACCTGAATCTCCAGCACCACCGAAACGTCGAACTTTGACATAGGTGCCCTTAAGACTGGTAGCCCATTCCTCGATGAAATATTCCCATTCATCTGGGCTAAAATTTTTGACACGGATCGCTTTGGGAACTGGTACGCCAAAATGCACATGAGCAGATGATGGAGTTGGTGAAGGAGCTTTGGGTTGAATCTTCTTCATGTCTGAGTCAGAGATCATCTGGCATCACCGAATTCTTTTATTATTTCCTGTTGAAACGCCTATCCAAAGGGGTACCTGAGAAACCTTATGTTGACTTGTCAACATAAGTAAGCGACGTTTCATCCATAGATTCCGAGATGATATGGAGAACATCCCCTGTTATACAATTGTTACGTTGGCCTCGAGGCACCCTTTGTTCAATCCTCCTTTTTCAAGGACCAGGCTCGGCCTATTTATTGAAAATTAAATCTGTGCCTTTTTTCCCTTTTCGGCTGTAGCAGGATGCAGACAGGTTACATTTATGATTTCATCGGGGATACATCCCCTATTATTCTAACGCGGATCAATGCCGTGAAATCATCGGCGCAGCCAATACTTTCCGCCTTATCGAGAATTGCCAGCGCACCGGCATCATCCCCCGCTCCCAGCAACTCCTTGGCTTCATCAGCGTAGAAAGCAGCATTTCGACTGCCGGCGTTGATTCTTTCCATACGCAGGGCGCTCGCTTTCACCGGGTCGCTCTGCTGAAGGGCACTGGCGCGGACCGACGCAATGAAATCATCGGCGCAGCCAATACTTTCCGCCTTATCGAGAATAGCCAGCGCACCGACGACATCACCCGCTCTCAGCAGCTCCTTGGCTTCATCAGCGTAGAAAACGGCATCCCGACTGCCGGCGTTGATTCTTTCCATACGCAGGGCGCTCGCCTTCACCGGGTCGCTCTGCTGAAGGGCACTGGCGCGGACCGATGCAATGAAATCATTGGCACAGCCAATACTTTCCGCCTTATCGAGAATTGCCAGCGCACCGACGACATCACCCGCTCTCAGCAGCTCCTTGGCTTCATCAGCGTAGAAAACGGCATCTCGACTGCCGGCGTTGATTCTTTCCATACGCAGGGCGCTCGCCTTCACCGGGTCGCTTTGCTGAAGGGCACTGGCGCGGACCGATGCAGTGAAATCATCGGCGCAGCCAATACTTTCCGCCCTATCGAGAATTGCCAGCGCACCGGCGACATCACCCGCTCTCAGAAGCTCCTTGGCTTCATCAACGTAGAAAACGGCATTTCGACTGCCGGCGTTGATTCTTTCCATACGCAGGGCGCTCGCTTTCTTGGAATTGGCTACAACCACTAGACAATCACATTGAATCGCACGAACATAATCATTGATTGCAGCTGGACAATTCAGTTCCAAAGACTCGAGGTGGGCAAGAAATTCTCCGGCCCCCTCGTACCCTCGCTCAAGCAAGGCCTTACCCAGATTTGCCAAGTAGGGCGGGAAATCAGTCCGTAGGCCACATGCAGACCTAAAGCATTTGAGAGCCTTGTCACTGCCAACGCCCTCTTCCTTTTGCCAACATTCTCCAAGAAATCGTTGAACTTTGTGATCGTTGGAGTCGAGTGCTGCGGCATACTCGAGAGCCTGACGCAGCCTTTCAACAGGAGCCTTGGATCGGAAAAGGTGAGAGTACAACAATTCAGCCCGCCGACGCGCCCATTCGATATTGCCAGTGAGCAATTCAACTGCGATTTCCTGTAAACGGTCTCCGCTTCCGGCGGCAGTTAAATGATAAAATGCCTCCAATGCCCTGGTAATATTAAGATTAGTCAGACGGCAGCTACCATGAAGTTGATCTAACCAGCATTGGGCAATGGCGGAATGCAACTCACGGACATATTGCTTGACCTCCTCGGTTATCACTTCTGCAAAATCAAACTCATCGTCCTCTCCATGACCCGAGAAGCCGAGTTGACGGGTACGCAGCCAGCTGGCAACAAAACTGTGCAAATAATAAACCGAGTGATCCGCAGCTGCGGATAAAAGACATCGGCGGTCCAACCCATCCCAGGCATTATTAACATCAAGGTGATTCTCCAGCGTTTCCATATGATCATGGGGGATGGAATTTCGATACAACGCAAGCGCCTTGATCAGACGCTGTTCGGCATCGCTCAAAACGTTGTGATAAAGATCGTCCAGGAGTTTATCTTCCACTCTCTGGGTAACATCTTCACGGTGACGGAGCAACACATCGCGTGGAGTCTCATTTCTCCCACGCGCAACCTCTATCAAAAATTGGATAGCAAGAGGGTGAGCCTGCTCGCCATGTCCACCACCCAACCATTGGTAAATTTGCTTGAGCTGAATTCCTGAGTACGTCCAGTCCGATTCCTGGCCTTTTGGGGCTGCATCGGCTAGGCATTGTCCCAAGCTGGTCTTAGTGAGCCCCAGCACCTCGCATTCGCTCGCGGAAGAACCCAAGAGCCCTCGTGGAGGTCTTTCCCTTAGTTCGAACACCCAGTTCCATTGCAAACCAATGGAAGCTGCTAATCCAAGAAACAGATCAAGCATGTTAGGATGACGAAATCCACCAGCATCTATTAAATGATGTGCATGATCTACCCAAATCCAGGCGGGTCGGGGATTTGGATAACGACTTCTGGTTTCCGCAGCAATCTGGTGTTCGTCACCCTGTGGAGCTTTAGGAAATTCTGGGGTTTCACCGAGTAACACGGCCACTTGGCGGAACAGCTGATCAGGTGTGGTAGAGGGATCAACAGTAATGCGGGTAGACGCCCTTCCAGCGAGAGGTGATATTTTCCCCAACTCCTCAATCAAAGCACTCTTACCATTGCCACGCATTCCGCAGACCAAAAGGAATGGCTCATGAATCAGTTTGCCTGCGGCCTCCTTCAGCAGAGTCTCTCTTCCGTAAAGTCTGGTGGCTCGTTTGGCAGGAATTGCAGGGGATGAAGGTGATGATGGGGATACATGACACTTACACAGATCAGCCGGCAAACTGATCGACCAAACACCACTTGGCGCATGAACCTCTACAGGAGCAATTGTCCAACTGGATCCTCCGGCTTTGTGTTGATAAAGATGAACATCCCCTTTGCCAGACGAAAAATCAAGATAGACAAGGTTGACGCCAAATTCATCACTGGACTGTGCGCCAACAGCTCCAGCGGCAATAGTGACATGACTTTCGGCAGGCACGATCCAGGCATTGTGACTGTGGCCATGAAGCCAGAAATGAAAATCTGTAGATATGCGGCTGGTTGCGAGGTTGCGCTCGGCCACGTTCAGCCAATCAACCGGGTGGTGGATCAACCCAATGCGCAGTTGAGCTTTATGACTATCAAGCTGCTGTTTTGCGGCATTAAACTGCCATTGAGCGGCCAGCCAGATTGTCCGATCATCTTCTGGACCAGCACAGGTCCATGCAGAATTGAATCCAGCGATTCCTACCTTTATACCATTGACATCAACCAGATCCGTGTAGCAATGTCGCCCTTCCTGATCTGACTGATGAGGCAAGTAATTTTGGACGAATTGCGTATATTCGTCGAGTCGTTTCACAGCATCTCTGAACTCAATTGAGAGGTCATGGAAACGCTGTTCTATTTCACTTGCATGATTTGAAGGATCTTTCGCCCATTGTGTCAGTGTGCTCTGCGCGTCAGCATTGATGCTATTTCGGTCAACATCATGGTTCCCTGGTACGAAAAACAGCCTTTTCGTTAACAATGGTGCGCCGTCTTTGCCGCACACTTTGAGGAGTTCATCAAAAAAAAATTTAATCTGTGCGTATTGATCTTTCAGGGTGGATGAGCCTGTTTCGCCGTAAGCAATATCGCCTGTGCAGAAAATAAAATCAGGTTTCAATGAATCATCGCGTTTAAACTCTGCTTCAAGAAAGGTGATCAATGAGTCTCTGGCGACACCGTCTCTCCATTCGGTCTTGGGTTGAAAATGAATGTCCGAAATATGCAACCAAGTCAGTTTGTCACGCATGGATTCTCCGGTAGACTTCTTTTTCAATCTGCAGCTGTTTCTGGAGATCGGCAAGCTTGGTCCCGGTGCTTTGGAGGATCAGCTTGGGCAGCCACCAATAGAGGGATAGCAATTTCTCGACTACCGATATGCTTTTTTCAAGCCAACCAATCTGGTTCATCTTTTGCCTCGACACCTCGACAACTATGTGATGTATATTTTATTGGGGTACGTCCCCTATCTATTATACAGCATCTCTACTCTACTCTTTTTACACGATTAGCTTTTATGGTCTTTCTTTGTGTCAAATTCTGCCTTGTCTCTATTCCATTCATGAAAAAATTTCTTTCTAGCTATTAGAATTTCTTCCTCGTCGCTAATGTGTTGTAAAATTTCATCAAGCTTAATTTTTTTGTTAATTTTAGAGTAAGGATAAGTATTCAAGCTTTCGAATTCATGTTCGTTTGCAATACCTGAAAAGTTAAGCTGTAGTAATTTTAGCTGTTCCTCTTGCTTATTTAAGTAAATATACTGATCTCGGTCAACTGAAGCGTAAAAGAAATTAAAAACATTTTTAACATAAAGCAAATTAGGTAATGATTTTATTGATTTAATTAGTTTTTCTATAAAATGTTTAAATTCAGCAGAATCAGAAATTATTGAAGCTATAAATTCCTTGTTGAAATTTGAATGCTCATCCATCATTACAT
>NZ_JAVBXR010000108.1 GCF_030824455.1 Desulfobulbus sp.
TTGTGCTTTTCCCTCAGCCCGCCCATTGCAACGACTTTCGTGCAAAAATGGCGGTTTAAAGGTTCGGCGTTTCCTGATCGTCGACTGTAAACCTTTCATTGACACTATTTTCAAGAATAAGGCGGTCCGCATGGGACAGGTTGAAACTTCAGAATGGTTAAAAATGCTAAGACGTATGATCCGAGCGGCAGGCCGCCGGGTAGCCAACGCCGATGAACATGAACTGGCCGACTTGGTCAGCCTTCGCGATCAACTCGACCAATCAATCAAGCACGCCATTAAAGGGCAACGCTCCGCCGGTCGCTCCTGGGCGCACATTGGCCAAGCTCTCGGCCTGTCCCGCCAGGGTGCTTTTCAACGGTATGGCGACCTCGACAAAGAACAATGAAAACCAACATCTTCAAGACGCCGCGCCGTGGCTGGCTTGGCAACAAACCGCTCGGCGCTGACTACATGCCCTCCGTGAACGAACGCGCCCGCCGATTGAAAGCCGCCGTTCGCGAGCAGGACCAGCCCGCCGACAAACGGCAACCACGCTTGCCGGGATTTTGAAAGGATCGAAAAAATGAACTCCGAAATAATGACCCTGCAGGAAGTAAGTGAATATTTCCGAATTGATAAAAGGGTGTTGCGTCGGTATGGTCTCGAAAGGCTTGGAGGGGTACGCCTGGGGCCGCGTTCATGGAGATTTCCACGAAATGAGGTTATGAAGCATGGCGTACAAGAATTCGAACAAAAACAAGGACAAATTCCCGTGGATGGGTCAACGATTCATCGGGAAAAAGAAGGTAAGGAAGTGCTTCGAGACGAAGAAAGAGGCGCTGTTGTGGGAGTCGGAGCGGCTACCGTCACCTGCCGAGCAAAAGACCCTTACGGTCTCCTTGCTTGAATGGGCAACGGAATATTTGAAGCACGCCGAGCAGAATTTCACACGAAAGACCTTTGACGAGAAAAGGATAGCCTTCCGTCAGTTTTTTTCGTGCCTCGGTATCCGTCCCACAGGATCGGTTCATTTATTGACGGCCTACCAAGCCCAAAAGGCTTTGCAGACTCAAACAACAGCACGATCCGGGAACGCCGCTAACAAAGACAGAAAAAATCTTTCCGCTGCCTGGTCCTGGGGAGTCAAGTTTCTCCAGCTTCCAGAGTTGAATCCTTTTTCAAAGGTGGAAAAATTTGCTTCCGAACGGCACGAAAGACATATTCCGACGCTTGATGATTTTTGGAAAGTCTTCCACACCGTTGAGGACGACCAGGACAAGTTGATGCTCTACTGCTATTTGCAGACCGGAGCCCGCCGAGATGAGGTTTTTCGTCTCACTTGGCCTGATGTCGATTTTTTCAGAAAGAGAATTCGCCTGTCTTGGCGAAAGAACAAAATCGGTGAATGGCGCTCTCAATGGGTCAGCGTCAAAGACGATCTGATTGAATGGCTTTTGCGGCACCGGAAGAAATCGAACGCTTCGCTTGACAACGTATTCGTCAGCTATCGAAGCCTGCCCTATGAATACCGCCAGCACTGGTTGAAAATTTTATGCGAGAAAGCAGGGGTTGAACCGTTTGGTTTCCACGGCATTCGGCACCTTTTCGCGTCAATTCTTGCCGCAGAAAATGTGCCGCTCGTTGAGATTCAATTCATGCTTCGTCATACCAGCTTGGCGACGACTCAACGGTATATTCACAGGCTAAAAAAAGAAAACCGGGAAGTGCTCGCGGCGCTTCCCGGTTTAACTGATTCCGAAAAAAGTACATCAGAAGTACATCAACAACCTTTTCGGAGTGTGGTACATTCAGCTAACTAGCTGAAATATTTGGCGTCCCCAACCGGATTTGAACCGGTGTTGCCGGCGTGAAAGGCCGGTGTCCTGGACCTGGCTAGACGATGGGGACAAGTCCTGATTGCTGTAATGGTGGGTCGTGCGCGATTCGAACGCGCGACTCTCTGCTTAAAAGGCAGATACTCTACCGGCTGAGTTAACGACCCTTTGTTTCGAGAGCCCTTCTCTACCATCCCCGACGTTGATCGTCAAGAGAAAATGTTAGCGCAAAGCATGTTTTTTAACAGAATCAGCGCCACTCATATGCCGCTCCTCCCGGCGACGCATGCCAATTTCTCTAAATTCCTTGTGGTCTGCAAGCGGGTTTGCTAGTACAATCCTTCCAAGTTTGATCTGTACAGGACGGATTCTCGTCCGATGAACATCTGCCAGTGTGTATATTATGGGTTTGTTGACGGGTTCGGCGTCATTGACGCGTTTTTCGGTTATCGGCGATCTTCCCGATTCTTTTTGGGATTTTGCCGCTCAGCGGGTTGCGGCGACAAGTTTCAAGGACATTGACGACACCATGGACGAATACTCCATTGGTTGGGTCTCGGTGGCCGATATGTTTGACGCGGGGTTTGCCTACAGTTCCTACGCCGCCGGCGATTACATCACCCTGACCATGCGCATTGACGAGCGCAAGGTGACGCCTTCGGTGTTGAAGAAATATGTCATGAAAGAAGAGGAACGGGTCAAACGGGAAAAGCAGATTCCACGTTTGAACCGGGCGGCGCGCCTGGAAATCAAGGAACGCGTTCGCGCCGAACTGATCCGTAAATCTCCGCCTGTCCCTTCCACCTATGACCTCTGTTGGAATCTTGCCGACAACACCCTGCTCTTTTTTTCCACCAGTAAAAAAGCGATGGCGCTTCTCGAGGATCTGTTCAAAGAGACCTTCAACCTGTCGCTGATCCTGCAAATTCCCTGGTTGACCGGGTTGCGCATGGCCGAAGGCGAAGCGTTGGAGAAGTATGAGGACATGCGCCCCGCCATTCTGCTGTAATCACACGTGGCAACGCCACTCACGCTGAAAACGATGGAGGAGAGATGAACGGCTCTTTGCTTGCGGCTCTCGTTGTGGTCGCTCTGGTTGTGGTTGTCCTGGCGCTGAAAAACCGGGCTTCGCAAAAGAAAATCAAGGAGCGCGAAACCGACGCCCCCCCTGCAAGCCCAGTGCTGCCGTCGCAGGAACTCCAGCCGGAGGCGGTCGAAGAGCCGGTCGTCGTTGCAGAGGAAGCCGCGACTGCGGAGGCGAGCATTGCGGCCAGCGCCCTGGAAACCGAGCTTGCGCCGGAGGTTGAGGAAAAGGAAATTGCCGAAGAAGCGCCCCCGCAATTTGAACTGGAGTTGGAGCAGGAGCCTGAGACCCAACCGGAGATAATTGCCGCGGAGGAGTTGACATCGGCGGATCTCGAACTGGAACCAGCCCCCCTTGTTGGCGAGGAGCCTTTGGAGATTGTCGAACTGGAAACAGTTGACGTCGAAATCCTGGAGGCTGACACGCTTGAGGTTGCCGAAGAAAGTCTGGTTGCTGCGGAGGAAGCGGAACCAGCTTTTTTTGAGAAGGCAGAAGAGCAAGAGGCGGTGGAGTTCATCTCGGTCGCCGAGGAGGAGGAACCGCTCGCCATTGCGGAGCCAGAGCCGGAGGAGGCGGAAGACGCACCTCTTGCAAAGCATCCCCTGGAGCCGGAACAATCCGAATCGCTGGAGTCTCTGCTTGATGTTTCCGACCTCCTGGCCGAACCGACGCCGGCGGAAGCCGATTTACGCTTGGTCCGCTTGACCCTGGAAGACTATGCGACCCGGTTGAACCAACTGGAAGAGCAGCAGCGAGCCGCCTTGAGCCAGGCAGTTGCGCGGCGAGACGACAAATTGCGGGATCAGTTGCAACGTGAGTTGGTCATCATGAATGATCGACTGGCGCTGCTGGCCGACAGTTATGTGGAGGAAATGGCCTGTTATCAACAGGTGTCGGACGCGCTCACCCAAGTGCGGGCCAAAGTCGGCGGATCGGACATGGATGCGGCCCTTGAGCAGCTCCAACATGGCGAGCCCCAGACGGCTGAAAAATTGCTGGCCGGTTTGAGCGAGCAGGCGCACCCCTTTGCCGCTCAGGCCGCCTATTTGAGCGGCCAGTTAGCCGAATGCCGGGTCGATCTGCAACAGGCCATGGCGCTGTACCGGTCGGCGGTGGAGCGCGAGCCGGAAAATCCGCTCTATCTCCGGGCCGCTGGCCGAACCGCGCGCAGCCTTTATAACTATAAAGAATCGCTGCCGTGGCTGGAATCCTTCGTGCGCCTCTCCCGAGCCGCACAGACGCCCGAACCGCTGGCGCTGGCCTTGGCCCAACGGGAACTGGCGTACACCTATGTGTTGAGCGGCCAGTATCAGAAGGCCGGCCCCCTGTATAAGGAGTCCATGACCGTTCTTGCCCAGCGGCTGGGCCAGGACCATCCGGAGATGGCGACCAGTTGGCGACAGATCGGCGAATTGCAGGAGACCATGGGCGAATACGACAAGGCGGTTTCCCTCTACCAAAAGGCCCTGCACATCCTGGAGAAAAAACGGGGCGCGGATCATCCGGCGCTGGCCGGCATC
The DNA here is from genome assembly GCF_030824455.1 of Desulfobulbus sp. Lineage (GTDB taxonomy): Bacteria > Desulfobacterota > Desulfobulbia > Desulfobulbales > Desulfobulbaceae > Desulfobulbus. The sequence goes on from NZ_JAVBXR010000108.1 coordinate 4,422, forward strand.
CTCGACAAGCTGGCGGCCCTGTGCATGGAACTGGAGATGGAGAAACAGGCGGTGCCGCTCTACGAACGGCTGGTGCGCATCCGGGAAAAATCTCTGCGCCCGACCCATCCGCAACTGGCGCTCAGCCTCAACAATCTGGCGGAATCGTATCGCCTCCAGGGGCAGTACGCCGAGGCCGAGGCCTGCTACCAGAAATCGCTCGCCATCAACGAAGCCCTGCACGGCGCCGAACACCCCAGTGTTGCCGCCATCCTTCAGGAACTGGCCAAGCTGTGCCTCAGTCAGCGCAAGCCGGAGGAGGCCAAGCACTATCAGGAGCGGGCCACCGCCATTTTTCAACAGAGCGTCGAGGCCTCGGAAAGGAAATCCGGGGCGGAAGCCTTAACGCTGGAACTTTAATCCTTGCGGCCTCGCGGCCTGTAAGTGAACGGATTACTTCATGGATCTTGTCGATCTCATTCAGGAAAAAAAATTTCTCGGTCAGGAGTTCCTTGCCTGGCTGTGGTTTAAATCGGAAGAACGCGGCGGCTATGTCGCCGTGCCCGGACGGGGCGACGTCCTGGTGGTTTTTGAGAAGCACATGTTGTTGGAATACGGTGAGGGTGACGCCAGCGAAAAGGTAATCTGTCGCGGTCTGCAGACCGAACTGAAAGAAGCCCGCGCCGGCCTGGGTCTGGCCAAAAAGCCGGAACAGGCCCGTCTCCGTCTGGCCTACGGCGATTATGAATTCGGCGTGACCCTGGCGGCCGCGATCTTCGAGTTTCGTAACGTACGTCTGCCCAAAACCGTGGATTCCGCCGACGAGGGCAAAAACGCCGAAAGCATGGAGGGCCGCATCCTGGAGCGGATTGCCCTCTTTGAACAGTTGACCCAGCTGGTGGGCGATCTGTTCCGCATGTTCATCAACATCAGGGCCTCGCACCTCTGGAACGAGGAACTGGTCAAGATTCGCGCCTGGATCGAATCCGGCGCCCATCAGGGATAAATCTTTAACACTACGCTGCACTATGGAATTTGAAACCGTGATCGGGCTGGAAATCCATGCCCAGATGAAGACCAAGAGCAAGATTTTTTGCGGCTGTTCCACCGAATTCGGCGCGCCGCCTAACACCCACACCTGCCCGGTCTGCCTGGGCATGCCGGGTTCGCTGCCGGTGCTCAACCGCAAGGTGGTGGAATCGGCGATCAAGCTGGGGCTGTCCACCGACTCCACCCTCAACCGGGAAAATCGGTTTGCCCGCAAGAATTATTTTTATCCCGACCTGCCCAAGGGCTACCAGATCTCCCAGTTCGATCTGCCCATCTGCGAGTACGGCCGGATCGAGATCGAGGTGGAAGGCCAGCCGGCCAGGACCATCGGCATCACCCGCATCCATATGGAAGAGGACGCCGGCAAACTGGTGCACGACGACCGCGAGCCAGTAAGCTATGTCGATCTCAACCGCACCGGCACGCCGCTTTTGGAAATCGTCAGCGAGCCCGATCTGCGCTCCCCGGCCGAGGCGGCGGCCTATCTGAAAAAGCTGCACGCCATTGTCCGCTACCTCGACATTTGCGACGGCAACATGCAGGAAGGCAGTTTTCGCTGCGACGCCAACATCTCGCTGCGCCCGGTGGGCCAGCAGGAATTCGGCACCCGCACCGAACTCAAGAACATGAACTCATTTCGCAACGTCCAACTGGCCCTGGAATACGAGGTGCGGCGGCAGCGCGACCTGCTGCTCGAAGGCGGCAAGGTGGTGCAGCAAACGCTCCTCTGGGATGCGGACAGGGGCCGCACCGAGTCGATGCGCGGCAAGGAGGAGGCCCATGACTACCGCTATTTTCCGGACCCGGACCTGATCCCGGTGGTGCTGGACGAAGCGTGGATTGAGGCGGTCCGCAAGCAGTTGCCGGAGCTGCCGGACAAACGCCGGCTGCGCTTTGTCCGCGATTTCGAGCTGAGCGACTATGACGCCGAGATTCTCACCGCCTCCCGCGAGTTGGCCGACTATTTCGAGGAGGCCTACCGGGCCTTTGGCAACGCCAAGAAACTGGCCAACTTCATCGGCACCGAACTGCTGCGCGACTACGGACCGGAACGGATCGGCGCCTGCCCGGTGCAGCCGGCGCAGCTGGCCCGCCTGCTGATGATGATCGACGAGGGCAAGATTTCCGGCAAGATCGCCAAGACCGTGTTTGCCGAGATGCTGGCCACCGGCCACGATCCGGAGCAGATCGTCCAGGACAAGGGCTTGACCCAAATGAGCGACGAGGGCGCGCTGGTCGCCTTGGTGCGCGAGATCATCAGCGCCAACCCCGAACAACTGCAGCAGTACCGCGAGGGCAAGACCAAGGTGATCGGCTTTTTCGTCGGCCAGCTGATGCAGAAGACCAAGGGCCAGGCCAACCCGCAGCTGGCCAACCAGCTGTTCCAGCAGGAGTTGAACGCGTAACTCGGCTGTGGACAAGAGCGAGTGGCAAGCAAAGGGCGAGGGCCATCGCCAGCGGCTCCGCGACAAGTTCCTTGCGCAGGGCATCGAGGCCTTCACCGACAGCGAAATCATTGAACTGCTGTTGACCTTTGGCACGCCGCGCGCCGACTGCAAGGAAGCGGCGCGCGCCGCCCTGGCTCAGTTCAAAACCCTGCCCGCCGTGCTCGACGCGGCCCCGGTGCAGTTGCAACAGATCAAGGGCATTGGTCCCAAGAACACCTTTGCCCTGCACTTCATCCAGGGGGTGGCGCGCCGCTACCTCCGGCAGCGCATTGTGGGCAAGCAGTATGTGCATTCCTCCCGCGAGGTGGCCGATTATCTGATCCACGCCATGCGCGGCCTGCAGCATGAGGTGCTGACCGTGGTCTTTCTCGACGCCGCCCATGGAATCATCGATTCCGTTGTGGCGGCCGAAGGCACGGTGACCGTCAACACCGTCTATCCGCGCGAACTGGTCAAGGCCGCCCTGGCCCACAACGCCAGCGCCCTGGTCATCGCCCACAACCACCCCTCCGGCGCCCTCGCCCCGTCCCGTCAGGACGAAGAACTGACCCGTTCGCTGCACCTGATCTGCTCGTTCATGCACATCAACCTGCTCGACCACCTGATCATCGGGGCCTCCGATCAGGTCTACAGCTTTGCCGACCAGGGAATCATGGCCAAGATCCGCGACGACTGCCGCCGCATCCTTGAGCGCGCCGGCTGATGGACCTCGCCGCCCAGGCCGGGCTGTATGTGCACGTTCCTTTCTGCCAGAAAAAATGCGAGTACTGCAGCTTTTACTCCTTCACCCCAAAGTCTGAAGACATTCGCCGTTACCTTGAGGCCGTTCGCCGGCAGATGCGGCAAATGGCGGCCTTGCCCGAGGTGCAGGGGCTCCGCTTTGCCACCGTGTTTTTTGGCGGCGGCACCCCTTCCGTCCTGCCGCCGGAAGTCCTGGCCAGCCTGCTTGCCGACTGCCGCGCCCTGTATGCCTTTGCCGCAGGCCAAACCGAAATCACCATCGAAGTCAATCCCGGAACCATTGATCCAGCCGGCCTGCGCCAGCTGCGCCGGGCCGGATTCAACCGCCTCTCCATCGGCGTGCAATCCCTTGACGACCAGGAATTGCATCAGCTCGGGCGCATCCACACCGGCGTCGATGCCCTGGCCGCTATTGAGTCCGCCCGTCAGGCCGGCTTTGCCCATTGCAGCTTTGATCTGATGTACGGCCTGCCCGGCCAGACCGCCTCCTCCTGGGGGCGCACCCTGGATCGGGCCATGGATTGCGCGCCCCAACATCTCTCGATGTACGAGCTGACCGTGGAAGAGGGCTCCCCGTTTTTCCTCCATCAGCAGCAGGGACGCTGGACGCTGCCCCACGAGGACGAGGTGCTGGCAATGATGGCGATGATCGAAAACCGCATCAGCCGCAGCCCGCTGGCCCGCTACGAAATCTCCAATTACGCGGCGCCCGGCCGGGAATGCCGCCACAACCTCAATTATTGGCGCAACGGCCTCTATCTTGGCCTGGGTCCGGGGGCGGTCTCGGCCATTGGCGGCCGGCGCCTGGCCACTCTGGCCGATTTCGACCGCTACTGCCGACGGTTGACGGCTGGCGAGTCCGCTGATCAGGAGGTGGAGCAATTGGAGGCCGAGGCCGCTTTCCGCGAGACCGTGGTCATGGGGCTGCGGCTGCTCGCCGGCGTTTCAATCAGCGGACTGCGTCGGCGATTTGGCCTGGATCTGCCCGCCTACTACGGCCCGGTGCTCGACCGGCTGCTGACCCAGGACCTGGTCAGGTTAGAGGCCGACTGTCTCCGGCTTTCTCCGACCGGCCTGCCGCTGGCCAATCTGGTCATGTCCCAACTGGTGTGAGCGCGATCTTCCAGGTCTGAAATTCCCTGTGCAGCCAGGACCGCCCCTGCCGCTTTTTGAGCAAATTCACCCATGAATTGCGCCAATTACCCGGATTTCCAGCCTTGCCTTTGTCGGCTTCGCAGGGTAAAAGATACGGTTGAACATTGGTCCGGCGCGCAATTGCCGCGACCAATGCGAGAATCCCGCAGGCGCGGCGGTTCTGGTGTGGAAGAATGATGAAAGCCCCGAGGCGGGTGGAAGGTGGAAACCTCCGCGCCATGGGGCGGCACAGCTGGCGAAGTGGTTGTTTGTCTGTCGGATGGTCGGCCCCATTGGCGCGGCCGGTCCCTATACGTCGTCTTTTCATTCAAACAAGGAGCAGCATTATGGCAGGTTTTGTGTATCAGGATCCCTTCCCTCTCGGCAAAGATGAGACCAAATTCCGATTGCTGGAGGGTTCCGGCAAGTATGTTTCCGTGGCGACCTTTGATGGCCAGGAAGTCCTCAAGGTGGCCCCCGAAGGGTTGAAAGTGATGGCCAACCAGGCGATGCGCGAGGTTTCGTTCCTCCTCCGTCCGGCGCACAATCAGCAGGTGGCGAAAATCTTTGACGATCCCGCGTCTTCCGACAACGACAAGGAAGTGGCGCTGGCCATGCTGCGCAACGCCGAGGTCTCCGCCAACTTCGTGCTGCCGGTCTGTCAGGACACCGGAACCGCCTGCGTAGTCGCCAAAAAGGGCCAGAACGTCTGGACCGGCTGCGACGACGCCGAGCAGATCTCCGCCGGCGTTTACACCACCTACACCGAAGAAAACCTGCGCTATTCCCAGAATGCGGCGCTGACCATGTACGAGGAGGTCAACACCAAGACCAACCTCCCGGCCCAGATCGACATATACGCCACCCAGGGCAGCGAGTACAAGTTCCTCTTTCTGGCCAAGGGCGGCGGCAGCGCCAATAAAACCTACCTCTATCAGGAGACCAAGGCCCTGCTCAATCCCACCACCTTGAAAAAATTCCTGGTGGACAAGATGAAAACCCTGGGCACGGCCGCCTGTCCGCCGTACCACATCGCCTTTGTCATCGGCGGCACCTCTGCCGAGACCTGTCTCAAAACCGTTAAGCTGGCGTCCGCTAAATACCTCGACGCCCTGCCCACCAGCGGCAACGAGATGGGCCGTGCCTTCCGCGACGTCGAGCTGGAGAAGGAACTGCTTGAAGCGGCCGGCAACCTTGGCCTGGGCGCTCAGTTCGGCGGCAAGTATTTTGCCCACGACATCCGCGTGGTCCGCCTGAGCCGTCACGGCGCCTCCTGCCCGGTGGGCATGGGCGTTTCCTGCTCGGCCGACCGCAACATCAAGGCCAAAATCAACAAAGACGGCCTGTGGATCGAGCAGATGGACAGCGATCCCGGCAAGCTGATCCCGGCCAAGTACCGCGACCGCAGTTCCGCCCAGGTGGTCAAGATTGATCTCAATCAGCCGCTGGACAAAGTGCGGGCCGAATTGACCAAACACCCGGTTTCGACGCCGCTTTCCCTGACCGGCACCATCATCGTTGGCCGCGACATTGCCCACGCCAAATGGAAAGAGATCCTCGACGCCGGCAAGCCGCTGCCCGATTATCTCAAACAACACCCGGTATATTACGCTGGTCCGGCCAAGACTCCGCCCGGCAAGCCGTCTGGATCGTTCGGACCGACCACCGCCGGCCGCATGGATTCCTATGTCGACCTGTTCCAGAGCAACGGCGGTTCCATGGTGATGATCGCCAAGGGCAACCGTTCGCAGCAGGTCACCGACGCCTGCAAAAAGCACGGCGGCTTCTACCTGGGCTCCATCGGCGGTCCGGCCGCTCTGCTGGCCGAGGAGAACATCAAAAAGGTGGAATGTCTGGATTATCCCGAACTGGGCATGGAAGCGGTCTGGAAGATCGAAGTGGTTGACTTCCCGGCGTTCATCCTGGTGGACGACAAGGGCAACGACTTCTTCAAAGGATTGCTGTAATCCGATGCCGGTTGCCGGCCGTTTGAGGCGGCAACCGGCCAACCCATCGACAACAGGCGGGGAGGGGCGACTCTCCCTGCCTTTCGCGTTTTGCTTTCCATGGATGACCTGAAAACTTCCGAGGCCTGGCGGGTCTTCCGCATCCAGGCCGAATTAATCGACAGCATCGAATCGCTCAACGATCTGGGCCCTGCGGTGTCCATATTCGGCGGCGCCCGGTTCGGCGAGGGTTCGCCGTACTACGTTGCGGCCCGCGAGACCGCGACCCTGCTGTGCAAACAAAACCTGGCGGTGCTGACCGGCGGCGGCCCAGGGATCATGGAAGCCGCCAGCCGCGGCTGTTATGAAGCGGGCGGCGTCTCGGTGGGTTTGAACATTGTCCTGCCCCGGGAACAGCACCCCAACCCGTATCAAAGCATCAGCCTGACGTTCCGGTATTTTTTTATCCGCAAGCTGATGTTTGTCCGCCACGCCATGGCCTATGTCATTTTCCCCGGCGGCTTTGGCACCATGGATGAATTTTTCGAGAGCCTGACCCTGATTCAGACCACCAAGATCCGGCGCTTTCCCATTGTGCTCTTTGGCGCGAGCTACTGGCAAGGCCTGCTCGACTGGATGCGCGCTGAGATGTTGCCGCATGGCTGCATTGCCGACGGCGACCTGGATTTGTTCCACCTGGCGGAAACGCCCCAGGCGGTGGCCGACATCATCGGCTGCCACCAGGAGCAATGCCGCCAATTTCCCAACGAGCAACGACGGACCACGTCCTGAACAAGCGGCTTTGGCGACAGGCTTTTTTGGCTCACCTTTACCCCAGGAGGACCGCATGAATCCCCAGCTCAACTTTATTTTTTCACGGCGCAGCATTCGGAAATTCACCCAGCGCGAGATCCCCGAAATCCTGCTGACCGATCTGCTGGAGGCGGCCATGGCGGCCCCCTCGGCGGTGGCCAAAGACCCCTGGCATTTTATTGTCCTCCGCAACCGCGCCTCCCTGGATCAACTGGCGACCATCCTGCCCAACGGCAAGATGCTGAGCGGGGCGGCCGCTGCACTGGTGGTCTGCGGCGACCTCAACCAGGCCCACGACCAGGAGCTCTCGTTTCTGCTCCAGGATCTGAGCGCCGCTGTGGAAAACATTCTCCTGGCCGCCAACGCCTTGGGCCTCGGGGCCTGCTGGCTGGGCATCCATCCCCGCGAGGAGCGGATTGCCGCCGTTGCCCAGCAATTCAGCCTGCCGGAAAACATCCTGCCAATGGCCGGCATCGCCCTGGGCTGGCCGGCGCAGGAAAGCCCGGCCCGCACCCGATACAATCCAGACTGCGTGCATCTGGAAGGCTGGTAAAATTTCCCAAGGCGTCTCAGATTTCGTCTCGACAACTGCAAACGTCGCTCCCCGGGGCAATCGCGCCGCGCCGGTTGTCCCTGTTTGATCGTGCAATCCCCAAGAATAAAATAGCGGTCTCCTGATACCGGTCGATAACGGCCCACCAGCAGAAATCTCCAGAGGTCTCATGCTGCATATCTTTGTCGCACATCACCATTATGGCCTACGCAACGATCTTGTTTTTTATAATTTTATCAATATGTTCCTCGCCTTTGACGCCAACCCCCGCAGGGGCGGCCACTCAGTCCATCCATGTGGAATGGGGGTACACTCCGCCGAGCGAACCTGCGGTGGCCGGGTTTAAGCTCTACCAGGAGGGCGTGTTTGCCTGCCAAACGATGACGCCCACGGCGACCTCTTTGGACTGCTCGGTCTCCTTGACCGGAGCGACCACCGAGTTCACCCTGACTGCGGTTTTTAACGACGGTTCTGAGAGCCCGCACTCCTCGACCTTTGCATTCACCACTGCGGCTCAAAGCACGACCGGCGCGACTGGCGCGATCAGCACGCCGCCGAAGGCCGTCATCTCATCAAGCGCCGCCGCAGGAGCAAGCCCCTTGCAGGTTTCCTTTGACGGCTCGGGCTCAACCGCCGCCAACAAAGGAACCATTGTCTCCTATTTGTGGAATTTTGGCGACGGCGGTTCAGCCACCGGCGCACAAACCACCCACACCTTTACCACGGCTGGAACCTACGCCGCCGTTTTGACCATAACGGACGGCAACAGGGTGCAGAGCACGGCGACAACCCCCATTGTGGTCACGACAGGCACGGCGGCAGCGGGCGCGTCCGCAACAACCATAAACCAGACCGCGTCGTCGTCGAACACCGCCTCCACGGACAGCAGCGGCACGCAAACCACCGCCCCGTTACTCGCCGCCCAGAAGAGCGCGCTCAATCTGGAAGCGGGCGAGGTCTCGGTCGCCGACGCCTGGGTGCGCGTCGCCTTTGCCTCCCGCTACACAAACCCCATTGTGGTGGCCGGTCCGCCGAAATTCAACAGCAGCGCACCCTGCGTCGTCCGCATCCGCAACGTCAATGCAACGGGTTTTGAAGTTCGCCTTGCAGAATGGACCTATCAGGACGGCAGCCATCCCGCTGAAACGATTGGCTACCTGGTTTTGGAAAAAGGCCGTGCGCAGCTTGTCGACGGCTCGTGGATTGAAGCAGGGAGTTTTACCGGAACAACCAGGCCGAGCGCCGTTGCCTTTGGCGCCGCTTTGAACAAAATTCCGGTGGTGTTGACCAGCATCGTTTCAGTGAACGAGGCGGACACCGTTGCCGGCCGGATAAGCGCTGTCGCGCGCAACGGATTTTCCTACGTTTTCAGGGAGCAGGAAAAAAATCCGCTCTACGGGCATGTCAACGAGACGGTCCATTATGTTGCCTGGGAACCCGGCGCCGGCATGATTGGCGGGGTGCAATTTGCAGCCGCCGCCGCGCCGTCAATCACCAGTTCCTGGAGCGCGGTCCGTTTTCTAGGCGCGTTCAAGCAACCGCCCATGGTCCTGGCTGATCTGCAAACCAACGCCAACACCGACACGGCAGCCCTGCGCCTGCGACAACAGGCGACAACCACTGGATTTGAGGTCAAGGTTGAGGAAGAACAGTCGCTTGATCTCGAGGTGGCGCATCCGGCGGAGCAGGTCGGCTACCTGGCCTTTTCCCAATCGGCAAGCCAACGGTTGGCCACCTTTTCCTGGGATTTTGACGAGGCGCTTGAAACCGCCATTGCCGGGTTCCAGATTTTGAGCAACGGCCAACCCGTCTGCGTCACCGACAATGTTGCGGCCCGACAATTGGCGTGCGAAATCTATCTGCCGGCGTCGGCCGCCGCGACGTTTGAGATCCAAACCATTGCCGCAGACGGCGCAGCCCAGGCGCGTTCAAACGCCGTCACCTACACGCCCTAAAAAGGGCGGCTTGATTACAGGCCGTATTTCTTGCTGTAGCCCCTTGGGGTGATCATCTTGTCCCGCCAGACAAAGGTCTGCGAATTGCCGATGAGGACAGTGGTCTGCATGCCGATTTCCTCGTCGAGCATGTGCTCCAGGGTGGTCAGGCGAACCGACTCGTGCTCGCGGGTGGCGCCGCTGACGATGCCCACCGGGGTGTCGGGGGAGCGGTGGGCGAGCATGATCTCGCGGGCGCGAACGATCTGATCGGTGCGTTTCTTGGACTTGGGGTTGTAGATCACCACCACGAAATCGGCCGGGGCCACAGCCTCAAGGCGGCGCTCGATCATCTCCCAGGGGGTCATCAGGTCGGACAGGCTGATGGCTGCAAAATCGTGCATCAGCGGCGCGCCGAGGATGGCGGCGCAGGAGTTGAGGGCCGCGATGCCGGGGATGACGTTAATCGGCGCCTTGGCGTCAATCGATTGGGCCAATTCAAAGACCAGCCCGGCCATGGCGTAGATGCCGGGATCGCCGCCGCACACCAGCGCCACCCGTTGCCCGGCTTCGGCCAGTTCCAGCGCCTTGCGGCAGCGGTCGATCTCCTGCATCATCGACGACGAAATCACCTCGCTGGCCGGATTGAGACAATCGCGAACCAGATCAAGATAGGTGCGATATCCGACCACCACCTCTGCCTGCTCCAAAGCGGCGCGCGCCCGGGGCGCCATGAGATCGATTGCGCCGGGGCCGAGGCCCACGACCGCGAGAGAGCCATTGGTGCTGTCCTGTCCTGTCGTCATTGTTTTGTGTTTCCTTGTCTTGTGATTGCGAAGGGATCGGCGATTTCCGCCACGGCGGTGGTCACGTCGGTCCATTTCATTTTGGCGACCAGCAGGACGCCGCCCGGCCCGGCGCTGAGCAGGGCCGCCGGTTCGGCCACGCCCTTGGCCCCGGTGGCGCGCAGCACCGCCTCGGAGGCGGCGCCGACGCCCTCAACCCGGTTGAGCTGGTCTTTGTCGTAAAAATCGATCGGCAGCCCCAGTTGCCGGGCGTATTCCAGCAAGCCTGCCTCGTCCTGTTTGAGATCGATGGAGGCCAACCGGACTACCGATTGGATCGCCAGACCATGCGCCCTGCAGGCGGCTTCCACGGCGCGGGCAATGGCCGCCGCCGTCGCGCCTCGGTTGCAGCCGACGCCCACGACCATAGCCCCAGGATGGAGCAGGGCGGCGTGGGCGGGCGCGTCGGTCCGGCTGTCGACGACCAGATCGGCCCGGTCGCGCTCCGCAATCGGAATCAGGTCCGGCGGCAGCTCCGGCTGGGCATAGCGGCTCCACAGGGTCAGCGATCCCTGATCCACCAGCCTCCCCATGGCACGGGTGAAGGCCGTCTTGTCGGCGGGCGTCAGTCCCAGGTCGCGGCACCAGAGGTCCAGGGCGGTGCGGCCCAGCACGTCCGAGGCGGTGGTGAGCACGGCCTGACCGCCGGTCTGGGCGGCCACCCGATGCGCCAGCGCGTTGCCGCCGCCGATGTGGCCGGAGAGCAGCGAAATCGCAAAGTTTCCTTTCTCGTCGCAGACCACCACCGCCGGGTCCTGGAGTTTGTCCCGCAACAGCGGCGCAACGATGCGGACCACGATGCCGGTGGCCATGATGCAGACGATTTCGGCGTAATCGCGCCACACCCGGGCCATGACCTCGGCCAGTCGTCCCTTGCAGGCAAAGAAATCGCCGCCCAGAGCCTCGGCCAGCCGCCCGCCCAGGTCGCAGCCGCCCCGGCTGATGGCCAGCACGGCCAGGCGGGGCCGCTCCCCTGCCGGCTCAGCCATCAGCGGTACTCGTGGGTGAAGGCCGCGTCATAGAGTTTGGAGGCGATCCGGCTGTCTTCGGCCAGGGCCGGGCCAACCACGATCATCGCCGTCTTTTTGATCTGCGAGGCCTCGATCTTGGCGGCAATGTCGGCCAGGACGCCGCGCACAATCTGCTGATCCGGCCAGCTGGCCCGCTCGACCACCGCAATCGGCGTGTGTGCCGGATAGCCGCCGGCGAGCAGATCCTCGACTACCCGGGCCATCATCGACACGCTGAGGAAGATGCACATGGTGGCCTGGACGCGCGCCAGATTGCGCAGCGATTCCGGCTCGGGCACCGGCGTGCGCCCCGCCTGACGGGTGAAGATCACCGTCTGGGTGACCTCGGGCACGGTCAGTTCTTTCTTCAGGGCGGCGCTGGCGGCAAAGGCCGAGCTGACCCCCGGCACCACCTCATAGGGGATGGCGACCGCGTCCAGCCACTGCATCTGCTCGCGGATCGCCCCGTAGATGGCCGGGTCGCCGGTGTGCAGCCGCACCACCCGCAATCCTTCGCGGTGCCCCTTGGCCAGCGTCTGCATGATGGCCTCCAGGTCCATGGCGGCGCTGTCGTAACAGACGGCCTTGATGCCGTCGAGCAGGGCGATGTTGACCAGGCTGCCGGCATAGACCACCACGTCGGCCGCGTCGAGCAGGCGGCGGCCCTTGAGGGTGATCAGTTCCGGGTCGCCGGGACCGGCGCCGAGAAAAACGACCGGATGGCGGGTTGCCCCGGCCTGCGCCTCAGAGAGCGATTGCGTGCGTTCCATTGGACACCTGTACCTTTTTTTTGCGGATCACCATGGTGGAAAAATAGTGCAGCTTACGGCCCCTGGCCTCGCGGATGTCGGTGTAGACCCGCTCGCCGTCCATGCCCGAGCGTTCGATCAGCACCGCGTGCGGCGTTAGTTCGAGTTCCTCAAGGATGTCGATAAGGGCGTCGATCCGTTTGTGCACCTTCATCAGCACCACTGAATCCAGGGTGGTGAGGATCTGGCGCAAGCGGTCGTCCTCGAAGGCGGCGGGCACCACGGCCAGGACGTCGTCGCCCAGGGCCAGCGGGCTGGACTGGGAGGCGGCGCAGGCGGCCATGGCGGTGATGCCGGGCACCACGGTCACAGGGACGTTCGGCCGCTGCTCCTGAATCATGGCCAGGAGATAGAAGGCGGTGGAGTAGAGGGTGGCGTCGCCCAGGGTGGGAAAGGCCACGTCCTCGCCCTGGTCAAGATGGCGGATCACCTCGTCGGCCGACTTGCGCCAGGCCATGAGCAGTTGATCGTCGGTTTCCTGGCCAAGGAAGACTTTTTTCATCGGAAAGCAGAGCGAAAGAATGGTCCGCCCCTTGTCGGCAATCATCTGGCCGGCGATCTGCTGGGCACTGCTGACGCCGTTTTCCCTGGCCGTGGGCACTGCCCAGATTTTGGCTTCGGTCAGGATGCGCACCGCCTTGTAGGTCATGAGTTCCGGATCGCCGGGGCCCACACCGACCAGATAGAGATGGCCGGTCCGGGTGGGAGAGTTGTCGCTGCTCATTTGTCGCCTGTGATAAGGGTTATGGGGTTGAAGACGCGGGATTCGCCGTCGGGATGGCGTCGCCGGGTCACGGCCAGGGTGCTGCTTTCCACGCGCAGGCCAAGTCGCTGCAAACAGGCCAGGGCAAGGGTTTCGGTTTGGGGGAGCACGGCGTTGATCACAATCCGGCCGCCTGGGCTGAGGCGGGCCGTTGCCGCTTCGATGATCGCCTCCAGCCGCCTGCCGCTGCCGCCGATGAAGACCCGGTCCGGCGCGGGCAGACCGTCCAGGGCTTCCGGGGCCTCGCCGCCGGTCAGACGGATGTTGTAGGCGCCGTAAGCGCGGATGTTGGCGCGGATGTTGGCCTGCTCCTCGGTTTTTTTCTCGATGGTGTGGACGGCGAGTTCCGGACAGAGCCGGGCCGCCTCCAGGGAGACGCTTCCCGAGCCGCCGCCGATGTCCCACAGCACGCCGCTTGCCGGCAACCGCAGCCGGTGCAGAGTGGCGGCGCGGACCTCGTCCTTGGTGATCAGGCCCCGCGAATGCTGGATCTCGGTTTCGGTGAGGCCGAAACGGATTATTTCCGGCTGCTGCGGCTGCGGCGGTTGCTCGATCAGGACCATGTTCAGCGGGCTGAACCGGGCGGCGGCAATCTCCTGGAGACTGCCGCTGGTCAGTCGTTCGTCGGCCAGGCCCAGGTTTTCCGCCACCCGGACGCGCACGGAGGCGATGCGTTCGGCGTCGCCGCAGGCGGCAAGCGCCTCCAGCAGACAGGCGGCGATCCGGTCCGGGCTGCTGTCGCCGTCGGTGAGCAGCATGGCCCGGGAGTGGCGAAGGATGCGGCCGGGGATGTCCTGGTTGGGACGTCCGTGCAAACTGACCAGGGCGAGATCGTCCCAGGAGGCGCGGAAGCGGGCGCAGGCCAGTTGCAGGGCCGACAGGGCCGGGTGGATGCTGATCCGCTCCGGGCCGAACTGCTTGATCAGGGTGCGGCCGACGCCAAAAAATAAGGGGTCGCCGCTGGCCAGCACGGCAACGTCGCCGGTGATCAGGGCCTCTTCCACCCTGGCGACCATGGCCGGAACCGGGGCAATGTCGATCAGCGGATGGAGCAAGCTGGCGACCAGCGGCCGGTGGCGGCGGGAGACGACAATGGCGGCGCAACGGCGCAGCAGCGGCCATTGCTCGGCGGTCAGGCCTTTGCCGCTGACCCCAATCAGTTCAATCCGTGACATGCACGACTCCCTCCTCGGAGGTGACCAGATAGACCCGCACCGGCAGGCCGGACCATTGCTCGGCCTGTTGTTTGGCCCGCTCGCAGACCGCCGCGATCAGGTCGTCGCGTTGCAGCGCCTTGAGCCGGTCGTATATTTCCCGCGCCGTATTGGCGGCGCGAAACTGCTCGGCCGTCGGTTGGTCCAGGCCCAGCTCGGCCAGCAGATCCGCCGCCTGCCGGGTTTCCAGTGCCCCGTTGCGCACATGGGTCTGGGGCACGGCCAGGGCGGCCTTGACCAGCTTGGCCCACATCCCGGCCAGATGGATGCGGCTGAACCCTTGGCGCTTGGCCGCCTCCAGCCCGTACAGCAGATAATCGCCCATCATCACCTGGGCCTCTTCCGGCAGGCCGAGCAAACGCTGCACCGCCGCCTCTGAGGTCCGGCCGGTGGCCAGAATCGCCGAAGTCAGTCCGGCGGCGCGGGCCACCTGCATCGAGGCCTCGATGGTGTCGGTCCAGGCCTTGGCCGAGATCGGGCGGACAATTCCGGTGGTGCCGAGGATCGACAAACCGCCGACGACGCCCAGCCGCCGGTTCAGGGTCTTTTCCGCCAGGGCCTCGCCGTCGCGGACAAAGATCTGCACCTCCAGGCGCGCGTGCGGGGGATCCCCTTCGCCGGGAGTCGCAGCCAGGGCTTCCGCAGCCGCGGTTCGGATCATCTGCCGGGGCACGGGGTTGATCGCTGGTTCGCCCACCGCCACCGGCAGGCCCGGTTTGGTCGCCCGACCAACGCCGAGGCCGTTCACCAGGACAATCCGCTCCTCGCCGTCTTGAGGGTTTTCCTCCAGCCAGCGGACCACCGCGCCGATCTCGGCCCCGTTGGTGACGTCCGGGTCGTCGCCCGCATCCTTGACCACCGTGGCCATGGCGCGATCATCTTCGGTTGGTCCAAACCGGCAGAGGGCAAAGCCGTGGCGCGAACCGTCGGGAAAGGGAATCTCCACCATGCCCGGATTGTCCTGCCCCAGCAGGCACAGCACCGCCGCCTTGGCCGCCGCAGCGGCGCAGGCCCCGGTGGTGTAGCCGCTGCGCAGCGGTTTGCGCTCCGATGGCCGGGTCATGGGGTGGTTACGCCAGCCGCAGCAGGGCGTTGACTGCGGCCACCGCGACCGGCGTGCCGCCTTTGCGTCCGAGTGCGGCGATGAAGGGGTAGTCTTTTTCGACCAGCAGCTGCTTGGACTCGGCCGCGTTGACAAAGCCCACCGGCACGCCGATCACCAGATCCGGGGCAAAGAGCCCCAACTCAATCAACGACATCACCTTGAGCAGGGCAGTGGGAGCGTTGCCGACGGCGACGATGCCGATGTTGTCGCCAATGCTCCTGGCCATGGCCGCATCGGAGCGGGTGGTTCCGTTGACCTTGGCCATGGCCGCGGTCTCCGGCTCGGCCACCCGGCAGATCACCCGTCCGCCGAAGCGGGCCAGCAGGGCAGCGGAGACGCCGCTGGCCGCCATGTTGACGTCCACCAGGATGTTTTTCCCCGCCCGGATGGCGGCCAATCCGGCCGCTATCGCCTGCGGGTGAAAACGCAGATTTTCGGCAAAGCTGAAGTCGCCGGTGGCGTGGATGGACCGGCGGACCACGGCGAATTCCTCGGGTGAAAATCCGGTGGGGCCAAGTTCGCGCTCGATAATGCGGAAACTCTCGGCTTCAATTTCCAGGGGGGCGATCTGCTGCAAGGTAACCATGATGTGCTCTCAGCGTGATTGTCGGCAGGCCTGAACAAAGCGGGCGGCAGCTTCAGGCGTGCGGCCCCAGTGCAGATGGATGTACCCTGCCAGGGTGTTGTCAAGGAGGTAGCCTTCCGGCCGCCCGTCTTCCAGACGATAGGCCGCGTCAACTCCGGCGCCGTCGTCGTCGATGGTTGAATAGTGGAACTCGTGGCCATGGAGGGTCACGCCGGCAGGCGCAAGCAGGCAGTCCCGCTCGGTGGTCGGCCTCCGGTAGCCCAGGCTGCGCAGCCGGGTCTGCATCCGCGCTCGAAAGGGGTAGAGGCCGACCATGGGGGCGATGCGGTCTTCCTGATCGCGGATCGATTGGCACAGGTACATAAACCCGCCGCACTCGGCGTAAACCGGCCGGCCGCTGGCGGCAAAGGCGCGGATCTGCTCGCGCAGGGCCACGTTTTCGCTCAACTGTTGGGCATGGAGTTCCGGATAGCCGCCGCCGAGATAGAGCCCGGCAAGATCCGGCGGCAGCGCCCCGTCCGCCAGCGGGCTGAAAAAAAACAACTCTGCTCCGGCCTCGCGCAACAAATCGAGGTTGTCCTCGTAGTAAAAACAGAAGGCCGCGTCCCTGGCCACGCCGAGGCGAACCGGCGTCCCGCCGGCAACCAGGGGCAGGGACGCTGCCGCCGCATCGTCGACTCCCCGACGCTCGCCGGCTATCCGCAGCAGCAGGTCCAGGTCGAGATGGGTCTCAATGAGCTGCGCCAGTTGCTCCAATCCCTCGCCCTGCAACGGATGCTCCTCGCCCATGTGCAGGCCGAGATGGCGGGAAGGGATGCTGATTGCTTCGCGACGCGGCAGAAAACCGATGACCGGCGCGCTGCAGTGGGCCCGGATGGCCTCGCCCACCATGGCTTGGTGTTTGTCCGAGCCGACCCGGTTGCAGATCACGCCGGCCAGGGGGAGTTCAGGGTCCAGGGTGGCAAAGCCGTGGGCCACGGCGGCCACGCTTTCCGCCGCCGAACGGACGTCGATCACCAGGAGCACCGGCAGGTTCAGGGTCTTGGCCAGGACCGCCGCCGAGCCTTCGCCGCCGTCAAACAGGCCCATCACCCCTTCAACCACCGAACAGCAGTGGGCCGGGCTGTTGCGGGCAAAACTGCGGCGGACGAACTCCGCCCCGCACATCCGGACGTCCAGGTTGCGCGACACCCGGCCGGTCACCATCCGGTGCAGGCTGGGGTCGATGAAGTCCGGGCCGCACTTGAAGGGCGCAACCGTTGTCCCGCGTCGGGCCAGGGCCGCCATCACCCCCAGGGTGACCGTGGTCTTGCCGCAGCCCGAATGGGTCCCGGCGATGAGCAGGGCCGGCCGGTTCATAGCCGGGCGACGCCTTCCTGGCCGTAATCGGGATAGAGCAACGAGCGAACAAAGGCAATGCCGTCGATCAGTCCCAGGGTCGGCCGGCTGATCATTTCCTCGTCTACCAGAAAAACCTGCCGCTCGCGCACCGCCTTGATCACCGAAAAACCGGGCTCCCGGATGATGTCGTCGACGCTCACCGGGTTCATCCGGCCGCTCTGGGCCAGGTACAGATCGATCTGGTCGGCCTTGGCGAGGATGCGTTCCTTGCCGTATGCGGCGATGTTGGTCTCGCGCATCTGCTCGGCGTCGGTGGCGATGTTGATCCCGCCGGCCGATTCCAGGGCAAACATGGCGATCGAACCCGGGGCAAAGGTCTTCATCTGTTTGTGGATGGCCTCAAAATAGACGTGTTTGCGTTTTTCCTGGGGAATCTCCTGGAGCGAGGCGGCAATTTTCGCCAGCCTCTTGCCAAAGGTTGCCACCATCTCCTTGGCCTGCGCCTCCCGGCCGGTGAGCTTGCCCAGGTCTTCCCAGTACGGAAACAGCTCCGAGGCCTCGGAAGGTTGCAGGGACACCACCCGGACGTTGTTTTTTTCGAGAATCCGCACCAGATTGGGGTATCCCCGGCTGATCATCGGCCGGATCAGCACCAGGTCGGGTTTGAGGGCCAGGATGCGTTCGGGATCGTCCTGGAATTGGACACGGGGCCGGTCCGGCAGTTGATTGTCGCTGGTGCCGCAGGCGATGATTTCCTTGTTCAGCCCGAGTTCGATCAGGTTGGTGGTGTGGGCCGGGTAGAGCGAAATGATCCGCTGAAAGGGTTGGGAAAAAACCAGGGTCCGTTTCTCGCTGTCGGTGATCGAGGCGGCGGAGGCCAGGGAGACAAGGAAAAGAACAAGACACTGGGCGAAAAAAAGAACGTTGATGCGCATGATTCCGTGGTGCAAAGGGTTAAGGGGCGACCGGCAGACGAAAACTCACCTGCCGGCTGTTGGTAAAGGCGCTGACGGTTACTTCCGCCTCGACGCCGTACACGGCCTCGATGGTTTCCGGGGTCAGCGTTTCCTCGGTGCGGCCCTGGCAAACCACCTGGCCCTGTTTGAGGAAAATCAGCCGGTCGCAGAAAAACGAGGCCAGATTGAGGTCGTGCATGACGGCCACCACCTGCATTCCCTGCTGTTCAAAGCGGTTGCGGATGAGGTGAAGAATCTCCAGGCTGTGGTGGATGTCGAGGTTGGAGGTGGCCTCGTCAAGGAGCAGCGCCGCCGGTCGCTGGGCCAGGGCGCGCGCCACCGCCACCCGCTGCTTTTCGCCGCCGGAGAGCCGGGTCACCGGGCGGTCGGCCAGGGCGGCAATGCCGGTGATCTCCAGGGCCTCGTCGACCAGGGCCTGATCCTGCTCGCTGGGCGCGGCAAAGCGATGCAGGTGCGGATGCAGCCCCATCTCCACCACTTCGCGCACCGAATAGCCGAAGCGGACCATGAAATCCTGGGGCACCAGGGCCAGTTGTCTGGCCAGCTGCTTTTTCGGCCAGGCGTCCAGCGGCCGGTTTTTGAACTCGACGGTTCCGGATTGCGGCGACTGCAGACCGCCCATCAGATCAAGCAGGGTGGTCTTGCCGCTGCCGTTGGGCCCGAGGATGCCGTAGCAGCACCCGCAGCGGAGCTCCAGGTTGACGTCGCGCAGCACCGGCGTGCCGTTGTAGCCGAAGTTGACTCCCCTGATCGACCAGAGCAGGTCGTCTGCCTGTTCAGAAATCGGTTTTGCCATCCCGCTGCCGTCGTTTGAAGAGGATGCAGAAAAAGGGTCCGCCGAGGAGCGCGGTGAGCACGCCGATCGGCACCTCGACCGGCAGCACCGCCCGGGTCAGGGTGTCGGCAATCAGCAGCAGCAGGCCGCCGGTGAAGAAGGAGAGCGGGATCAGCAGCCGGTTGTCCGGGCCGACGATATGGCGCAGCATGTGCGGCACGATCAATCCGACGAAGCCAATGATTCCGGACACCGACACCGCCAGCGCGGTCATCAGGGTGGAGACGGTGAGCAGGACGGTGCGGAGGCGAACGGTGTTGATCCCCAGCGAAGTCGCGGCCCGGTCGCCGGTGGCCATGATGTTGAGATCGCGGCTGTAGAACACCCCCACCAGGGTCCCGAACAGCGCTGTGGGGGCAAGGAGGAGGATGTTTGGCCAGGAGGCCCCGGCCAGGCTGCCCATCAGCCAGAAGATGATCAGCCCCACCTGCTCGTCGGCGAGGAATTTGAGAAACCCGATGGCTGCCGACAGGATGGCGGCGACAATGACCCCGGCCAGGATCAGGCTGGTCGAGGAGAGCCGCCGGTCGCCGGCGGCAAGGTACAGCACCACCGCCAAGGTGCCCACGCCGCCGATGAAGGCAAAGACCGGAATGGTTACTCCCGAGGGCAGGGCCAGGCCGAAAATTTGCAGCACGATCACCAGCGATGCTCCAAAGGCGGCGCCGGTGGAGATGCCCAGGGTGTAGGAGTCGGCCAGCGGGTTGAGCAGGATCGCCTGAAAGACCGCGCCGCTGACCCCCAGCAGCCCGCCCACCAGCACGGCGCCCAGGATGCGGGGCATGCGCACGTCGGCGACCACGGTGGCGGCCACCGGATCAATACCCGTTGGCTGGCCTTGGCCGCTGAGTTTGGCCCAGAGGATGATGAACACGTCGGGAATTGACACCTGCAGGAAGCCCAGGGTGGCCGACAGGGCCACCGCGAGAATCAGCACAGCGGTCAGCGGCAGCAGCAATGCGGCGGCGCGACCGTGCATCAGCGCAGTTCCATCCCGGCGTCGGCGGCGGCGTCGGCGGCGTGATCCACGAAGATCTGCGCCAGGGCCGGTTGTTCGCCCAGTCCCCGGATTGCCGGGATCACCTCAAACCCTTCGCGGCTGAGGATCGACAGCCAGGAATCCTCCTGCGGGCCGATCAGGTCGCGGGTGGCGTGCTCGCCGGCCACGATGAGCAAAGGCTTGAGCACCACCCGTTGCACGCCGTGCAACCGCAGGCTGGAGAGCACCTCGGCGAAATCGGGGAAACCCTCGACCGTGCCGATCAGGGTGAGGGTGTCGGGATAGAGACTCCGCATGCGGGCGGCGAATTCCAGGTAGAGGCCGCCGGAGGGAAAGTAGTGGTTGCCGTGCCCCATGTACACCAGGGCGGCGGAGTGGCTGTGGGCCAATGCGGCGTCGTCGGCCAGGGCGCGGGCGGCGATGAGAATGTCGTCGGCATAGGGACGCTCGGGGCTGTAGGCGCCAAGCAGCGGCCGGCCCAGGGCAATGGCTTTGAACGGCCGCCAGCGCGGCTTCATGGTGCGGATCGAGCTCAGGCCGCGCACGTAGGCGGCGAGATCGTGGAATTCTTCGGCAGGGGCAATGTGGGTCGGCTGCACAACCAGGGCGTCAAACCCCTGATCCTGGAGATTGGCGATGGCGGCGAGCACGCCCTGAACCTCAAGGATTTCCCGGGGAATATCCGGATGAGCGGCCTGGTAGGCCGGGTCGGCGGCGCGCTTGCGCCAGATGCGGCGGATCTGATTGGAGGTGAAGGCCAGACGCACCGGCGTCTGCGGATACGCGGCTTCCATGGCGGCTTTGATCGCCAGCAGTCCCTGCAGAGCCGGTTCCACCGTGGTCCCGAACATGGCCAGGACAATTGCCTTGCTCTGTTGCACCCTTGCTCCCCCGGTCGGTGGGAAAAGGCTGGACCATTGCTGCGAGGGCCGCCGTTTTCCCGAGGTTCCGGCCCGAAATAAAAAAATCCCGGACCAATAATCTTGATCCAGGATGTCCCTTTTTTACCGCTGGAGTCTGTAGCCCGCCTCTCTAGCCGGAAAGGTCGGGGTGGTACTGTTCAGGCAGGTCTTCTGACTTCCGGATCACTCGCCTTCCGCGCCTTCCCGTTCCGTCACGGAACAGTGGCCATTCTGCGGAATTTGTCCCCGGTTACAGCGGCGGGCCCGTTCCGGCATTGAACCGGATTCCCTTTTCATCCGTTGATACGGACACCTGAACCACAATGCGGCCCCATCGTACCTGCAGCCCCGGTTGAAGTCAAGCCGCGAATGGCGCTTTGCCTGGAAAAACCAGCCGCCGCAAGCCGTTGGCGAGTGGCCTACAGGGAACCGGCGCCAAACGGACCGCGCAATGGATCGACCACCAGAGCCGGCAACAGGGTTTGCACCTCCAGGATGGTCCATAGCGGCTGGCCGGACAGGGTGGCCACGTTGATCTGATTGAGCCCGCGCGCGATCTCTTCGTAACTCTTGCCTTTTTGCCGCAGACGGGCGATGGACGTCGAGAGTTGATCCCGGGAGAAGATTTTTTGGTTCGCAACCTGCTGCGACGTGGTTGACGCGGTCTGCGCCTCAAGCGTTGCCGAGTTTGCAGCAGTTGGGATCGGTTGGGGGATTTCGACCATCTCGTAGAGGTCATCGCTGGCTTGCCCGGAAAAACCAACGGAAACGGCGACCGGCCCCTGGATGGTCTCCGCGTCGGTGCGGGTCTCGACCGGCATGGGTTTGTATTCCAGTTGCAGGCCAACCATCAGCCGCATCAGATCGTCGATTTGGCGGTCGCGGCGCGCCAACTGCTCGCGCATGTCTTCCAACTGCTCGCGAAGCAGCTCAATCTGATCCTTGTAGGCAACCAGCAGGTCGTTGAGGAAACTGTTGCTCAACTCAGGCGGAGCTGCACTGCGGACGGAACCAACTGCTTTGGCATCGCTGGCCTGCTCGCCGTCGCGGGGGTAGGCCGCCAGCAACTGCCGGCCTTCGTCCCACCGCTCCAGATCGGCGTAGCGGAAGCGGACCTCCTGCTTACCGGTCACCGGATTGAGAATCAGTTTGTGCGGCAACCCTCGCTTGCGATATCGGCTGATGGATTTGGTGGAGACGTTGAGAAAGTCCGCCGCCTCTTTCTGGGTTACCGTGTATTCGTTGTCGCTCATGCCTGCCTCGTTGGTGATGCTTGGTTCCGGCTGCTCCTTTCAGCCAGCAGCTCTCGGCCGGTGTCGATCACGGCCTGGAAAAATGTGTCGATCTCGGGTGTTTCGACGTTGACGTTGGTAATCAAAAGCCGCAGCACCAGTTCGCCGTTGACGACGCCGGTGCCGACCAGGCTGCGGCCGGTGCGGTGCATGCGCTCGCGCAGCTCCCGGTTGAATTCCGCCGGCGGGATGGACGGGGGCGTGCGAAAGCGAAAACAGATGTTAAACGACTCCCGGGGCACGACCATCTCCAGCTCGTCCCGTTGGTTGACCTGGCTTTCTGCGTATTCGCACAACTCCAGATAGTGCTCCACCCGCGCCGCCAGCCCGGCCTGCCCGTAAAATTTCCAGTCGAGAAACCACTTGAGGCTGTCGACCCGGCGGCCGCATTGCAGCGATTGGGTGCCGAGATCGCGAATTTCGCCGTCTTCACCGTCGCGGAAGATGTAGCTCTCGTCGCCGGCGCTGCACACCTGGCGGAGGATGTCGGGCCGCTGGTTGAACAGCAGCACATTGCACATCAGGGCCGTGCCCAGCATCTTGTGGAAATCCAGGGTGAACGAGTCTGCCTGGGCCAGATCGGGCAGGTACTGACCACGCAGCCGGTCGCTGAAAATGACCGCCCCGCCCCAGGCCCCGTCCACATGGAGCCAGAAGTTGTAGCGCTCGCGCAGGGCCAGCAGCGGCGGCAGGGGGTCGTAGGAGCCCCGCACCGTGGTGCCGGCGGTGGCGGCGACAAAAAAAGGCGAGCCGCCGGCGGCGACCACCGTTGCCAGACGCTGCTCCAGCTGCGCCACGTCCATCCGGCCATGTTCGTCCACCGGGATTTTGATCAGATGATCCGCGCCCAGGCCAAGGATGTTGGCGGCCCTGTCCATGGAATAGTGGGCGTCGGCGTTGACAAAGGCAAACAATTCCGGGCGGCCGAACAGCCCGCTTTGCTTGACTGCGGGATCAACGCTGTTGCGGGCGGCCATCATCGCAATCATGTTGGCGTTGCTCGACCCCGTGGTCATCTGGCCGGAACCGTTGGCAAAACCGACCAGCTCCAGCATGGTGCGCAACAGGTATTTCTCCATCAGAGTGGAGACCGGCGCGGTTTCAAAGGTGCAGGCCGAGGTGTTGGTCGCGGCAGCCACCATTTCCCCGATCACCGAGGGCAGATTGGCCCCGGCCCACATCCGGTTGAGATAGCCGGGATGGTCGGTCTTGACCGCGTGCGCCAGGTATTTTTCCACCCAGTCGAACACCTGCTCCCAGTCGCCTCCGGGTCCGGCGTGGTCCAGGTCCAGCTGACGCCGGAGCTCGCCGGGATCAAGATAATCGACAAAGGTTCCGGCGGTCCGGTGGCTATAATGACGGCTGAGAAGCTGTAGCAGCCGCTCAAAGATTTTTTCCTGCTCCATACGTCCTGTGAATGCTCCCTGTGGTCAGTAAAGATTCAAAACAAACGCAACCTGAAGGCGCCCCGGCGGGGGTGACAAGTCGCCGAGGGGAAACTATCTATTCCTGCTGCTTTTGCAAGGCCGTTTCTGGGAAATTTTGGCCTGATCGGCGAGGCGTCGCCGATTTGTCGAAGACCCGAAAAATGTGCAAAAGCGATTGCTCTATACTACAAGGGAGGCGGATAATCGAATAGAAAGTAGAGAGAGGGCGCGACGAACACCAGCGTCAAATACAAGCGCCGGTCGCATTTTCCCAGCTTGTGGAGCACCATGGCCTTTTTGGCTCCTCGTCGTTTTGTGTGGATTTGATTTTCCGAGGGATCAAACCCACACAAAACGACAAAAATAACAACAAAACAGCTCGTGGGTTCAAGATGGCTGCAAATACAGCGAAAAGACCAATTCCCCAGGAGGCAGCCCTCTGCGCATTGCAAGAACAGAGAGATAGATAGCGCCGCTGAGATATTGCGCCTTGAGCGGCATCATAATCTCTGCCCATTCGGCCAGCCATTTCCTGGCAAATTCCACTCGAAATGTCGAGGAGCCGCCTTTTTCAGGTGCCTGCGCGCCGTCTTGCTGGTTTTATGAAATGGGGTTTGTGTTTTTGGATTTTGCGGAGCTGGCAATATTGAATATTCTATCCCGACCGGTTGCTTGGCTTTTACTCGAAAAAGGTCGATTTAGAAGTTGTCAAACCTCCGGTATTTTGCCGGAGGTTCCTTGATTTCCATACTTGTTTATGATAGCGTTTGAGTAACGTTGAAAAAGAATAGTTTTGCCATCTAATTCCTCTTAAACTACAAATGTTATTCAAAAAATTATGAATAAAATAAATGTGAAATCCATATCTTTCAAACTTGTCGCGGGTGGTTGCGTTGCTGTTATTCTTCCCTTGCTGATTGTTATGTACATCGCCACCGCGAAATCTTTCGATGCATTAGAAGCTATCTCCAAGACTAACGCATTGGGATTGGCAAAAAGTGTGGCGACCGCTGTTGACTCTAGTTTCGAATTTCAGACAAAGATCGTCAATGTTTTATCCTCAGACGAAATGATATCGGAAATTGCCCAGATTGTTAAAAATAAGGGAACCGGTGGGGCAATTGAAGATATAGACAGGTTGCGTTTGGTCATGAAGAAAAAAGTTGGGCAATTGGGAGACAAATACGATGGGGTATTTTTAGTCGACCAAAATGGTCTTTATGTGGCCGGAGCAAAGAGCAACGGGGAAGAGTATAAACCAATGGACCTTGGTGATCGCCAGTATTTTAAAGATGTCAAAACTACAGGGAAAACTGTTCTCAGTGATATTGTTCGCGCTAGAGATACCAATCAACTGGTATATGTTGCTTGTGCCCCAGTAAAAAATGCGCGAGGAGAATTCCTTGGTGCAATTCTTATAGGGGTCAAAGGCGCCAATCTTGTCGATATGGTTTTACAGGTAAAAACGGGAAAGACCGGTTATGCTTTTATGGTAAACCAAAAAGGTATTGTTAATGCTCACCCAGATGAGAAACTCATCTTAACTACAGACATAAATACTCTAAAAGGATTGGAGGCAATCTCAAAAACAATGCTAGGCGGCCAAGAGGGCGTGGAAGAGTATGTCTTTAATGGTGTTAGGAAAGTTGGTGGATTCGCACCCGTAAAGAGCAACGGAGGGAGCATTGTTTTTGCTCAGAATTATGATGAATTTATCGCAAGCAGCATCGAAACAAGAAACAAAATAGTAATTGTTTCCATTGTCGCCATGATCAGCATCAGCATATTTATATATTTTGCATCGCTTCGAATAACCAAACCAATAAATAGTGCAGTTGAAGGCCTTAAAGATATTGCCGAGGGTGAAGGTGACCTTACAAAACGGCTTGCAGTAGTTAGTAATGACGAAGTAGGTGAAATGGCAATGTGGCTTAATATTTTTATAGAAAAATTGCAAAAAATAATCAAAGAAATATCTGCCAATGCTGGCAATGTTAACGGAAGCTCATCGATGCTTTCAGAAATTTCTCACAATTTAATGACCGATGCAGAAGATACGTCCGGACTTGCCAATAACGTTGCAACCGCAGCGGAAGAGATGAGTGCAAATCTCAACAATGTTGCGGCATCCATGGAGCAGTCGTCTACCAACACGAACATGGTAGCCTCGGCAGCGGAAGAGATGAGTGCAACTATCAATGAGATAGCCGAAAATGCTGAAAAAGCAAGAAGTGTTTCCAGTGATGCTGTAGATCAAGCCATTCTGGCTTCAAGCAAGATGGAGGAACTTGGCCAAGCAGCGAATAAAATAGACAAAGTAACTGAGACTATCACCGAAATTTCCGAGCAAACCAACCTTTTGGCTCTTAATGCCACAATTGAGGCTGCTAGGGCTGGCGAAGCTGGTAAAGGGTTTGCCGTTGTAGCTAACGAAATCAAGGAACTGGCCAAACAGACGGCAACAGCCACCATGGACATAAAAAACTCATTGAAAATGTCCAGTCTACAACCACCACAGCTGGAGCCGTTATAGGAAAAATAACCTCAGTAATTGGCGGGGTCAACGATATCGTAACTATAATTGCCACTGCAGTGGAAGAACAGTCAGCAGCTACCAAGGAAATAGCCAATAATATCTCTCAGGTAAGCCAAGGACTGCAGGAGGTAAATGAAAACATTAACAATAGTTCCATTGTCGCAGAAGATATCTCTAAAAATATAGCAAAAGTTTCAGTTGCATCAGGAAATATATCTAATAGTAGCACGGGTGTTAAAAACAATTCCAATGATTTATTGGAGCAAGCAACTGCACTAAATCATATAGTTAGCAGGTTTAAGGTGTGATGGATTCTTACTCGAATCAGTGACGCTTCAAACTTTAGATGCATTGTTCGGGGTTAAGCAGGAAACATCACCATCCTCGGCGGGCGTTCGTGGACAGTTTCCCCAACTCAAACCCCAGCCAAGCTTCCCTTAGGACCCGGTTTTTGCGGTCGTAAAACGCGGCCGAGGGCTGTCTCCAGGTCGTCGATAAAGCTGTCGCTTCCCAGCGGCCGGCCGGTTCGTTCATGGCGTTGCATCGTTTCAACTTCCTCGGGCGAGGTCATCTGCAGGAAATCGGCCCAATTCGGAACCAGTTCAAGTAAGGGCTCCACTTTGACAAGCCGGTCGTCGACCCCGGCAAGATGCGCTCCGGCGCTGCTCCATGGGTAATCGCCAGGATGGCTCACCAGTTGCGCGGCCACGGGGTTCATTTCAATGTATCGGGCTGCGGCCAAAAGGTAGTTTTCATCCATGGGGCAGGAGGCAAACCGTTCCTGCCAGAGATGGCCGCGCCACTGCTCGCGGCTGTTGATGCGAAGCGTGTACCGCCGGTGGGCTTCGCCGATGGCTCGGGCAAGGCCGCTTTCATTGCTCGGCACGGCGATGAGGTGCACATGATTGGGCATCAGGCACCAAGCCCAGATGGCCACGCCATAGCGTTGGCACCATTCTGCCGTCAGGTCGATGTAGGCGTGGTAGTCGTCGTCGCAGAAAAACGTCTGCTGCCGACGATTGCCGCGCTGGGTGATGTGATGCGGATAGCCTGGGGCTATCACTCGTGCCATTCTTGCCATGATCAACAATCTATCAGGAGCCGCCGGCGGGCGTCAACATTTAATATACTGTCCCCAAATTTATTATGGTTGCGGCAACTTGCTGTTTTTATCCAATCGTCCTATAGTAAGCGCTTTGCGGCGAACCTGAAGGCCCTTACCTGTGAGAATGCGCTATGACCAAGACCTACGCGGAAATTAACGATAAAATTGCATCCGGCAAGGCCGTGGTGCTCACCGCCGAAGAGGTGATCGATTACGTCGACAAGCGCGGCCTGGAAGCCGCCGCCCAGGAGGTGGACGTGGTGACCACCGCCACCTTCGGGCCGATGTGCTCCTCCGGTTGCTTCCTCAATTTCGGCCACAGCACGCCCAAGATGCGCATCTCCGAGGCCTGGATCAACGACGTCATGGCCTATTGCGGCATTGCCGCGGTCGACGTGTACATGGGCGCCACCCAGCTGCGCCACAACGACCCGGCCAACATGTACCACCCCGGCGAATTCCGCTACGGCGGCGGCCATGTGATCGAGGATCTGGTGGCCGGCAAGAAGCTGCAGCTCTTTGGCCTCTCCTACGGCACCGACGATTATCCCCGCCGCGAGATCCGCACCCTGTTCGACATTCATGATCTCAACCAGGCGATCATGGTCAACCCGCGCAACTGCTACCAGAACTACAATGTGGCGGTCAACTGCTCGGACAAACGGATTTACACCTACCTAGGCATCCTCCGCGCCAAGATGCGCAACATGACCTACTGCTCGGCCGGGCAGTTGTCGCCGCTGCTCAACGACCCGCTGTACGAGACCATCGGCGTGGGCACGGCCATCTGGCTGGCCGGGGCGCGCGGCATTGTCTATTCGCAGGGCACCCAGCACTGTTCGCTGGCGGAGCGCGGCGACAACGACGTGCCGGTGGAAGGCGCAGGCACCCTGGCGCTGACCGGCAACATGAAGGAGATGCTGCCCGAGTTCGTGCGCGGGACCAGCTTCAAGGGCTACGGGGTGTCGCTGGCTCTGGGCGTCGGCATTCCGATCCCGATTCTGAACCACGAAATCCTCCGCCGCGCCACGGTGCGCGACCGCGACATCCAGGCCTGCGTCATCGATTATTCCACGGACTATCCGCAGAAGACCGGCAAGGTCCTGGCCCGCTACAACTACGAGCAGCTGCGCTCCGGCGAGGTTGAGCTGAACGGCAAAAAGATCCCGGTCACCTCGCTCTCCTCGTACAACAAGGCGCTCAAGATCTGCAACCTGCTCAAGGCCGAAATCGAGGCGGGCCGTTTCCTGCTCGCCGAACCCAGCCAGCGCCTGCCCCTGAATCAGGGCATGCAATCATTGAACATCACAGGACCGGCGCGATGATCACCAAAAAAATCTATCTCTATTTTCCCAAGAGCGAAACCGAGAAACCGATCGTCTATCAGCTGGTCAAACAGTTCGACCTGATCGTCAACATCTTCCGCGCCAAGGTGACCTCCGAGGAGGAGGGCTATCTCAGCCTTGAGGTGACCGGAACCCAGGAAAACATCGACCGGGCCTTTGGCTTTCTGGGCACCTTTGACGTGGACATCCACGCCGGCAACAAGGGGATGCTCTGGGATGCGGGCCGCTGCGGCCAGTGCGGGGCCTGTGTGGTCCACTGTCCCACCGGGGCGCTGTCGATCATCGACCGGGCCACCCGCACCATCGGCTTTTGCGAGGAAAACTGCATCGAGTGCCTGGCCTGCGTGGCCGCCTGTCCCTTTGGCGCCTGCTCCTCAAACTTCTGAGGCAGGGCGCGGCGACGCCTGATCTCCGATGCGCGTCTATCGCTCCTTTTCCTGGAAGGACACCAACCTTCGGGTCGCCTGCCCGGCCTTTGAGCTGGTCACCCGAACCGTGGTCGAGCACCGCCGACAGCTCGAACGCTACATCAGCCGTCACCCCGAGTTCCTGACCGCGCTGGTTCCGGTTGTCCTCCTCGAGGACGCGCCCGAGGCGGCGTTGCGCATGGCCGCAGCCAGCGCGCTCACCGGGCTTGGCCCCATGGCCTC
This sequence comes from Desulfobulbus sp., assembly GCF_030824455.1. Lineage (GTDB taxonomy): Bacteria > Desulfobacterota > Desulfobulbia > Desulfobulbales > Desulfobulbaceae > Desulfobulbus. Next base: position 33,763 of record NZ_JAVBXR010000108.1, read on the forward strand.
GGTGGCCGGGACGCTCGCCCAGCTGGGCGTTGAAGCGGCCCTGGCGGCGGGTTGCCGCGAGGCCATTGTCGAAAACGGCGGCGACATCTTTATCCACTCCGACCAACCGGTCGTCATCGGCATCTACGCCGGCGACAACGCCATTGCCGGCAAACTGGCCTTCCGCATCGATCCGCAGGACCTTCCCCTCGCCCTCTGTTCCTCCTCCAGCAAAATGGGCCATTCCTTGAGTTTCGGCAGGTGCGATCTGGCCACCGTGACCGCCAAGGACGGCGCGCTGGCCGATTCCGCCGTCACCCTGGTCTGCAATCGCATCCAATCGGAACACGATTTGACCCCGGTGCTGGACGACGTCGGCGCCATCCCCGGCGTTGACGGCGTCTTCGCGGTCAAAAACGGCAAAATCGGCATGTGGGGCAAGCTGCCGCAATTGGTTCGCAACGACGACGCCGGGGCGCAGGCAAAAATCACCCGCGATCTGCGGTCCGACTTTCAGGGATAATTCCATTTCCAAATCAAGCGAAACATCTTGCACAGCGCAAAACATCGCCGACGAAAGTCTGTCATATAAAGGCGAGATCTCTCCCTCTGGTCGAGATGACAAAAAGCGAAGCTATTCGTGGGGTTCGGAGACGCGGCCCAACGCAGCCCTTGTCGGAATGAGGGCGCTGGAGCGCCCAGGACTGCATTCCCACGCTGGAGCGTGGGAACGATCACACCAGGGGAGATCGTCGTGAATGCGACAGACTTCCTTTGCCCCGGAGATTTCTCGCTGCGCCCGAAATGACCAAGGGCAGGCGCATAGCCGTGGATTTTGGAGCAAATGCCTTCCGCGTCGGTCATTTCGAATGAAGTGAGAAATCTCGCGCCATAATGAAATAGCTCATCGCTGTGCTCGTCGATGACGAAGCAGCGTGCTTCACTTTTGAAAGAGAAATGGAATAAAACGGGCGAGGCGGGCACCTGGCGGGCAGGCGGGCGGAAAAAGGTTCGGGATCGTCCACGGCCGTTCAACCGGCGCGGACGATCCCGAAAAAACGAGGCGGTCTGAAAACTGCTTATTCGGCGGCCGGAGTTGGCGTCGGCGCGTCGTTGTCCACCGGCATGCCCAGCGCCAAACGCAGTTTGCGCTCGATGTCGGCAAGGGTTTCCGGGTGTTCCTTGAGGAATTTCTTGGCGTTTTCCCGACCCTGGCCGATGCGCTCGTCCTGATAGGAGTACCAGGCGCCGCTCTTGTCGACAATCTCGTTGGCCACGCCAAGATCCAGCACGTCGCCGGTCCGGGACACGCCCTCGCCATAGATGATGTCCACATCCGCCTGTTTGAAGGGCGGGGCCACCTTGTTTTTGACGATTTTGATCTTGGTCAGGTTGCCGATGACGTCCTGGCCTTCCTTGATCTGGGTGGTTTTGCGGATGTCGATGCGGATCGAGCTGTAGAACTTCAGGGCATTGCCGCCGGTTGTGGTCTCGGGGTTGCCGAACATCACCCCGATTTTCATTCGGATCTGGTTGATGAAAATAAGCACGGTGTTGGTGCGGCTGAGCACGCCGGTGAATTTGCGCATCGCATGCGACATCAGCCGGGCCTGGAGGCCGACGTGCTGATCGCCGACGTTGCCGTCGATCTCAGCCCGGGGCACCAGCGCCGCCACCGAGTCGACCACCACGACGTCAATGCCGCCGCTGCGGATCAGAATTTCGGCGATCTCCAGGGCCTGTTCGCCGAAATCCGGCTGGGAAATCAGCAGGTTGTCGGTGTCCACTCCCAACCGCTCGGCGTAGTTGGTGTCCAGGGCATGCTCGGCGTCGATAAAGGCCACGTTGCCGCCCCGGCGCTGCGCCTCGGCAATCACGTGCAGGGCCAGGGTGGTTTTGCCCGAGGACTCCGGGCCGTAGATCTCGGTTACCCGGCCGCGCGGCAAACCGCCGACGCCCAGGGCCAGATCGACCGAAAGAATGCCGGTGGGTATGACCGGGATCAACTCCCGCTCCGTGGTTCCCAGCCGCATAATCGAGCCCTTGCCGAACTGGCGGTGGATCTGGGTGATGGCGTTGTCGACGCTTTTTAAACGGCCTTCACTGATATCATTGGACACTGTCATCGAATTCTCCTTATCTGACCTGTATTAACTCGCAAGTAACGCCCGGCGCACCATGTCCACTGCCGTTTGCGCGGTTTTTTCCTGAATTTGTCGGCGAGAGCCGTTGAATCGGCACAACCGGTCAACCACCGTGTTGTGATATGAAAGCCCGAGGTAGACCGTGCCCACCGGCTTTTCCGCTGTGCCGCCGCCGGGCCCGGCAATGCCGGTGGCCGAGACGGCGATGTCGCAGCCGAGGCGCTGCGCCGCCCCGCTGGCCATGGCCCGGGCGGTTTCGCCGCTCACCGCGCCGTATTGGGCAAGCAGATCGGCCTCAATGCCAAGCAAGCCCTCTTTCAAGGCGTTGGAATAGACAATCACCCCGCCCTTGAACCATCGTGAACTGCCCGCCGCCTCGGTGATCAACCCCCCGATCAGGCCGCCGGTGCAGGATTCGGCCACCCCGAGCATCAATCCCCGCTCCTGCAGCAGTCGGCCCGTTGCCGAGGCTAGGGTCTCCTGATCAACGCCGTAGATGTTCTCCCCCAGGGCCTCGCGAATGACCGCGTCCGCCGTCCGGAACCCGGGATCGTCGACGCCGCGCTCGAGGTTGCGGGCGGTCAGGCTGACATGGACCTCGGCCCCGACCGGGTAATACCCGATCTGCACCCCATTCTGCTCCAGGGCGTGCAGCCGTTTGTTGATCTCGATTTCAAACAGACCACAGGTGCGGTAAACCCGCTGGCTCACCGGCACGGCGCGCGAAGCGTCAAAGGTTTGCATGCCGGGCAGCACCTTGTCGCGCAGCAGCATTTCCATCTGCGGCGGCACGCCGGGCAGGAAATAGATGGGCTTGCCCTGATAACGGAGCAGGTAGCCGGCCATCCGGCAGTCGTCGTCCAGCACCTCGGCCCCTTCGGGCAGTTGCGCCAGCTTGGCCAGCGACACCGCCGCCTTGCCGTCGTCTTTGCCCATGCGCGACTCGATGTTGGCCTGCACGCAGGGATGGGTGGCAACCTTCAGCTCCAGGGCTTGGATCACCGCCTCGTTGGTCAGGTCGTCGGTGGTGGCGCCCAGGCCGCCGGTCACCAGGACAAAATCGGAACGCGTGATCGCCGCCTTGAGGGTCGAGCCGATCAGCTCCGGGTCGTCGCCGATGGTGTGCATGGCCTGGACGGCATGGCCCAGCAGAAACAGTTGCCGGGCCGCATAGCCGCTGGTGGTGTTGCTGATGCGGCCCGAGGTCAGCTCGTCGCCAATCGCAATTATTTCTCCAATCATTCCGTCGTCCTCACAGGTCACAGGCCAAGGTTGAAGCGCCAGCTTACCTGTTTTGGCGACTTTCCTCAAGCAGGTCCTCGGCCAGCAGACCCATCGGTTGCCCGTCCTCAACTGCGACCAGCCGCACCGGAACCACCTTGCGGATCAGCCCGGAGCCGCCAGGAAACAGGATCGGCAGATAATTTTCGGAAAAACCCTGCAACAGCCCGGTCTTGCTCTGCCGCCGCTCCACCAGCACCTGATGAACCCGGCCAATATTGTTTGCGTACATGGCCTGTCGTTTTTCCGCATCCAGCGCCCGCAATCGCCGCACCCGCGCCTCTTTCACCGGGCCGGGCAGTTGCTCTCGCATGGAGGCGGCCAGGGTGGAAGGTCGGCGGGAATAGGGAAAGACATGGAGATAACTGACTGGCAGATCGGCCAGCAAACGGTAAGTGTTCTCCGCCTCCTCCTCGGTTTCGCCGGGAAAACCGCCAAGCACGTCGCAACCGATGGCGGCGGCGGGCAGGGTGTGCCGCACCCGATGGATGACCTCGGCAAATTCGGCGCGGTCGTAGCGTCGGTTCATCCGCGCCAGCACCTGGTCGTCGCCGCTCTGCAGCGGGATGTGCAGATGGGGCATGAAATTGGCGTGCCGGCCCATCAGCTCCAGCAAATGCTCGTTGACCTCGGTCGGTTCGATCGAACTGAGCCGCAGGCGGAGACCGGGAAAGTCGCGGCAGAGCCGGTCGAGCAGGCTGTAGATGGTCTCGCCCTCGCTCAGATCCAGGCCGTACTTGCCGACGTTGATGCCGGTGATCACCAACTCGCGGTAGCCCTGCTCGCTGAAAACCGCCGCCTGCTCAAGCACCCCGGCCATGGGCAGGCTGCGGCTGCGGCCTCTGGTGTAGGGCACGATGCAGTAGGAGCAAAAGTTATCGCAGCCGTCCTGAATGCGGAGATAGGCGCGGGTGCGGCCCCGAAAGCGTTTAACCGGCAGGTCGCAGATCTCCTTTTTTTCGCGGATCTTGCCCATCAGCATGACCAGATCGCGCGCGTGCTCGGACAGGGCCGCCTCCACCAGCAGATGCTTGTTGCCGTTGCCGACGATGGTCACCGGAGCCGCCGGTTGTTCGGCCAGATTGAGCACGGATTCCGGGTCCATCTGGGCGTAGCAGCCGGTGACCACGACCCGGGCGTCGGGATGCTCGTGGAGCACCCGGCGGATCAGTTGCCGCGACTGCTGGCCGGCCTTGGCCGTGACTGTGCAGGTGTTGATAACGTACACGTCCGCAGCGGCCTGGAAAGGGACCATTTCGCAGCCCAGGTCCTCAAAGCGGCTGGCGAAAGCGGCGGACTCGAACTGGTTGACCTTGCAGCCCAGGGTGGTGATGGCGATCCGTTTCATGCCTGCTCCTCTGCGGTTGGGCCGGCGGCGATCACCGCGCTGCCGAGAACCCGGTCGTCCGCATAGAACACCGCGAACTGGCCGGGGGTGACTGCGCGCTGCGGAGCGTCAAAGACCAGCCGCCATTGCTCGGGCCCGGTCCGGGTCAATTCGGCCGTGGCCGGGGTGTGGCGCGAGCGCAACTGCACCAGGCCGCGCCAGGGCAGGGTGGGCGGCGTCTGCGTCCAGGCAAGCGATTGCAGGGTGCAATCAACGCGCAGGAGGTCCTGATTTTTGCCGACAATCAGCCGGTTGCCGGCGCCGTCCAACTCCACCACATACCAGGGTGTGGAGTCGGGCAACCCCAGACCGCGGCGCTGACCAATGGTGTAATGCCACACGCCCTGGTGCTCACCGATCTGCCGGCCGTCGCGGGTCAGCACCGGGCCGACGGCATCGCCTAGGCCCTGTCCGGCAAGAAAAGCCGGCAGTCCCTGGTCGAGAAAGCAGACGTCCTGGCTCTCCTCGCCGCCGAACTGAAAGCCCAGCGCGGCGGCCCGCTCGCGGACCTGCGCCTTGGTCCAGTCGCCCAGGGGAAACAGCAGGGGGCGCAACTGTGCGGCGGAAAGCCGGGCTAGGAAATAGGATTGATCCTTGCCGGGGTCAGCGCCGCGGCCCACCCATTGCTGCGCGCCGTCAGAGTGGATGCGGGCGTAATGGCCGGTGGCGACGCGTTCCATCCCCGCCGCCAGCATGGCCTCGGCCAGCAGGCCGAACTTAACGGCGCGATTGCAGCGGATGCAGGGATTGGGCGTCAAACCGGTGTGATAGCTCTGGGTGAAATACCCGATGACCTGCTCGGTGAACGGCTGGCGTAGATCGATCAGGGTCAGCGGCAGCGACAGTCGCTCGGCCGCTTCCCGGACCCGATGCTGCTGGGCTTCCAGATCGGCCAACGGCAAGATCATGAAAAATCCGTGGACCATGTGGCCTTGCTCCTGCAACAGCGAGGCGGCCATGGTGGAATCGACCCCGCCGCTCATGGCGACGCCGACCTTGAGTGCAGTCATGCGCACTGATCCTGGGGAGAGACGAAACGGTACCGGCGGCGCCAACAGCCAAAGGCGGCGCCCGGCAAACAGGCAGGCAGACTCACAGCAGCGACGTCAACACCTCGCAGTCGCGGCAGATTTCCATCTTTTCCTTCCAATTTTTGTCCGCCGCGCACTCGCAACGGGTGCCGCTGAGGAACCAGCAAAGATGGCCCGCCTGAAATTCCCAGGCCGGACATTCCTTTTTCCGGTCGCATTTTTTGATTGTCCAACAGTCCTTGCGCTTGGCCTGGTCGTCGCCCCGCTGATTGACTGCCAGAAAATAAAGCTGGCGTTCCACGTGAATGGGAATGGCGCGCCAGCCCTGTTCGTAACTCTGCACGGCTTTGAGAGAAACTCCGAGCAATCCGGCCAGCGCTTTTTGGGTTTTCCCCAGTTTTGCCCGTAAATGAGAGAATGTTTCACGATTCATAATTCCGCCCAGGATAAAAGAATGCCTAAGCCAAGAGATACCACAAGGTGCGGAGGCCGGCAATCCATTTTCCCGGTCGCCGGGCATCCGGCGATGGTTGCGGGCGGCACGGCAGGGAGACGGAAAAGTCCCTGGAAAAGTGGAAAATAATAGTGTATTTTCCGTCATACAGAAAGGATTGGCGGCGTTTTCCGCGCCGTCCTTGCACGAGACACGATTTGACTACCCAACCGGGACAAGAGAGCGGCACACATGACCGAACAGCAGAAATTGAACGGCACCGGAATATCGAGATTGAAACGGGCAATAACCTGCTCGTCTGCGGGCATGTCCGCCGCCTTTCGCAATGAGGAGGCCTTTCGTCAGGAGGTGCTACTGTGCTTGGTGCTGCTGCCCCTGGCCTGCTGGCTCGGCGCCGACAATGTGGAACGGGCACTGCTCGCCGGCAGCGTGCTCCTGGTGCTGATTGTCGAACTGATCAACACCGCCGTTGAAGTGGTGGTCAACCGCATCAGCATCGACCGGCACGAACTGTCCGGCCTGGCCAAGGACCTCGGCTCGGCCGCCGTCACCATGGCAATCCTCACCACCACCGTCATCTGGGGCTTGGTGCTGTTCACCTGAAGGGTGGGCACGGCAGCATCGCGCCCACCAACAACACTCATTCATTACGATTTTTTTTTAACCGTCTGGTTGCAATCTCCACCCTCCGTCTCCCTACGGGAGGGGCATTCTTTTGCTTGCCCAAAGAAAAGAAGCAAAAGAAAGGGCCGCCCTGCCGCTGAGACGACCCCGGTCGCCCACCGTGGCCACCAGAGCCAGTTCGCAGCAGTTCACCACGCCGCCGCCCCGCCCCTTCTTCCCATTATTTCCGTTTAATTTCAGCCAATTAAAAAAACTTTCACCCTCCTTGGCAGGGTGTCGTTTGCAACGCAACCGTTCTCTCCCTCTCGATGATTTTCTGTTTGACACACAGAAAATGATTTTGTAACACTTCCCATTGCCAGATATTACTGACGCAAAATTTGTATTACTTCGTTGTCCATGCTTTCGCGCTCTGGATGAAACGATAGACTACGATGCAGCATCGTAACAAGGAGGAACCTTCATGCACATGGCTGACGCGCTTCTTTCACCCGCCGTTGGCGGCGTCATGTGGGCAACCACCGCCGCAACCATCGCCTTTTGCGCCAGGAAAACGCAACGGGATCTTGACGACCGCAAAGTCCCCCTGATGGGCGTGCTTGGCGCGTTTATCTTTGCCGCCCAGATGATCAACTTCACCATCCCGGCCACCGGTTCCTCCGGTCACCTCGGCGGCGGCATGATCCTGGCCATCCTGCTTGGCCCCTATGCGGCCCTCCTGGTGATTGCCTCGGTGCTGACCGTGCAGGCCCTGTTTTTTGCCGACGGCGGCTTGCTGGCCTTGGGCTGCAACATCTTCAACCTCGGCGTCTTTCCCTGTTTTATCGCCTATCCCTTGATCTACAAGCCCGTCGCCGGCGACGGCTCAAGCCCGAAGCGCCTGGCCTTCGGGGCCACGCTCGCCGCGATTGTCAGCCTCCAACTGGGGGCGCTGGGGGTGGTGCTTGAAACCGTTGCCTCCGGGATTTCGGCCTTGCCGCTGGGCGACTTCCTCGCCGCCATGCTGCCGATCCATTTCGCCATCGGGCTAGTGGAGGGTCTGGTCACTACGGCGGTGATTTCCTTTGTCTGGAAGGCGCGCCCCGAAATCCTTGCGTACAGCGCCGTCTCCCGCCCCTTGGGCAACCTGTCCATCGCCAAGGTGCTGGTCGGGCTGGGCCTTGCGGCGATTGTCACCGGCGGGGCGCTGTCCTGGTTTGCCTCCTCGTTCCCCGACGGCCTGGAATGGTCCATGGCCAAAACCTCGGGACAGGAAGAACTCGAAGCCCCGCACCAGGGAATTCACCATTTGCTCGCCGGCATCCAGGAAAAAACCGCGTTTCTGCCAGATTACGCCTTCCAGAGCAACGAACCCCAAGCGAGCGCCCCGGAAGCGTCGGCGCCGTCCTGGCCGGCGGTGGACGCAGGCACAACCACCTCAGGCCTGGTGGGCGGCGGGCTCACCCTGTTCCTAGCCGTTGCCGTCGGTTTTCTGTTGCGACGACGAACGCAGTTCCGATAACCCTTTTTCCTGCTGCAGCGTGCGTTGTTCAAGCAGCGGTGGTTTCGCGCCATCGCTGCTTTTTTTCATGTGTCGAGGCTGCGCCCGGAGGCGCGTGCATGGCCAACATCGAATCCGCTTTTGTTGATCTGGGGATTCTGGACGCGCTTGCCGCCCGGGATTCGATCGTCCACCGGCTCGATCCCCGGGTCAAGGTGCTGACCGCGGCAGTATTTGTGCTCTGCGTGGTTTCCTTCGACAAGTACGTTATTGCCGCGATGCTGCCGTTTGCCCTGTTTCTGAGCCTGATCCTGGGGCTGGCCGGCATCCCGGCCCGGTTTGTCCTCAAACGCCTGGTCCTGGTTGCGCCCTTTGCCGTGCTGCTTGGCCTGTTCAATCCATTTTTTGACCGACAGATCCTGCTGCACCTCGGTCCTGTCGCCGTTTCCGGCGGCTGGTTGTCGTTTCTTTCCATCCTGTTGCGCTTTGGCCTGACTGTCGGCGCCATGCTGACCCTGATTGCGGTCACCGGCTTCAACGGTGTCTGCATGGCCATGGAAAAAATGGGCATGCCCAAAATCTTTGCGGTGCAGTTGCTGCTGCTCTATCGCTATATTTTTGTGTTGGCGGACGAAGGCCAGCGGATGCACCGGGCCAGGGCGCTGCGTTCGTTTGACGGCCGGGGAACGGGAATCACGACCTATGGCCATCTGATCGGCGGCCTGCTGCTGCGCACCCTGGATCGGGCCCAGCGCATCCATCTGGCCATGCTCTGCCGTGGTTTTGACGGCACGATCCGCACCAGCCGGCCGCCCCGGCTGGTCGCCCGCGACGTCCTGCTGTTCGCCCTCTCCTGTCTGCTCCTCATCGCCATGCGCCGCTACGATTGCTCGTTGCTGCTGGGGCAGTTTCTCACCGGACTTGTCCCATGAGCCGCGTTCCATGAGTCATCACATCGTTGAAGTCCAGGATCTGAGCTACACCTATCCCGACGGCGCCGCCGCGGTGCGCGGCATCTCCTTTCGCATCCACCACGGCGAGTCGGTGGCCGTGGTCGGGGCCAACGGGGCCGGCAAATCGACCCTGTTGCTCCATCTCAACGGCGCGCTCACGCCCCAGCGCGGCACAGTGCGCATCGGCGATTTTCCCCTCACTAAGGCAACCCTCAGGGACATCCGCCGCACGGTTGGGATGATTTTCCAGGACCCGGACGACCAATTATTCATGCCAACGGTGTTTGAGGACGTCGCCTTTGGTCCGCTCAACCTTGGCCTTCCGCCCGAAGAGGTGGAGCAGCGGGTGCTCGCCTCCCTTGCTCGGGTCGGGGTGGAACATCTCCGCGACCGGCCGCCCTATAAGTTGTCCGGCGGCGAAAAACGGGCGGTCTCCATTGCCGCGGTGCTGGCGATGTCGCCCGACATCCTGGTCATGGACGAGCCCTCCGCCAACCTGGACCCGCGCGCCCGCAGAACCCTGATCGAACTCCTGGCCGGTTTTCACCACACCAAGATCATCGCCACCCATGACCTCGACCTGGTGCTCGATCTCTGCCCGCGCACCATCGTCATCCGGGAAGGCCAGATCATGGCCGACGGACCCACCCGTGATATTTTCACCAACGACCGGCTGCTTGAAGAAAGCCATCTGGAAAAACCGTTGCGGATGCAGGCCTGTCCGGTCTGCAGTGGGAGTATGGCGCGGAAGACGGAGGACGCCGGCTCAGTTCACGAGCACTGAGCGCAGCCCGGCCCGACCAGCCGGCTGCAGCCGCCGGGTCCCGGCAGCACCTGGATGCGGAGGTCGATGCGGTCCTTGAGCATCGGCACGTGGGAAATGACCCCGATCAGCTTGCCGTCCTGCTGCAGTTCGGCCAGGGTCTGGAGGGCGACGTCCAGGGCCTCTTCGTCGAGGGCGCCAAACCCCTCGTCAAGGAACAGGGAATCGACCCGGACATTGTGGCTGGCCATGGCCGACAGCCCCAACGCGAGGGCCAGACTGACCAGAAAGCTCTCGCCGCCGGAGAGATTGCGGGTCGAGCGGATCTCGCCGGCCTGGTAGTTGTCGATCACCAGCAGGGCCAGAGGCTCCTTGGGATCGCGGAGCAGGATGTAGCGGTCGCTCATCTTGCGCAACTGGCGGTTGGCATGGCTGATCATCACCTCAAAGGTCAGCCCTTGGGCAAACACCCGGAATTTCTTGCCGTCGGCCGAGCCGATCAGCAGGTGCAGCAGTTCCCACCGCTCCAGCTCCTTCTCCTGGGCGGCCAGGGCCAACCGCTGGGTTTCAAACTGGATCGCGTGGCGACGGTTGACCGCCAGTCGTTCCCGGTCGGCGCCGATCCGCTGCTGCAGGGTTTCCAATTCCTGGGCGCGCGCCGCCTGCTCAATCAGCAATTCCGGCTGCTCCTGCTCGCCCTGACGCTGCTCCTCTTCCCGGGCCAGCGCCGCCTGGGCTTCCGCCCTGCGGGCGATGAGCACCGCCTGTTCCTGTTCCAGCCCCTGCTTGATTGCATCCAGTTCCGCCATAGTCTCAGGGGGCAACAGGGCCGTGCAAAAAGCGCCCAGGTTGTCAAATCCGGCCGCAGGCAGACGACCGAGCAATGCCGCCTCCAGGTCCCGGCTTTGCGGCAGCAGAATTGCGGTTTCCTCGGCCCCGACCCGCAGCTGTTCGCTCTGGGCGTGCAGGGTTTTGTCGATAACGGCGAGGCGGGTGCGGACGGCCAGCTCCCGCTTTTCCGCTTGCTGCACCAGGGTTTTGAGCTTCTGTTCTTCGAGATTGGGGTCCCGGTCGCCGTAGAGCTCAAACCGCTCTCCCCGCAAGCGGCCCTCTTCCCGGCGCGCCTCCTCAAGCTCGGTGGCCTGGCGGGCCAGGGTCGTGTCGATGGCGGCCAGCAGCAGGTCGGCCTTGTCCTGTTCCGCCTGCAACTGGACCTGGAGCCGCAGTAATTCCTCTCGCTGCTGCTGTTGGGCCTTCCAGACCTGCTGCCGGGCTTCCAACTGATTCAACAATTGCCCGGCCTGCTGCGACGGGCAATCACCAATCCCAAGCGGTTGCAACTGGGCCAGCAGTTCGGCGCGACCGGCGGCGATCAGCCCGCGTTCCTCCTCGGCCTGCCCCGCCAGTCGGCCCATCTCGTGTTCAATCGCCTCGCCGGCGTGACGGGCCGCCTCCGCCTGCCGAAGCACATCAGCGTGGCGGGCTGCGGCCTGCTCCAGCGCGGCGGCCACGGCCTGCAGGCTGCCTTCCGCCGCTTCGACGGCCTGGATGCGTTGCCGCAGGGCCGCCGTCTCCCCTCCTTGCTTGTGTCTGGCCTCCAGCAACTCGGCCGGCGAATCCGCACCAGCGGCGTCTCCCAACAGCTCGCGCATTGCGGTCAGCTGTTCGGCAACCTCCCCGAGTCGCAGCCGTCCGGCTTCGATGCTGCGCCGGGCGTGTTCGCTGTCCTTGTTGAGGCCAACCAGCGATTCGCGCTGCTCGGCAATCAGCAACTGGGTCCGTGCCAGCTCGGCCTGGGCCTGGGCAAGGGGCTCGTCCGTGCCTGCGGCGATAGGCCGCTCAACAGCCCAGGGGTGTTCAATCGCGCCGCACAGGGGGCAGGGATCGCCCTCGGCCAGCCGGGCGCGCTCCTCCTCGTAGCTGCGGATGCGCAACGCCAGGAGATGGTTGCGCTCGCACTGCGCCGCCAGTTGCTGCTGGAGTTGCCGTTTGTCCTCCAAAACCTGCAAGGCGCTGGTGTGTTGCCGCGTGGTCTCCTGCAAGACGGCAAGCCCGCCGGCCAACCCGGCCAGCTCCTCTTCCAGGGCCTTGCCCCGGGTCAGGAGTTCGCCGGCCTGTTCCAGCCGCCGCAGCCGTTGTTCTCCCTGCTCGATCCGGCCCCGCCAGAACGAAGCGGGCTGGCCCTCCAGAAGGTTCTGGATGTGCGCCTGCGCTTCCTGCCGCCGTTGTTGCAACTCCGCCGCCGCCTGGGCCGCCTGCGCCTCGGCCTGACTGAGGCGAGCGACAGTCGAAGCCGCCTCTTTGCGGGCGACCTGCTGGTGCGCGTGGCTCTGCGTCAACCGAACCAGCTCGTTTTCCCGTGTCCCGAGCTGCTGGAGTTGCTGACGAAAACCGGCCAAATGCTCCACCAGCAGCCCGTCGGCGGCATGGTCGCGCAAAAAGGCGTCGACCAGATGCAGGCGGCCGGCGGTCTCGGCAGCGGCCTGCGCCTGCTCCCGTCGGCGAAGCAGCGCCTGTTCGCGTTCCTGCCCGGTTTGCCGCTGACTAGCGCTCACCTGGGCAATGATCTTTTTCTTCTCGTGAATATGAAGATCCAGCGCCCGCACGATTTTGATTGTTTCATGCTCCCGGCCCTGAAGCGCCGCCGCCTCCTGCACCTGTTCGCAGGCTCGGACATGCTCCTCGGCCACCTGGCGGTGCTCCTGCTGCATCCGGTCGCTCGCTGCGCGCAACTCTTCGCCCCGGACGCGCAAAGCGCTCATCCGCTCCTGCACCTGGGTCAGCCGGGCGTACTCGGCAAACAGCGTCTGGGCGCGCTGGCCCAGGTCCAGTCTGGCCAGATCAGGCCCGGCCAACTGGCGGCGCTGCTCCAGATCGAGCAGCTGCCCGTCAATGGTCGCCAGCTGCGTCTTGAGCGCCTTGATGGCGGCAAGCCGGTGCAAGGACTGGCCGATCCGGGCCAACTGCTCTTGCAGGCCGGTCGCCGCCGCGGCGCCTTCATTGATCGCGGTCACAAGCGCCTGTTCCTGCTCCTCGTCGAGCAGCGCGACATTGCCCATCGCCTCCTGCAGCAGGCCGACCTTGCGCCGTTCCTCGCTGGTGCGCTCATGCACCGCCACGGAGATGCGCGAGTACACCGACGAGCCGGTGATCTGCTCCAGGATCGGGGCGCGCTGATCGGCGTCGGCTTCGAGAAAGGCGGCGAAGTCGCCCTGGGCCAGGAGGATCGAGCGGGTGAACCGGTCGTAATCCATGCCGGTCGTCTGCTCCACCAGCCGGCCGACCTCTCGGCTTCGGCTCTCCAGCACCTTGCCGCTCGCGGCGTCGACCATCTCGTGCCGGGGCGGTTGCAGATCGCCCTCTGGACTGCGGCGGGCGCGGTGCTGACCCCAGTGGCAGCGGTAGCGCCCCTGGCGGGTTTCGAATTCCACCTCGGCAAAGCAGTCGCCGGCCCGGCGGGACATAATCTCGTTGCTGCCCTTGCTGATGTGACCCAGGCGCGGCGTGCGCGCAAACAGGGCCAGACAGATGGCGTCGAGGATGGTGGATTTGCCGGCGCCGGTAGGGCCGGTGATCGCGAAGATACCCGAAGCCGCGTACTCGGGCGCGGTGAAGTCGATGGCCCAGGAACCGGCCAGCGAATTGAGGTTGCGCAGCCGGACGGCAAGAATTCTCATACCCCGCCCTCCGCCTCGTTGTCTTGTTGGGCTAAAGCCTCGGTGATCTCACAAAAGGCGCCGCGCAGCAGGCGCCGCTGGCCCTCTTCGATCTGCTCGCCCTCCAGACGGCGTTCAAAGACTTGGTCGACGGTGAGATCATCAAGCGATTCCGCCTCCTGGCCCTGCTGCAGCGCATAATCGTAGATGCGGTTGTTGCGGATGCGCAGCACCACCAGCTCCGAGCCTTCAACCGCCGCCAGCATCTGTTCCCGCAGATTGGCAACAACCGCCTCGCCGTCGTAATGGAGTTCAATCCAGGCGGTGGAGCCCTCGGCCTTGAGTTGCGCAAGGCCGGCCAGCAGCTGGTCCAGATCGCCGCGCAGGGTGGCCAGCGCCTGAAAGGCGGGTACAACGACGGGCTCGGCCGCAATGTCCCGACCCTCGGCAACGAGGAGAAGCACCGCCTTGCCCTGACCGGCCTCGGCAAAGCTCATCGGCAGCGGCGCGCCGCTGTAGCGCCGGGTTGTGGAGCCGGCGACCAACTGGCCGATGTGCAGATGGCCCAGGGCCAGATAATCGATGCAGTCCGGGAAGCTGGCCCCTTCGATCCGGTCCAGGCCGCCGATGCTCAGCTCGCGCACGCCGTCGCCGTCCCTGGTTTGCCCGCCGGCGACAAACAGATGCCCCAGGGCGATCAGCGGCAGGTCGGGATCGATCTCCCGGCGCAGCAGGTCGGCCTCGGCGCAGACCTGCTGGTAATGGGCCCGGACGCCCTCGCGCAGCTGCCGCCCTTTTTCCTCCAGGGTTTCGCCGGCCGCAGCAAGGCGGATGTCCCGGTCGCGGAGAAAAGGCACGGCGCAGACCACAAGCTCAGGCGTTCCATGGCGGTCCCGCAGCAGCAGGATCTCCTTGTCGGGCTGATCGCCGGCCATGCCCACCACATGGATGTCGAGCTGGCGCAGCAGTTCGCGCGGGGCCTCCAGCAGGGCGGGCGAGTCGTGGTTGCCGCCAATCACCACCACATGGCGGCAGGCCGACCCGGCCAGTCGATGGAGGAACCGGTAATAGAGCGACTGGGCGCGGCTGCCCGGCGCGGTGGTGTCAAAGACGTCGCCCGCCACCAGCAGCGCGTCAATCCCCTGCGCCTCAATCAGCCCGGCCAGCCAGTCGAGAAACCGGCCCTGCTCTTCGTGGCGCCGTCGACCGTGGAACCGATGGCCCAGGTGCCAGTCCGAGGTGTGGATCAAACGCATGGGCATGGGCAAATGCAGTTCAATGCGGTTAATAAGCGCTGATCTTGACGTCCATGGTGAAGACCTCGCCTTCCACCTCTTTGACCAGGGCCTGGCCGGCGATCACCGTCTTGCCGTCATAGGTCAGGGTGGGGCCGCCGTGGAGCTGCCAGCCGCGGTTGAGCTTGTCGGAAACGCGCTTGCAGAAGGTTTCGTCGTCGGGTCCGGTAATACAGCTGTACAGTTGCATGTTCTCGCCTTATGAAATGAATGATGTGAAGGAAGGCGCGCCGCTCCCCGGTGCGGGGCGTGGACGCGCGCGCACTATACTAGATCGGACCGGAGATCGACAAATGATTCATCGCCCTTTTGATCCGTTCCGCGACCGACTGAGCCGGGACATCCGCAACCAGCTGTCCGAATCCCTGCTGGTCTGTTTGCGCGAGCGTCGACTCGCCCCCGCCCAAGAGTAGAGAAACAGGATAATGAAACGGGTGGAATCGGGATAAAACGGGGGCAAACGGGATCGAATGGGAATGGAAAGGTAGATGAATTTGGCGAAAATCAAAAACCATCTTGACTGTGTCAAAATGGTTTTTTTGGTGAAAAAACTTGAACGGTGAGACTCAGACCACTTGCTTACCTCACAGGGAAGAATCTTGAGAGACGGATTGTCTTTTCATTCCCTGTAAAAATCTTCCAATAGCGCTCTTTGATGGTGCCCGGTTTTTGCCGAATTTTTTTACAAGCTCTTCGTGCCACTCTTTAAGCGATAGGTACCGGTCAATCCCGAGGATGTAGGCTTTTATCTCTTGGTCCTTGTTGATTGTACTTATGCCTCCTCGCCGTCGACGAATCAAATTCGAATTGAACCCGAGGCATGAATGATCAATAACGTCTTCCGGTGGATTATGCCCTGAAGCGATGATATAAATTCCTGCCGAAAGAATTGCTACGGCATCGTTCTTATGTAACCCTATCAGGCCTTGTACGATGGCCTCAGCCTGCTGGACGATCTGATCTGGATTCCAGGCCTTGTCCTGGTTGGATGAGGTATCTTTGGTCATGCTATTCCCCCTGCTGCGCCTGTAGCGCGCGGTTCATTTTTCTTGTTGCCACCATTACGCTTCCGGCTGGCAACCCGTCCTTTCAAAACCTCGATCAAGTGATGCGCCATATCAGCGGTCATCCATTGCCAAGAGGCCACTTTCACCTCTGGGCCGCCCCGACCATTCTCCAGGAAATGATTCAAGGTGGCTTCCATCTGCTTGTCGGCTCCTTTCGACCATTCATCCCGGAGAGACCACCAGAGCCCGAAAATGAACTCAAGCTGGCCCATGCTGGGGCGGCCTTTCCTTGCCGCCACCTTGCCGGCCCTGGCCAGGAGTTGGGCGCCTTCTGGAAGATCTTCCCACCTCCAAGCAGCAACGCTCTTCCGGACCTTCTTTTCAGCCTTGTCGGCAAGGTTGCACAGATGGCCGATAACGGCTTGAATCTGGCGCGGGCTGCGGAGATCCTTGCAACTGTTGACACCGGCCCGGTTCCGCAGAATATCGCGGTACGTGTCGTCATCCAGACCGCAAACCCGCTGCAAGGTCTTTATTCTCTTGATCTCGGTGTTGGTGATCATAACGGCGCTCTCAACCTGCGGCCGCCCGCTGCAGCTCTTCCTCTTGGCTCAGCAAATCGCGCAAAGACGTTTTCCCGGCCTTCGCCGTCTGTTCCTGTTGTAGGGGCGTCTTTGTCGCGACGGCCGCCCTTGCCTTGCCGTGCTGCTTTCCCTGCTTCTCGTGCTCAGAGGGAAACAGCGCCTCAACATCATCAAGCAGCACCTGCCGCCGTCCGGAAAGCAAAGCCTGTTCCATCAGGCAGAATAGCATATTCTTGAGATCTTCGAAATTATGGCTCCCGGGAAGGCCCGCTATCACCTTCACGGCATCAGCGGCCACACTGGATTTCATCGCCCTTGTGACAAAGTACTCAACCTCATCGGGTGATAACCCCTTCATCTGCACAGCATCAGCACGGAGCTTGACTTCAGAAACGCCCGGTTTGTTCATCGGATCTGACTGACCAACCAGAATGACAGAGAACAACTCTGATTTTCCCATCCAGTCCATTTCCCTGATTCTCTTCAAGGAACGAAGCGTCATGCCGTGCAGGTGGTGCGCCTCTTCAATGATCAGGACAACATCCGTTCCGGTTGAGGCTTCTCCAAGTATGCGCCGAAGCTGCCGAGCGCGGATCTCCCTGCCTCGCTTCGGCTTCTCATTGCTCAGATCAAGGATCAGCGCCTGCTCGATATCGCCGATGAGCAACTTGTGGATGTCGTTTGCCAGCGCCGCAGCCCGCCGGACATTCTTCAGTTTGTCCAGCGCGGACCGGACTGCATTGCTTTTGCCAATTCCCCGCTCGCCGATCACGGCCACCATTGATCGGCTCTTGACGGCCATGCTCACGACTTTCCCTATTTTGACATGATCCTGGCTCTTGATGCCGACCTGTTTGAAGGGATCATTCGAGAAACCAAATTCGGCCAAAAGCTCCAGCTTTGAAACCTTAACCATGTGCATACCTCCTTTTTTCTTGCTCCCTTTTATCAAGGATCTTCCCCGTAAGTTCTTCAACAAATGCTCGACTCAGCCCGTGTTCCGTGAATTGCTGCTCAAGCCATGTCCAATCCTCGTCTCCTTTCTTGGGATATTCCCCCGTTCTCTCCATGAAGCAGCCCATGGCCTCTTCCAGGGAGCCAAAGGTATCCGTCCTGGTGATGAATACTCGGTCAAACGGCCGTTCTTCCTGCGCCTTGACAGGAAAGTTGATGATCTTCTCATCCACATTTTTTTCCTGGAACAGGGTTGCCGTGATCTGCAAATCTTGGCCAGCCTTGACGTTCTTCTGGTGTTCAGTATGGGGGTGGGCTGTAAAGGTGCCGACAGGGTTGGGCTTGAACGGGATAACCTCATATTTCTGCCCGGTTTTTACATCCTGGACGATGATGTCATCGGTGTGTGCGCCTTTGATTACCCACACCCAAGCGTCGTGCAGGCCCTTGACTTCAAAGAGTTCTGTATCGAGCCTAAATGTGCCGTCACGTTCAACCTTTCTCTTTTCCCGTGTGTTGATCGTTGCAATGGCACCGGCTGGCAACGGTCGAACGCCGCCGAACTGGGAAAGGCCTATCCTTTTCCACATCTGTTCACGGGTCACCCTTTTTTCATAGCGGTGGTCCCTGCGGTTGTATTCTGTGTCCAGAAAAATCAAAAACTGTCTGTTGAGTTCGCTGAGAGTGATTTCAAATTTTTTCCGGTCATCAACCACCAAGAACTGTTTCTCGAAGCGCTGCCAAAGAGTACGCCAAGGTCGTTCTATCTTACCGTGGGCATCCTTGGCTCCGGGCTCGCTGGGGTCTATGGCTACATCCAGGCGTGCAAAAAAATCTTCGGCCATCTTGCCCCGCATCATCGGCCCCTTGTCGCCTTTGATGCTCTCCGGCAGGCCGTGGAACGTTTTATCTTCCGTTTTACTCCAGGCCCATACCAGGAATTCCAGATTTTCAGCTGCTGTTTCACCGGTAGCCGCCATATACCGCGCCGCCAAACAGCCGGAGTAGTCATCGACAACTCCGTATATCCAGAGCTTCATCTTGATTGGAAGAGGTTTGTTCTTGTAATTCTGGGACGATCCTTCATGCAGTTTCAACAGGTAGTCGCCATCCGGAAGGGCTTTGACCACATGGAGGAATTGTGAGGTTGAGGCGTCGACATGGTGCAGCTGGTTCGGCCGTTCAGCCTGGAAACGCTGTAGCCGGCGGCGGGTCTTGTTGAGCTGGAGTTCCCGTGCGCACCGGTTGAGACTGCCAACAGTAAATAGTGGCGCGTCCTCCGGCAGCAGGTTGTTTTTGCGGGCCACGGCATAGGCCTGATCTGTTGAGAGTGGCGTGGTGCTGTCGGGCACCCTGAATTTAACCTGGTAGACGATCCTGGTGATATCCTCCAAAGAGGAATTGCCGCTCTTTCCCCGCACCCTGTCCGTTTGCTGAAGTGCCCAAATTTTCTTAACAGAGCACTCCAGCACCGACGCCCACCTGGTGATAATAGCCGTTTTGGTCCCTCTCGGCGCCCGCTGCAATTCCGCCTTGATCTGCAGTTCTATCTCAGGGGTGAATGCCATGCTCTCATATCTCCGGGTTAAAGGCGTCAATCCATTCCCGGTAAAATTTGTCGAGCGTATTTCGGGCCAAATTGATATTGCCGTCGATTTTGTTCCGTGTGACCATATCGCAGTTGAGTCTTTCATCATTCAAGAACTGTTGAGCCAAGGAGACCACAACCAAAGTCGCTTTGGTGAGTTCTGTAACTTGGCTTAACGCCCATTCTGGGGTGGCGTCATCGACCGGAGCGAATTTTTGCAGGTCTTTGCATTGTTTCACCAGGGCGGCATTCTCAGCCTTCAATCCTTTGGTTTCCTCGGCAATGATTTTGTCCCGGTTCTTCTTCTCCTTTGCGAGATCGGCCGCCAATTCCTTGGCGCTCTTGAGCTGCCAATCTTCCAACGGCGTGCCGTAGATGGTGCCCTCCTCCTTGAACTCCTCAAGATCATCTTCTGGCAGATCGAGCAGACAAAGCGCTTTGGTGATGCCGCCCTTGGCCAAGGCCTGGAGCTTCGGATCACTCTCCAGTCTCAGGGCAACCTTCATGAATTTTCTGGCCTGTTGGGCGGATAATGGAAAATTTGCCTCCAGCCATTTTGTGAAATTCCCATGTCCTTCGACTTCCTTGATGATTAGGAGCTTGCGACCAATCTCAATATAGGCCGTGGTGATAAACCCAACTTGCACTTGAATTTCTGCCGTAAGTCGTTGAATATCGTATTCCTGGCCACCGAGATACTTTTCCACCATCTTCAGGGCTGTCTCCCTGATCGCTTCATCGGCATTGTGCTGGTCGATCACCTGGAGGTCGTTTCGAAGCTTCCGATGCCCTTCGCCGATCTGCACTTCAGCGTCATCGGTAACCGCTTTTGCATGTCCTGTTTCTTCCGTCATGAATCTCACCTCTATCATTGAGCTTGAAGCAGATTTGATGCTTGCATAAGGCCTTCGTTTACCTGTTCGAGAATCCGCGACAATCCTTCGAACCCATCTATTGTCACATCTTCTTTAATAGAAGGGGAACCCGTCACATCGCGAAGAAATGCCACAATCTCCCGCTGGCTCCCTATAATATCTACGGCCATTATCACCTTGTTCCGTTCAGCCATTTGCTTTTCCTCTTCAATGTTCAGTTTGATGCCTTCGGCTGCAAATTGGCCTCGCAACAACTCGATATTTTACCCAGTTCATCGAAAACGCTGCGCAGGATAAAGGTCAGCCCGATTTCACCCTCTGGCGAGATACCCAACCCATTGTCACGGCTGAAAGCCCCTGTGCAGCCAACATCGATCAGAAACGCGATTACCCCTTTCATCATTTCGATGTCTTCGACGACATCATTGACATTTATAGGGCGCTGATCCTTTACTTGAGCAACAAGGCTTGTTCTTGGCGCTGCGGTCTCCATTTTTCCTTTCCCCCGGGTCTCGTTTTGGTTGAATGAATCAATCAGCCAAGATATTCACGCTCTTGGGCTTCTATTTCTGCTCGTTTTTGTGCAACATTGCGTCTGTAGCCGTCTGCTATCCTGACAATGCCGGGAGAGCACTCCCACCGTTCGCCCACCTTCCGGACCATGTTCTTGTGCTCCAGAGTTTTGAGATAGCGGTAGACCTTGTCCGCCTTGAATCCTGATTCGGTTTCAATCTCTTTTGCGGTTAATCCCCTGAAAATAGGATCACAAAGGGAAAAAAAGAGAGAGAGGCATTCGCACGTTCCCCGATTGATGTATTTCTCTTCCGGCATGGCAATTCCTATTTTTTGATGCCTTTTTTCTTCAGCTCTCGCTTGAGCTGCTGCATTTCCGATATGTTCTTCTCCAATTTTCCCAGGGCCAGCATGGCGAGATCCTCTTTTGTGGTCACCTCGGCCCCCTCGGCTGCCACAATAGCCCGCGCCGGCTCCAGGGATTGGGTGATACGGTGGATGGCAAAGAGGAAATAGGCCTTGACCGGGTACTCCACCGGCTTAGAGAGGTAGTGATTGAACATCTCATACGAGAGCGGCCGCTGGCACTGGCCGTTCTTGTGCCCATCTTCAGTACGGCCCCAGTAGGTGTTCATGGCGTCGCAGACCTGCTCACGACTCAGACCGGATTCGCGAATGCTCCGTTTGATGGCTGCCGCGATTTCAATGCAGTCCTCGGCCTCGCTGGCCGATTCGCGGGTAACTTGCGGTTGCGATGAGCTGCACTGTTCGGCAATCTCTTCCTTAGCTGCTGTGTAGGTGGCAAGAGCATCAAAGATGTTCAATTGCCCGGCTTCTGCAGCTTTTTTTGACTTGTTTGAACGTGGTGTCATGCGTCTATTCCTTGTTCGTATTTAGACGGTGACGACTCGCACCCGATATGCTACTTTCTCTACAAAAGCCTTGTTGATGGATATTTTCCTAACCATCATCAGCTCTGAGGGTGACGAATATTGCGGGAAGATGAACGCTGCCGCTTTCTCAGCGGTTGGTGAAACTCATCGTACCGGGAGGGCCAGATCACCCACGGTTCAACACCGATAATATTGGCGATGATTCGTTCCATGGCTGGCCAGGATTTGCGGAGGGCGTCGAACGGGGAAACCTTATGGTAGCCGTTTTCCAACCCAACACGGGTCATGCTGTAGCCTTTCTTGCCCAAGGCAGCTTTGATGTCCCAGGGGTGCCAGTCACCTGGTGAAGGTGTTTGCATTGGCATGTATGTCCTCCTACCTCTTGATTTAGGACTGATTTTCGTCGACCTTGAAACCTGTCCTGGTTTTATGATTCACTTAGAAATAACACAATTGGGTTCGTAGTCAAGGGAAAATAAAACCCGATATGGTTCTTTTTTTGTTTGAATGGTCTCGGCGACAATGCTGAATGGGTGCCTAGCTGCGATAAACGGCCCTTTTGTTATCTGAAATCACAAAGGTGAAAACCTAATCGGGTCTCATGCTTGTTAACCCGGCAGCTATAAAAAGTAGGCGAAGGTATGAATGATTTTGGGGAAAGGTTGAAATTGGTGAGGGGTAACATTCCTCAAAAGGAGTTTGCCGAAAAAGTTGGATTCCATTTCAATACAATTGGAAGGTGGGAAAGAGGTGAAAAATATCCTACCCAACCAGATATATGTAAAATCCTTTCCAATTATCCTGAGATTAATCCTTCTTGGTTGTTAACTGGAAATGGCGCTCAACTAGTGGTCGATGATTTGGAGATCAGGAAGATGGCTTTACTTGAACCAATCGATCACGATCAGTGTGATTGCCAATCGGAAAAAAGACTTGAGCGCAGGAGGCAGCTTCTACAGAGAAGTCCAAAGGAATTGTATGATGAAGATTTCGAACTTCTAGAGCATGTTTTTGGCAAAATAATTGAATTTAGAGAAAAATATCCTGATGCGCTCAAGCAGGAGGATTACGCTGAAGCCTCTACAATAGCATACAGCCTGTGCCAAAAAGAAAACCTCGCTTCAGGCGCTTTGATTTGTTCGGTTGTTCTGGAGTGGTTAAAAAAAAAGGACGAAACTTTTAAGCTGGTATAGCTGCCCCCCCTGGCAACCTCATCAGGTTCCATTACCTTAAAGATGAACTGATTCGCTTTTCCACTGCCACTATCCTTGGCCCAAAACGAAACAAGTTTCGTTTTACCTAGCCGCCCCCATCAAAACGGAAACCGGTTTCCGGTTTCCCTCGCCCCTTGGATTAAAAACAAACTAATTCGTTTTTGAACGCCCCCCGTCGCCGCCGCCCCAAAGCTTCCAAGCCAATAGCGTTAGAACCTTGTTTAAAATTCTCTGTATTTGACAGGACATGTGCGGCCCATACCTTGGGCCGCGCTGCATTAAAAATTCACCAGAGGGCGTTTTTACGCTTCCCATCCTCTGGCTCTCTGCTCTCCTATCTGTAGAGCGGCAGACATCCTGCCCGCCCGCCCATGAAACAGGTTGGTCTCTCTACTATTTCTAATGGGGGTGACCTGTTTTCGTTCGAAAAACGGAATTGCCTGCGTTGCCCTAAAAAAATCGACAACCGGTTTCTGTTTTGGCCTCCAACTGACACCCCACAATCCGCAAAAACGCTCTCCTTCCCCTGCTGCCAGAAGAACCCGGCGCATCGATTTTCAAATCCTACATTATGGATTTTATTAAAAAAAATCAGCATAGCGGTCTCGTTTGCAATTGAAAAAGCCGTGTTTATTTGTTCGAATGCGTTCGGGTGAATTCATAAAGCTGGAAATTAAAGCAATAGCGTTGAGGCTAAAACTATGAAGGGCGAGAGGGCATCTGATCGGCTTCCCGATATGGAACACCTTACGGGATCGCTGAAGAAGATCGCGGAAGTCATAGGCGTAGAGAAAACCGTCGCGCTGTCGAAAATTCTCGGGGGGAGATGGTTCTATATTTGCGGGATTGATTCTCTCGAAAGAAAAATTAGAAATCGCCGCATTCGTGATGAATACGACCGTGGAGGTGTGACTGCTGTTGATCTTGCCCGGCAATTTGGCCTGTCTCAAAGCATGATCCAAAAAATACTGAGTGAGTGATATGACGACTGCGAGCAAAACGATGGCGCCAATCCCGCCGGAATATATGCCCAAACCGGAAGAACTTCCCGGCGATTTGGAAATAATTGCTGAAGTGATTGGGGTTGAAAGCGCAATAGCGCTTTCCCGTGAGTTTCGGGGTTGCAAACTTTACGTCGCGTTTATCGACCGAGCGATGCGAAAAAGCGCGGAACAGGAAAAGGATGTGTCGTGTCATCCTGACACAAATCAACCGGATTCTTGATCGACCTTCGGCAGGAATACGGTGACTCGAAATATTTTCAACAAAAGGAGCAGTTATGCAGACGCAGCAAATGATTGAAAAAAGAAGAGCCTTGCTTAAAGAGATCCAGCAAACAAAATCAAAATTGCATCATCTTCCATACCTTGATGGAATTCAGCGGGAAAGATGGGATGCACATTCACGCATGGAAAACATAATGTCCCGGTATGGAACCAATAAGGAAGCGTGGCCAGGGCATATACCTGCTGAATACAACAGAGCCAAGGCAACGGTCGAAAGTGCCGATTCCAAAGTGAAGGCCGCTAAAGACGAAAAAGCGCAGATTGATGCACGACTGGAAGACCTTCAGGCGCAGTTTGACGCCCTTTGTCAGCAGATTTCGGCCGCTGACCTCTTGCCCATGCAGGCCACCGTCACGGATTTGTCGCAGAAGATTGAAAATCTGAAGGTACTGGTTGCCGAGGAAGAAGGGTGCGGGGCCGAAGATGGCCAGGGGAATAACCATCCGCTGGTACAATTGAACAAAGAAAAAGAAGATTTACTTGCCGCCATTGCTTGCGGAGAATCCAGCGATGAAGAACGTCTAGCGGATCTTTCCCAGGAAATATCAAAAGAAGAAGAGTTGCAAGATAACCATGTCAATGCCCTGATTACATCATCTCAGAAAATTGCGGGCCTCAACCGGAAGATTAAGCAAGCAGAGCAAGAGCTTGCCCTTGCCCAACGGAACTACCTCGACGGCTTGACCATGTTTCTTGATCAGGAGTTGGAAAAGGCAGGCGGCAATTATGTCAAAGACGCCGGCAACCTTGCGGCGGCATATTCCAAAGTGATTGCGCTTGCCGCAATTCTCGAGAAGTGCGGGATGACCAAGAATGTATTTGGCACATATACCCGCCAGTTTAAAATCCCTTCCTTCCTCTTGGACACTTGCATGGCGCATGAAATCTCGGACAAAAACGGCGTGCTTTTTCAGTTCGACGGGAGCGACGTTCAGGAAAAGATTGATGCCGAAATCGAACGGATTGGTCGTCTTGGAATCAATATCCCCGTGGGAGTTACAGCTTCCCTGTAAAGGGAAAAGCGGCAGCAACCGGCCTTGCTGATTGTTCACCGACGAAAGAATGGAGATCGCCACTTCCTCCGGCGCTCCGGCTCGTGGTGCGTCGGTGAACAATCAGCCTTTTGAGCAACCCCTGAGGCTGATACAATTCAAGGTGCCACATCCATTCAACCTGAATATCCCGACCATATCGAACCGAACCTTGTAGATCAGGAGGGAACATGGCGACGGTAACAATATCGGAGATAGCGCAAGCGCTCAATATGAGTTGGATAGCGGCCGGAAGGAAAGCAATACGTGAAAAATGGATTGCCGAAAGATATTCCAACAGCTCAGGGAACAAACGAAAATTCCCTGTAGAGCGGTTACCGATCATGGTCAGGTTGGCTGTGCTGAAACATGAAGCCCTGCAAATTGATCATCGGCTTGAACTGCAACCTGCTCCCCCGGCAAAGCTGACCAGGAAAGACAAAGAGAAATATCCTGATCAGACGCTTATGCTGAAAGATTGGCAATGGGATGTGTTCGAAGCCAGAATCGCATTGTTGCGGGAATTCGAACAGCTCAAAGCCAAAAATGGAACCAACAACGCCATAAAAGCGATGTTGGCCATGATTGAACAAAATCTTTTGCCGACGCCACTCAAACAATTTGTCTATCGGGCGAATGCCAGGCGTGGCGGAGAAAGGAATCTGTCCAGGTCAATGATATTGGGGTGGCAGCGGACTGTAAAAAAACACGGCATCTTGGGCTTGATTCCACGGGCTGTCAAAAAGAAGAAAAATCAGGTGTGGCGGCCCTATTTCCAAGAAATAATCAATGTTTCGCCAGAAATTTCCATCCCAAAAGCACAAGAAAAATTGAAGTCGATTCTTCCGGTGGGAATGAAGCGGCCGTCCTACCACCAGCTTCTCAGAGCACTGAAAAAGGACTCCCTTGTTGAGAAAGTATACAGGGTCAATGGCTCATTCATTCCGATCAATCCAACGAGTAAAACCAAAGACGTATTTTATGTCACCCTGAAAATCGATCTCGAGAAACCTTTCGTCAGCCTGAACCGCCTACAAGAAATAATTGCCCAGCGACCCGAGATTGACAAGGACATCAGGACCTCTTTTTCGCAAGCCGTCAAACATATTATTCCCTTGTTGACTCGTCACACTCCGCTCCGACTGCAGTCTCCACTCACAGAAGAGGAGATTGCCCAACTCAATCGATACAAATTCGGCACGCATAAAAAGGACAGCGCAAAAGCGAAAGGTATTTTGATGATCGACCAGAATGCGACTTTGCTTGACATCGGCATCGCCACGAATGCGTCCAAAGGCAATATTTATCGGTGGTTGAGAGAATTCAACGCCAAACGAGTAGCGTCTATTGAAGTAACGGTGGACTGCCCAGAACGGGAAGAGCAGAGGGAACGTCGAAAAACCAGGGTAATCGACATCATTCACAACCAGCCTGAAACCTATGGCATCAACAGGACATCATGGACTTACGGGACTATCTCCAAGGCCTATGCTCAGACATACGGAGAAGAATGTTCCCCGAGTATAATCCAGACCATCGTCAAACGTACAGGATATACCTGGAGGCGAGCAAGGAAGGTTTGGACAAGTCCTGATCCCAAATACAAAGAGAAAATCAGCAAAGTCCTAGATACGCTGCACGACTTGCAAGAGGGGGAACTGTTCTTTTTTATCGATGAAGCCGGACCATATCAAGTGAAGCAATACGGCGGGGTTTCGTTGGTGGAAAAAGGCCAGAATCCGGAGGTTCCCGAACATCAAAAATCGAAAGGAAGCATTCAGCTCATTGCAGCCCTTGAGGCTCGGACAAACCAGGTGGTCTGGTCTTATATTCGCAGCAAAGGCACAAATAACATCATCTTCATGCTTGCTCAACTGTGTGACCTCTATCCAACGGCTCCACGGATTTTTGTGACTTGGGATTCAATATCCTCCCATGGGAGCAAAGACCTCCTTTCGTGGAAAGACAGTCACAACAGATCGACAAAAGAAAAAGGGTCAGGGCCGCTTGTTGAAATCGTTCCCTTACCCTCAAGGTCCCAATTTTTAAACGTGGTTGAAGCCGTATTCAGCGGCATGAAACGAGCCGTCATTCATAACAGCAACTATGGCTCCAAAAAGGAAATGGAAGCGGCCATTTCTCGCCACTTCGAAGAAAGAAACCTGTTCTACAAGAACAACCCTAAACGAGCAGGCAGTAAAATTTGGGATCGGGAATCGTTCGATCTCGAGAAACTGCCCGGCGGGCTTTACAGGAAGATGTGACCGTTGTTTATGGCAAACTTCTTTTCTTCTAAGCTTGCTGTCCTAGTCGCTCACGTCTAATGGCCGGAGAACAATCACCTGTCTCTCGGCAATATCGAATTTACAATAGACCAAAGGAGATCCACGTGTGGAATTCAACAGCGGCAACGCTCAGGCCGACTGAAATCAATCCTATCGAGAATCAAGTACCGGAGTGGGTTGAGCTAATCCCCTCCGGAGCGGTTATCGGGCGCGATGGCCGACGCTGGATGAATAGCGACCCACTTGGCATTATTCAGGCCTTTATTGCCCGTTGCTTGGACTTGCCGGTTGACATCGAACACTCTACTGAATTGAAGGCTCCCAAGGGAGAGGCCGCGCCGGCAGTGGGTTGGGTTAGAGAACTGAAAGAAATTGCTGGGGCAATATGGGGAAGGATTGAATGGAATGAGGCTGGCCGGCAGATTGTCGCCACCAAACAATATCGATATTTGAGCCCTGTTATTCGATATGGACGAACCAATGGGGATATCCTCGATCTGACCTCCGTAGGTCTCACCAACATGCCAAATTTGCACCTCCCGGGGCTTAACCAAAGCGTATGGCAGTGACTTGGCGATCAGCACCAGGGCACTGAATGCCACTGAACGAGCCGTCTGTTCCATGATGGGTGTCACGGAAGAGGAATATTTAAAAACGGCCATGCATACGAATGACCAGGCGGTGGCCACCTCGGCACTGAATGCCACTGAACGAGCCGTCTGTTCCATGATGGGAGTCACGGAAGAGGAATATTTGAAAACGGCCAGGCATACGAATGACCAGGCGGTGGCCACCAGGGCACTGAACGCCACTGAACGGGCCGTCTGTACCATGATGGGGGTCACGGAAGAGGAATATTTGAAAACGGCCAGGCATACGAATGACCAGGCGGTGGCCACCTCGGCGCTGAATGCCACTGAACGGGCCATCTGTTCCATGATGGGAGTCACGGAAGAGGAATATTTGAAAACGGCCAGGAGTGAGTAATTTTTTATTTTTGGAGGCTACGATGAAATCGATGCTAAAAAGGAAAGGAAAGACTTTTAAAGCAAGAATGAAGATAACCAAAAGGGGGGGATGTTTTTCAGGCCTCCAATCACTCCCCGCAATTCAAAAATTCGGTGCAGGAAACATGAGGCATGTCTACACCGAACCCCTATTGGCTTATCCGGCATCAAAAACCAACCTAAAATTTGACAACCCGCGTTCAAACTTTCAAGATTCATCTTGGCTCTGTCAAGATCGCGATTTTTCCGATTATCCCGATTTTTGCGCTTCAATTATCCCGCGCCGCTACTAAGCGACAGCGGACCGTTTTCTGGCCGCCGCTCCCGGCCCTGAGCAGGCGGCCTACATCGGCAACCGCTTGGCGCGGTATGCACGGTTTCTTGAGCTGGTCGAGACAGGTCCGCCCGATGTGCTGTGGCAGGGCTTGGCGCTGTGGGATCTGGGCCTGCACTTCGAGGTGCACGAGATTCTGGAGCACGCCTGGCTGCGCGCCCACGGGGAGGAAAAGGTCGTGCTCCAGGCCATGATCCGAGCGGCCGGGGTGTACATCAAAGGGGAATATGGATTTGCTGACGGAGTAGGCAAGCTGGCCGCCAAGGCCCTACCGGCGCTGGCGGCCAATCGGGCGCGGCTGGCCGCCTACACTGACCCTGATCGCCTGCTCAACGCCCTGCGCAACCTCGAAGAACCGTCGCCGCTCCTGCTTGCCTGAACAATTTTTCCTCGGTTCTGCGCTGCGGCAGGGTTGACGCCGCCGCGTGTTTCCGAGTAAGGTGGCGATCCGATGATGGCCGCCCCTGCGACGATCATTGAAAAGGAACCAGCCTTTTCAGGTTCCGCACACCGCACGCAACGCTGCGCCCGTAGCTCAGCTGGATAGAGCACCGGACTTCGAATCCGGGTGTCGGGGGTTCGAATCCCTCCGGGCGTACCAAATATCAAGGGGTTAGAGATTTTTCTCTAACCCCTTTTTTGCGTTTTCCGGTACTTCTCCGGTCGGTGCTCGAGATTCCTTGTTCGAATAGGAGTTTTTCTACCTTGCTTTTCACGCCCCTTTTCGGCGTAGTGTCTCACGCACAAGGGTAAGGTATTCGGATTTTATCAGAGAACAACCCTGAGCATCAACGGAGTCATTATTGATAGGAACAATCAAATTCTCAAGGAACCTGCTCATCTGGTTAACTCATTTTTTATTTAAGAAGCCGGCAGATGGTCCGAAAAGAACTATTGAACATGTAAAGTTCAGTGAACGCAGGCCAACCAGGAATCAGCAACCTCAAGGAGCAACGATGCAGGTCGGTAACGCTACAACTCCCACCACGATATTTTTCCGAAACAACGTATCCGTCAAAGCGACATTGTTTGAACCGGATACCCCCATCGTCCATGAGGAACTGGATTTGCCCAGTCAGAAGGCGCTAAGCGGTAGGTCGGCATCCTCTTTGCAAAATTCGTTCTCCATGCCCGGCATCAGCGAGTTCCAAAACCAACTCGAAAAGCAGGGGCAGATGGAACAGTCCATAGTAATTAAGAAAGGTGATCAGGTGGTAGGTACGGTCGGCCGCAATGGCTGGGCTATGTTGCAGGAATCCTCGATTCAAGGGGTATGGGAGAAAGCAAACAACAACCCTGCCAACTTTGCCCAAATGCTCAAGCAGCAGGGGTACGAGGTTGAGACCTATCAACCGGGTAATGGGCCAACCTATGCCGAGGTTCATGAAATGATCCACCACGAGAGCTATAGTACACTGATAGCCCGGCAGTCGGTTGAATACTGCCGTGAGTTGTCCAGTTTATCAGGCGGTTCCGTTTACTGAGTTGCGAGCACGGAATGCATAGTATGACATTTTCAGGCAACGTTATATTGCTCCTGATTCGGTGAAAAAAGATCAATAAAATTCCCGCAAATTTAAAATCAATATTTTGAAATTTCAGTAAAAAAATTGCAACATGAGTCTGTCCCCTCAAACTCACTTGGCAGGTGGAAAAATGAAGCGATTGATCCTGGAACAGAGCAATGGCTCTCTATCGGCTGAACATTTCGGTTCCTACCAACGGGAACTTTTGGCCTCGTCGAGTATTTTTCTCAAGAGTGAGGCGATTTCTTTCTTGGCCAGAGGTTTCATCGCAAAACCCTTTATGCCGAGCAATTCCGCCTTCTCTTCCGAAATCAAATTGCTGTAGCCGGTGCTGAGGATAATGGGAATATCAGGCCGTATCTGCAATATTCGAAGGGCCAGGTCACTTCCCGTTAATCCCGGCATTGTGTGGTCCGTAATCACAGCATCAAAAAAGTCTGGTTGATTCTGAAAGGTTGCCAACGCATCTAAACTGTTGGTCCGGCCTGTCACTTTATATCCCAGTTGCTCCAGCATCAGCGTCCCCAACTCAACCAGGATTTCTTCGTCATCCACGAACAGAATGTGCTCGACGCCGGAAGGAGCGATTTCTATTTGTTCAAAGAGCTGAGGCTCCACACATTCGGCAACCGGAAAATAGGCCCGAAAAACTGTTCCCTTCCCGACTTCACTTTCACAAGTGACGAAACCTTCATAACTCGTGACAATCCCGTGGACGATGGACAATCCCATTCCGGTTCCTTTGCCCACCCCTTTGGTGGTGAAAAATGGATCAAAAATCCTGTCCCGGATTTCAGGCGAGATTCCATTTCCGGTGTCGCTGACAGAAAGTTCCACAAACTTTCCGGGTTGCGTCGCTGAAATATGCTGCACCTCCAGTGCGGACAAATCCTTGTTCTGCACCGTGATCTCCAAAACCCCTCCTGTATTTTCCATGGCATGAAAAGCATTGGTGCACAGGTTGATGAGTATCTGATGCATCTGAGTCGGATCGGCAACAATGGGCCACACAGAGAAGTCGATATTCTGCTTGATCAGTATAGTTGAGGGAAGGGAGGGGCGCAGGAGCTTGATGGCCTCTTGAATGACAAGAGATGGGGTCAAAGAGATGCGTTTTGACTCAACCTGTCGGCTGAAAGCAAGAATCTGTTTCACCAGGTCACTGGCCCTGTTGCCTGCTTGATTGATTCTATCGAGAAATTTGCTCACTATCGGATCATGGGAGCTCATCTCTCGCGCCATTTCAGCATACCCAAGAATTGCTCCGAGGATGTTGTTGAAATCATGGGCTATGCCGCCAGCCAGCGTGCCAATGGCTTCCATTTTTTGGGATTGAATCAATTGCGCCTGCAGCTTCTTTTTTTCCTCTTCCGTCTTTTTGGTTTCAGTGATGTCTCGCGAAAAACTCGCCACCTGAATAACCTTGCCCTGATTGTCGAGTATAGGGAACAGGCGAATACGGTAGAACTTTTCCTCGCGGGGGTCGTCATATTGCACCAGTCTTCTCTCGTAGAGAATCTGGTCAATCGCTTTGCGGCGCATCTCTACAGATTCGCCCGGCAGAAGGTCAAAAATATTTTGCCCCCTCATCTCCCCTACACAAAGCGTGCGCCTTCGAGCGGCGTTTTCATTTAAGTCGAGGATAGTTCCGTCCGGCCTGACCAGGATCACCGAGTCGGAGGTGGCGTTGAAGAGCGCCTTGAACCAGGCGACATTTTTTCTGAGTTTTTCCTCGGTGAATTTTTTATCGGTAATATCGCGAATACTTTCAATGGCGCCGATAATTTTCCCCGATTGATCGTGCAGCGGCGAAGCTTTTGCAAAAACCCATGCGCCCTGCTTTCCGTTGAACAGCGCCTTGCAGAACACTTCCGTTGTCAGCGTTGATTCTTCCCTTAAAATGTGCGGATAGAGCAAAGCAACATCGTCGTTGTCTTCAAAAATCAGATCAATGAGTTGTGGGCGGGCCTCGCCGTAAAACGGCACGGTGTATGCGTATTCGCCTTTTCCCAGCATGTCCGTTGCCGACAACCCTGTCATTTTTTCGATTGCTTTGTTCCAGATAATGATCCGCCCCTTTCCGTCGACCGCAAACGTGGCGTCCGGGAGAAAATCAATGATGTCGGTCAATCGTTTTCGTTCCTCCTGCAGGGCTGCTTCCGCCCGTTTCCGCAATAACGCCTCGCCGATGTGTGAGGCTATGCCTTCAAGAAGTTCAACCGATTTTTTCGAGAAACTTCCTCGCTGTTTATTGCTGAAGTGGATGAGACCAACAACCTCTTCTTTGACCCGAATCGGAATCAACGCAAACGACGCGTACCCGTTGTACACGCACCGGTTGCGCGGATGAAACCTTGGATCTGTTTCAGGCGCAATATCGAGAAGGGATCGGGAATCGTTCACCCAATAACTGCCGCCTTGGGTGTAAAACGGGTGGGCGGGATCGACCTTGCCGGAAAGAACCAACCCGCAATCGCAGGCCAACCGGGCTTTTCCGTTCTTGTCGCGGCATATTGCGCCGTCGTCGGTGTATTCAAGCAAAGAGTTTTCCTTTCGCAGAAAGGCGTCAGAAAAACCACGTTGGGCATAAAAAGGGAAATCCTCGCCTTCCTTCAGACGTATCCCGACGGCGTCAAACCCGGTTCCTTGCTTTAATACTTCGATAATGTGATGAATCGATTCTGGCAAGGTCCCCAGGCCACTGAGGATCTGTAATATTTCACGGCTCAGTTCCCCATAGACCTCTGATTTCTTGCGTTCCGTGATATCCCGGAAAAAACAGTGGGTTTGTAGAAATTTTCCTGATGAATCCCGTCCTACCTTGCCGTCAAAAGAAACGGCGACTCGTGAGCCATCCCTTCTGAGCATCTCAATCTCAGCGGATTGAACGACTCCGCGTTTTTTGAATTGGGGAAAATCCTCAGAGAAAAAGGGCTGACAAGCAGGATCAAGAAATTCGGTGAAATTTCTGCCTATGACGTCTTCGCGCGTCCGCCCCAGGGTGTGAAGCCAGGTCTGGTTGACGTCAAGGAGGTGTCCGTCTTCATCGAGAGATTGATAACCAAAGGGCGCAAGTTCAAACAACTGTTTCAGATTATTGTAAGTGGTTCGAAGCTGTAACTCTCTTTCTCTCAATTCGGAGAGTTGTTGTTTTAAAGAATCCAATTCATTGGAATCTGTATTGGAAAGATCACTCATCGGAACTCCATAACAAAACAAAAATATGCCGCAGTCCTTGAAGGCCTTGCCATTATGGCAACTTAGCCCATCAAAATATAGTTACAGAGCCTCTTGAGTTTGTCGAGTACTTCTTTCCCGGCAGGTTCCGCTTCCAATGAGCCTAATACCCAATCAACAGCTCGGTTCGCACCTGCTTGCTCATTGAGTGCTTCAGCTCGACTTCCTTGATCAAGAACAACAAACCAGGAAACCGGCCGCGAAGTCAGGCGGGCAGTCTCTTTCCTGCGGCAGCGGAAAATTTACCAAATTCGGCGTCAGCATCAAGGATGTGCGACAACAGCCAAGTGTTCAAGAAGGTCAACAATTCAAAAGAGAGCTGGCGCTTGCCGCTGGTACAACTCTCCCGCATCGCTTCTAACCGTTTGACGAATTGATCATGCCGAATTTTGTGCATCGCCAAGTCAGGGTACTGGCATTCCCGCATCAGTTCTTCCTCGGCTGAGAAATGGTACCGCGTATAATCAGTCAGGGCAGTGAAGATTTCCGCCAAATCCCATCCGGGCGTATCGTTGACAAAAACGTCATAAATCTTGTTGAGTAAATAGATGAGATGACGATGATGGCCGTCGATCTCATCTATTCCGATCGAATAATGTGGGCTCCAGGTGACCAGGTACATTTTCTACATGCTCGCTTTAAAACAATTTTTCCAGCAGATTTATTTTTTATGAGGCAAGAGTCAGGGTTGTTGCCGCATACAAACTGGAGATGTGTTCCGTTGACTCTCGAGTGAACGGACAATCATTGGGCTGTTTTGAAGGTCAAAATATAGGTAAATTTACCTAATTGTGTCCAGATATTTTCACTTGGGGCAGCTAAAATTTTTACCGGTACAATAATATCGAAATTGAAATTGACCCTGCCGCGATCCACCCGGCGACCTCACCGGACAACGGTTGTCAGTTGCCAATCAACAGCTCGGTCCGCACCGGCGACCGGCTCTTTTCCTTCTTGCTCGAGATTTGACTGGAATCATTCCATTTCCAAATCAAGCGAAGCATGATGCACAGCGCAAAACATCGCCGACGAAGGTCTGTCATATAAACGCGAGATCTCTCCCTTCGGTCGAGACGACAAAAAATTAGAACGTTGGCCAAGGGGTAAAAACAATCGTTTTTCAGGAGGTTCTTTGGGGCCGTCATATAAAGGCAAGAGTCGAAAAATTAGATAAGCTGGGGTGAGGAGAAGAGACGAAGTGTCAAAGGCATATAGCCTCTCGAAATGCGAAAATCTCTTCTCACCCTGGCGCCTTTGA
>NZ_JAVBXR010000018.1 GCF_030824455.1 Desulfobulbus sp.
CACACACTCATCGTGCATCAGAAAACCTTCGATTATTCAAAGGCTTTTCAGGTTACGGCTTGACAATTCCCTTTAACGGGCATTTCGACGAGCACAGCGAGGAGAAATCTCGTTATGGCTCGAAATGCCCCACCTTCCTCAATGAGATTTTGCTGCGTGTGTCATGCCTCGTTTGATTGAGGAATGGAATACTCCCCCTCTCCATCTTTCACCTTTGGAGCCAAGCAGTGATCAATCTCGATTTTATTGATGAAAAAATAGCCCGCAAACAGATTGTGCTCCTCGACGGCGCCACTGGAAGCGAACTGGAGAAACGCGGCGTAGCGATGAACAGCGCCGCCTGGAGCGCAGAGGCGATGCTCACGGCGCCGGACGTTGTGCAGGCGGTGCATGAAGACTACATCCAGGCCGGGGCGGACGTGGTCACCTGCAATTCGTTCTCGCTGGCCCGACACATGCTGGCCCGCGCCGGGATGGCCGAGCAGTTCCGTCGCCTCAACGCCGCTGCAATCGCGGTTGCAATCAAGGCGCGCGACCGGGTCGCCGCTGGGCCGGTGGCCATTGCCGGCTCGATTGCGCCAACCACCTTCTGCGCCAATCCGCAGCTCTGTTACCCGCCGCTTGACCAGGCGCTTTCGTGGTATGAACAACAGGCCATGATCCTGGCCGAAGCCGGGGCCGACCTCTTGATTATTGAAATGATCGAGGACATTGCCCAGGGTTCCCTGGCCATCAAAGCGGCACTGACCACGGGATTGCCGGTGTGGCTGGGTTTGAGCTGCGTGAAAAACGCAGGCGGGGAGATTCTGTTGTGGGAGCAGGGCCACAGCCTGGCAGAGGCGGTCGGAATCTTTGCCGGGATGGGCGCCGACGCGGCGTTCATCATGCACACCGAAACCGAGGACGCGGCAGCCGGGCTGGCCGTACTGGCCGCCGGCTGGAGCGGCAAACGCGGCGTATACGCCCATTCCGGCAATTTTGTGATGCCCAACTGGCAGTTCGCCGACGTCATAACGCCAGAAGCCTATGCCGACGCGGCAAAAAAATGGGTGGAGATGGGCGCCGACATCATCGGCGGCTGCTGCGGCATCGGGCCTGCTCATATACGACGGCTGAAAGAAACACTCTGACATTTCGCGGCCTCAGGCAACGCCACGCCGCCTGAACACCCTGTGCATGCACGGCCTTCCATGGCGCCGCACCAGCTTTTTCTCTTTTCTTTTGCGGCCAATCTCTGCACAATGGCCCTCATGGGAAACCGATGCGTTCCCCGGCAGCCAACCGCCACTTAGCCAACCTCCACCAAGGACCTCATATGTTACGAGATTTAGCACTGGCCGCAAAGGCCGCCTGCAGCCGGGAAGATCAGGAAAGCCTGGTCCCGCTGGTCAAAGATTTGCGCGATCTGGGCGAAGTCGCCTTTAAGCGCGGGCTGCTGGCCCTGGAAGGCGAATTGATGCAGATCAAGGATCCCTTTCTCAAACTGGGCATCCAGTTGATTGTCGATAAAACCGAGCCGGAAAACGTGCAGGACATCCTGGACGCCGACATCTACTACAATGAATCCAACGGCCGGGAACTGCTGAAGAAAATCATTATCCGCGAGGGATTGCTGCGCATCCAGGCCGGCGACAACGCTCGCAACATTCTCATCTGCACCAAGGTCTTTCTCGGCAAAGCCGATTCAAGCTTGTGGTGAGCGCGGAAAGAGGAGGACCCCATGGCCAATACAAAGTTCATTGATTTATCCAGAGAGCAACAGACGGCCGAAGTGCATAGCCGCTTTCAGTTTCAGGAAGGATCGGGCTGGCACACCGTCGAGGGCGTTTTTGCCGGCAAGGACGAGGCCGACGTCATCGCCGCCCTGATCGACCTGGAGGAAGCGGAGATCAACGCCGTGGGCGACTGCATGACCGGATTCTGCACCATCCAGCCGAAACTGGAGGATTTTGTCCGCAAACCGTAGCGACGGGACGAGCGTTTACTTCTTGTGGCGCGGTGATGCACAATGAGGCGGGAGACCGGGCAACGCGCTTCCGTCCGAGCCCCCGCCCCCCACCCGACCATTGACAGTCAACGGAGTGTTTCATGGACGCCACCCGATTCATCGTTGCCGGCGGTTTGCTTGACGGCAGAAGCGCGGTTGCGCGCAAGAACGTCTATCTGGCGGTCAAGGGCGGCCGCATCACCGCAATGGGCGCGAAAGACGAACTACCCGACGAGCCTGGGGCAATCATCGACGACCTGTCTCACTGCACCATCGTACCGCCGCTGATGGACTGCAGCGTTGCCCTGTCGCGTTCGCCTTCGATTGACCCGAACACCCAGGCGAGCGTGGAGGCGGCTGATCCCGAGCAACGGGCCGCCCTGTTCCGCCGGCACATCGGCGACTGCCTGGCGCACGGCGTGCTGGCCGTGGCCGACAACGGAACCCCGGAGGGATTGCTGGCTCGGAGCGGCACGCCAACTGCGCAGGAACAGGCCATCGTTATTTGCTCATCCGCTCCGATCCCGCTCAATACGGCCGATGATGCGCCAACCCCTGCCTTGAATTGTCAGTTCCACAGAATTCAATATTCCCCGGATATAGATCAGGTGGAAGGTCCTGGGCCAGGCATGAGCGTTATGCGCATTGACGCCCTGCGGAGCCTGCTGTCGCAGCCCAGGCGCGGAAAAACGGTGGTGGTCGCCAATGGACCGCAGGCTGTGGCCGAGGCCCTGGCCGCAGGCTGCGACGCCATTGAGCAAGGCTACCTGATGGGCGAGGAAAATCTCCGCAAGATGGCAGCCGATCAGGTGCTGTGGCTGCCAAGCGTGCTGCGGGCAAAAAACGCGCTGGACAGCTCAGGCTCCGGCGGCGAGGTCTGCTGCCGCTTCTCGTTGCGCTATGTTGCGCCGGGAAAAGCGCTGCCAGGGGCCGAGGTCCACTGGAAAGCGATGCTCGCCGATCAGCTTGGCCAATTGGGTCGGGCACGGATTTTGGGGACGCCGACAGCCGTGGCCACCGGTGCCGGCAGCGTCGGCATTCTCCATGGCGAGTCTGTGGTTGAGGAGATCAAACTGTTCATCAAGGCTGGTTATTCCCTGGCCGAGGCGATTGGATGCGCCTCGGAACAGGGCGCTCGTTTTTTTGGCGTGGCGCAGATCGGCGCGTTGAGGGTCGGCGGTCCGGCCACCTTTCTCCTCACCCGGGGCACGCCGCACCAGTTGCCCAGGAAACTGGCCTATCTGGAAGGCGTCTACGTCAACGGCGCGCCCAGCGGCAGCTATCGAAAAACTCCGTGACAGGCGCGCCTGACAGCCAAGCGTCTATAGAAGCAAACAGAGGCAAACGGCAGCCGACGCGTCCGGAGACGCGCCGGCAAGGGAAAGGAGCAATCGCGAGAAAGGCTCAGATGTAGCTCTGGTAGTCCGGCTCAAACATCAGCGACTGGATATATTCGGCCAGATCATCCGGCTTGGGTTTGGCGGCAAGTCCGGTTGCATAGGCCACCTCGGCCACGGCTACGGCCACGGCCAGCGACACCTCGCGGATGCGCGGCAGAGGCGGATAGACCCGGCCGAACTGCAGATCCGCGTCGGAGACCTCGCCGGCCACCACCCGCGCCGCCGTCAGGAACATCTCGTCCGTCACCCGCACCGCGCCGCTGGCCATGACGCCCATGCCAACCCCGGGGAAGATGTAGACGTTGTTGCCCTGCGACGGGTACCGCTTCTGCCCGTTGATGACCACCGGATCAAAGGGGCTGCCGCTGGCAAAGATGGCGCGACCCTCGGTCCAGGTGTAGGCCTCCTCGGCGGTGCATTCCGACTTGGAGGTCGGGTTGGAGAGCGAAAAGACAATCGGCCGCTCGTTGATCTGCGCCATGGTCTCCAGAATCTCGGGCGTGAAACGCTTGGGCTGGCCGGAGACGCCGATGATCGCATGCGGCTTCAAGGCCTTGACCACCTCATGGAAATCGGCGATGGGCGGATGGTCGTGGGCGTAGAGCAGTTTGTGGCCGCTGAGGTCGTCCCGGCTCTTGACGATCAATCCCTTGGAATCGACGTACCAGCAACGCAGACGGGCCTCCTCGACAGACAATCCCGCCTCGACCAGGGCCGAGACCAGCAACTGGCCGGCGCCAAGCCCTGCCTCGCCCGCGCCCAGGAACAGAAACCGCTGCTCCCTGAGATCGCCGCCGGTGATGCGCAGGGCCGAGAACATGCCGGCCACGGTGACGGCGGCAGTGCCCTGGATGTCGTCGTTGAAGCAGCAGACCTCATCGCGGTACTGTTGCAGCAGGCGGAAGGCGTTTCGGTTGGCAAAGTCCTCAAACTGGATGAGGGCGCCGGGAAACACCTGCTGCACCGCGAGAACGAATTCCTCAAGCATTTCGTCGTACACCTCGCCGCGGATGCGCGGGTGCTGCAGGCCGATGTAGAGCGGGTCGTTGAGCAAGCGGGCGTTGTCCGTGCCCATGTCGAGGGTGACCGGCAGGCTGAGCGAGGGATGGATGCCGGCGCAGACCGAATACAGGGCCAGCTTGCCCACCGGGATGCCCATGCCGTCGGCGCCCAGATCGCCCAGACCGAGGATGCGCTCGCCGTCGGTGACCACAATCACCCGGATGTCGTTGAACGGCCAGTTGCCGAGCAGCTCCGCCACCCTGCCCTTGTCCCGGGCGGTGATGTAGATGCCGCGCGGCCGACGGAAGATGTGGCCGAACTGGAGGCAGGCCTGGCCCACGGTGGGGGTGTAAACAATGGGCATCAGCTCTTCGATGTTGTCGAGCAGCACCCGGTAAAAGAGCGTCTTGTTGCGGTCCTGGAGCGCAATCAGGTAGACGTAGCGCTCGATGTCGGTGGACTGTTTGCGCAAGTTTTCGAGGATGCGCTGCACCTGCTCGTCAATGGTGTGCACTCGGGGCGGCAGCAGGCCGGTCAGTCCCAGGGTTTCACGTTCCTCCAGGGTAAAGGCCGAACCCTTGTTCAGGGCTGGATCGCGCAGCAGGGCAATGCCGGTGGGCAACGCGGCCAGATCGTTGCTGGCCCGCATCCGGGCGCTGGCGGCGCCGCCGGCGTTCTTTTTCAACATCGACCGCAGGTT
The DNA here is from genome assembly GCF_030824455.1 of Desulfobulbus sp. Taxonomy (GTDB): domain Bacteria; phylum Desulfobacterota; class Desulfobulbia; order Desulfobulbales; family Desulfobulbaceae; genus Desulfobulbus. The sequence continues at coordinate 5,090 of NZ_JAVBXR010000018.1, forward strand.
GATGTGGCTCAGGAACCGCGATAGGGTTTCGCCGTCCACCAGATCTTTTTCAAAACGGATGAGCATCTCATCCTTTTCATGCACTATTTTATACATACGCTGTCCTCTCCCGCGCGCGTCCTGGACGCCGCGCCGTCAATGCCGCATTCAATGCAGCATTCAATGCAGCCTTATCCCGGTCAACAGCGATCGTTCGCCGGCCGGAAGGGCAAAATAACCGCTGCCTGCAGCATTACAAAGCCGCAGCTTGCCTGTCAAGGTTCTCGGATTTATTGCACGTTTACAGCGGGACGAAGCGTTGATCGGCTTTGCCCCGCCGCCTGCTTAAAAAAGCCTGCCCTGGGGCGAACACACAGACGCCATCCTGCGCTCGGTGATGGTCTCCCGGCCGTTGAGGACACCGGTCAACAGGGGTGAGCGAGGATCATGGGCCGCGTGGTTGCGGGCCACCACCTGGGGGCTGACGTTGGCGTAGCAATACCGGCAGCCGTGCGGGCAGGTGTTGTACGCACCGATGTCGACGCTGGCCGCGCAGCCGCAGCCCGGCCGCTGACCGCTGTCTTTTTTGATCCGCACCGGTTGCCTCAGGATGTCGGCCACCAGGCGCTCGTCGATGCACCGGGCCGCAGCGATCCCGCACTGCTCCGTGAACAATGGGTCGCAGCAGGCGCACAGCTCGATCTCACAACGGGCGGCAAGGGCGGCGAGGCCCCGAATGAAACGGATTTTCTCGCTGTCCTCAAGGGGCAGCAACGCTAGTCCCGTCAGGTTGCGTTTGCACTTTGCATACACGCTGAGAAAACTGATGGTGCATTGGCGGGTGAATCCGCGCAACTGTTGGGCCAACTGCGCAAAGGCGCGGAGATAGTGGTCGGGATCCAGGGCGGGAGTCAGGACAATCGGGTCAAAGCGCCACAGCATCCTCTCTGGGCCGATCCGCTCGCTCAGACGGCGGAAGGCCGCAATCCGGGTGTCGATGTCTGCAAGGTGTTGCTCCAGGGTGTGGTCGCAACCGGTGAGGGTGTAGTGAAAAAAGTAGGGATAACCGAGCCGGTCGATTTCGTCCAGGCGAGGCAGCAGCGGCGCGGGGTTCTTGGTCCAGAAAACCAGGCAGTCGACCACGCCGGGGTCCAGCGCAACCCGTGAGACCTGCAAGGGATTGAAGGGGTTGCGCACCAACACGTATCCCGCTCGCAGCCGGTTGAGCAGCCAATCGCTGTAAAAGGCGGGGATGTCGGTTCGTCTGGAGGCGCTGACAATCATCGAGAGGTATTGGGACTCATTGGTTTTGCGCTGCCTCCACCGGACCTGACAAAATTCGCCGCAATAAAAAAGGCCCGGAGCAACCGGGCCTTTTTGTACCACATCTTCGCGCAAAAATCAGATGTCGTGCACCTCCATATACACCAGCGTCTGATTCAGCAGCTGATAGGCGATCTCGCCAAAGGTGATGGGCCCGACAAAGGGATCGGTCTTGCGGCCTTCCAGTTCGGAATACAGATAATTCAGGATGCAGTTGCAGGAAAAGACAATGTTTTGTCCATCGAGGTTGCTCTTGCGCAGTTGTTCGCCAAAAGAGGCGGCATAGTTGCTCACCGCCTTGGCGTGTTTATAGCGGATGCCGGTGAACACCGGGGCGTAGAATTTCACCTCGCCGCCGGGATCGACGCTCTGGAAGCTGATGTTGACCAAGGCGCCGTAATAATCGGCTACAAGGGGCAGCTTGGTGTCGAGATTATTGCGGGTGATGTACTCGGCAAAGTTTTCTTTGACGCCGTTGACCATCACATCGGTGCAGGAAAAGCCGTCTGCGGCGAAGGTAAGCATATCGCCGTCGCCCTGCTCAAATATATTGATGATGCCCACCTCCACCGACTTGCCCGGCGGCAGGGTCACATGCATGACCACCGCCTCCTGCTCGTAGGCGGCGCCAGAGCTGCCGTCAAACACCTTGGGGGTCGCCTTGCCCAAGTCGCTGAGATGGACGCCGGCCACCCAGCCGATCAGCGGACGGTTGCCAAAATCCTTATAATTGGGGCCATTGAGAGCAAAAGACGCGTGCGCCGGGCTTGTCGCCGGTAGGATGATAAAACTGAACCCGCTGCCCTCGGCGTCGGTGTACACCTTGCCCAGTCCGTTCTGGTCGTAGACCGAGGTGATTGCCGATGCGGTCACGGCCGAAATGTCGGTGACAAAAATTTTATCCTGGGAGACGGCGCCACCCTCAGACGGGGTGATGAAATAGGGGATGGTGCCGCCAATCCACTGCCCTTTGGGCAATTGACGCAGCAAGGCCTCTTCGCCGGCCAAGAGCAGCGTGCGACCTTCAGCAATGAATTTTTCAACCTCAACGACACTGTACATGTTCTGTTGCATGGTTCCTCCTATCCGAAAATGATTTTGATGTCTTCCTGCGCCGACGGGCTGGATGCATTCTTTTCATAGATGGCAAACAACTGATCCACGGCGTCGCGGACATTTTCGGGTGTTGGGGCCGCGCTGACCGTGCGCACCACCCGGCCGAGCAAAATTTTGGCAGCTAAAAATTTGAGCGTGTACGTCTTCCGACCAGTGACAACGTCGGCCCACCGTGGGTTGCTTTTTGGGGGAACACTCATACCCGATTGCCTCCTCAGCATAGTCACGGGTGTTCCGGATCTCGCCCTCTCCGCGTTTGCCGGAAACACACCCTTTGCGAATAGAAAAAGTGTATCACGTCGTTGTCGACGAAAACAAGGCGCAGTGAAAATTAATTGTGCACGAATTGAGTGACCGGTGCGGCAATCGCACCGGCAAAAGAGACGAAGGGCAACGCATTGCAGCCGAATTCGCTCTTATTGGGGCGTACGCTGGGGTGTTTCGCGGCTCCTTCCGGCCAAACGCGAGTCATCGCGCCTCGCCTCGACCATGCTTTTGAGTCACAATGACCCGATCTTTTCTTCGCTTCTGCATCCATCTGTGCTATTCTTGTCAAAAAGAGCCTTTCTTGTTCGATGGTATGTGCAGTCGAGAGGGTCATTTATACCCACTCGCCCGTGTCCGCTGTGTTGTCAGGTCCCACCAGGAGATCACCCGGCATGAAAGATGCAACTGTACCTTTGCCTTGTAAGGAAAAGTTTGCGGCGCAAACACGAACACGCTCCTCCGTTTCCCCAACCAAGCCTGCCGCAGATTTACATCAGGCTCAGGCAATCGAACCCCACTCCTGCGGCGGCCTGGAAATGGCCCCGGTCTTTAAGGTACTCGACCAGAACTCTTCAAGCAGAACCGGATTCATGGATATTACCAAATTCGCCATTCCTGAAATTATCTTTGGCCGCGGCAGCCTCAACTACGCCGGCCAGTGCGCCCTGCGCCTCGGCGCCAAAAAAGTCTTCCTGGTCAGCGACGAAGGCATTGAAGAGGCGGGATGGCTGCAACGCCTGATGGACATCCTCGAAAAAGAGGGGATCAAGTGGGTCTATTACCCCGGCGTCACCTCGAATCCACGCGACTTTCAGGTGGAGCAGGGGGCGGAGTTTTATTTGAAAAACGGCACCGACGTGATCATTGCCATCGGCGGCGGCAGCGCCATGGACACCGCCAAGGGCATCGCCATTATTGCCAGCAACGGCGGCAGGATACGCGACTACGAAGGAGCCAACCGGGTGCAGCGCCCACTGCCGCCAATGATGCTGATCACCACCACCGCCGGCAGCGGTTCGGACATCAGCCAATTCTGCATTATCACCGACATGAAGCGTGGGGTCAAAATGTCCATCATCACCCGGACGCTGGTGCCCAACATCTCAATTGTCGATCCGCTGATCCTGCGGACCAAGACCGAATCGCTGATCATCCAGTCTGCCGTCGATGCCCTGGCCCACGCGATCGAGGCCTATATGTCGCGCATTGCCTCGCCCTTCACCGAAATTCACTCGCTTCGGGCCATTGATCTGATCCTGGCCAACCTGCAACGCGCGGTCGCCACCCGTTCGCTCGATTCGCTGGAGCAGTTGAGCATTGCCTCGGTTTCGGCCTCGATGGCCTTCAGCAACGCTGGTCTCGGCGCCGAACACGCCTTAGCGCACGCCTTGGGCGGCCATTTCGACATGCGGCACGGGGTGGTGCATCCGATTCTGCTGACCAGCGTCATGCGCTTCAACATGGGCGTCAACCTGCAACGCATGGCCGACATTGGCCGCCTGATCCTCAAACGCCAGGTGGGATCGGACCAGGACACGGCCCTGGCCGGCATCGAAAAACTCGATGAATTTTTTGCTTCGTTCGATGTGGCCCTGCGCCTGAGCCAACTGATTCCGGAAAGCGAACGGCATCACTTGGAATCACTCTGCAAAATGGCGGTGCAAGACGCCTGCAACCTGACCAATCCACGGCCGGCCACCTGGGAGGAGTTTCTGCGAATCTGTGAGGAGGTGTGGTGATGCCCCACTATACCACTCTTGAGGACCTGGTCGGCATCGAGCACTGCAAACTCGGGTTTTACCAGGAGTTGCAGCAAAAGGTTGAGCAACTGAAGGGCTCCAACCTCGAGCTAGAGAAAAAACGCAAAGAAATCCAGGCGTTGCTCGACGGAATCACCGACCTGATGGTGGTGTTGGCCGAGGACATGAGCATCCAGCGGGTCAATCATGTGTTCACCGACTGGTTTCCCGGCATCGACCCCATCGGTCGCTTTTGCTATGAAATCTTTCGCGGCAGGGACGGACGCTGCGACAACTGCCCGGCGCTGCGCGCCCTGGACCAGGATGAAATCGTCAAGGATCTCTGCATCTACAAGGTCAACGACGACTTCAAGCACTACGAGATCATTGCCTCGCCGCTGAAAACCAGCCTTACCGGCGAGCGTCAGGTACTGCTCTTCAAGCGGGACGTCACGCTGGAAAAAGAATTTCAGGCCCAGTTCTATCAAGCCGAAAAAATGGCCACGGTCGGGGCACTGGCGGCTGGCGTGGCCCATGAAATCAACAATCCGCTCACTGCGATCAACGGCTTCGCCCAAGGGTTGAAGCGGCGAATCATCCGTCTTGAAGGCAAGATTGACGACGACATGTACGGCGACTTCAAGGAGTACACCGAGACCATCATCAAGGAATGCTTGCGCTGCCGCGACATTGTCCAGACGCTCTTGACCTTCAGCCGCCCCACCGCCTCCAGTCTGAGTCAGGTCGATCTCAATCAGTGCGTCACCGACACCCTGTTTATCCTCAAACATCATTTCAAGGAGCAGCAGGATCTGACCGTCACAACTGAACTGCTGGACGACTTGCCGCACATCCTGGGCGACGAGTCGCAGCTCAAACAGGTCATCATCAATCTGTTGACCAACGCCCTGGACGCCACCAGCAACGGCGGCTCCATTCTGATCAAGACCCACACCGACGAGGCGGGCGGGGTGACGCTGGTCATCGAAGACTCAGGTTGCGGCATCCCCCTGGGCGTCCAGGACAAACTGTTTGAACCCTTTTTCACCACCAAGCCCGTGGGCAAGGGCATCGGCATCGGGCTTTCCACCTGTTATTCAATTGTAAAAAACCATCATGGAGAGATCACCGTCACCAGCGCCGTTGGCCTGGGCTCGGCGTTCAGGGTTGCTCTTCCAGGCATAAAAGAAGAATGGACAAAGAAAAATATTCCATCCTGGTAATCGACGACGAAGAGTCGATTCGCAGACTGCTGCAAAAGGAACTGGCCAACAGCCGGCGCGAGATCGTCACTGCCGCCGACGGCGCCGAGGCCATGGCCATGGCGCGGAACCACTGGTTTGACGTCATCATCATGGATCTGTGGCTGCCGGATGTTTCCGACCTGGAACTGTTGATCAAGATACGGGAATCGATTCCCCATATCGAAGTGATCATGATCACCGGACACGGCGACGTCGACATCGCGGTGGAAGCGATGAAGCTGGGGGCCTGCGATTTCATCCGCAAACCGTTCAACCTCGACCGGCTCGACCTGATCGTGGAAAAGGCGCATCAACGGGTGCTGCTCTCCCGCGAAAACGCCATGCTTCGCCACAGCACCGGTCAGGAGCAGAACAAGGTGCGCTTTATCGGCAACTCCCAGGCCATGCGCGACATCCAGTTTTTGATCGACAAGGTCGCCCCGGCCCGCATTCCGGTGTTGATCACCGGCGAGTCTGGCGCGGGCAAGGACGTGGTCGCCCGCCTGATCCATCAGCGCTCGCCCCTGGCCGCCAATCCGATGATCATCAAAAACTGCGCCACCCTGCAGAAGGAACTGGCGCGCAGTGAGCTGTTCGGCCACATCAAAGGGTCGTTTACCGGCGCCAACGAGTCGCGGGAAGGGTTGCTTTCCTTTGCCCACGACAGCACTCTTTTTCTCGACGAGATCGGCGAATTGCCGCTTGAGGTGCAGGCCTCGCTGCTGCGGGTGCTGGAAACCGGCACCTATCGACGGGTGGGTGAAAAGGAGGAGCGCAAGGTGAACATTCGGTTTCTCTTCGCCACCAATCGCCACCTAGCCGAAGAGGTGGAAAACAACCGATTTAACGAGGCTTTTTTCCATCGCATCAACGCCTTCAGCATTGAAATTCCCTCGTTGAAACATCGCAAGGAAGACCTCCCCCTGCTGGTGGATTATTTCCTTGCCACCCTCAGCCCGGACAACACTCACTACCGCATCGTCGAGCGGGCCATGGCCTGCATTCTGCGCTACAACTGGCCGGGCAACATCCGGGAACTGCGCAACGTCATCGAGCGTTCAATCATTTTGGCTGAAAACGGCATCATCACCGAACGCTGCCTGCCGCGCGAACTGGTGGAATCTTCGGAAAGCAACGGCGCCGCCCTGACCCTGGAATCGGTGGAACGACAACACATTCTCAAGATGCTCGACTTCTACTCCGGCAACCGCCAGAAGACTGCAGACACGCTGGGAATCAGCCGCAAGACCCTCTACCGGAAGCTGACCCAGTACGCCATCGAATAGAAGGCGGCAAACAGCGTATGGAGGAGAAGAAGACAATGCCGACGAACGGAGCCCAACCCACGAAGGCTGAGCGAGAGGATCAATCAGTTAGCGGGACACCAGGGCCTTGAACAGGATGTCGTTGCCCAGTTTATGCACTGCAATGTCGGTCAACGCGGGCGCGGCCGAACGGCTGTCCAGACTGTAGCCGCGGACAAGCGGCGTTCCATGATCGCCGGCGATGAAGGGCGCATACAACAGCTGCACCTCGTCGACAAGGCCTTGGCCGTACATGGCGCCGTGTATGCCGGCGCCGCCCTCGACCAGCACGGAGGTAATGTTTTGTTGCCCCAAAAATTGGAGCACTGCGACTAGCCCCACCCAGCCGGCTGTGTCGACAGGCAGGCGATGAACCGCAGCGCCGGCGCGGGTCAACAACGCCTCCTTTTGGCAACAGGCGTCTTTGCCGCAGAACACCCAGGTCGGCGCTGCCGACTGTTGGGCGAGCATGCTGGCCTCTGGCGGCAGACGCAAATGGGTGTCGAGAACAATCCGCAACGGATCCCGTGTCGCGACAACGCCTTCAAGGCGCGTGGTCAGACTGGGGTCGTCGATAATCGCCGTATCCACTCCGATCAAGATGGCGTCAACTTGGTTGCGCAACTGGTGCACATACCGGTTGGCGTTAGGACCGGTCATTGCCGCACCCTGCTTTGGCAGCAGCGTCATTTTGCCGTCAAGGCTCATCCCCGCCTTCATGATCACCCAAGGCAACCCCGTGGCGCTGTGCTTGATAAACGGATAATTCAAGGCGCGACATTGCGACTCCAACACCCCGCTGCGGACTTCGACGCCTTCGGCTTTCAGACGCTCAGCGCCGCCGCCGGTCACCTGCGGATTGGGGTCGGACATGCCAATAACCACCGCAGCAATGCCGGCGCGAAGAATTGCCTCGGTGCAGGGCGGCGTTCTTCCGGTGTGGTTGCAGGGCTCAAGCGTGACGTACAGGGTCGCGCCCTTGGCCGCCGGTCCTGCGTCGGCAAGGGCGTGCACCTCGGCATGGGGAGTGCCGGCCTTTTGGTGATAGCCTCGCCCGACGACCTCGCCCTCGGCAACAACAACGGCGCCCACCGCAGGATTGGGCGAAGTGCGGCCCAGACCTTTTTTTGCCTCGTCCAAGGCCATCTGCATAAAACGGTGGTGTTCGTTGCCCATAGCGCCCCTCACTCTCAGTGTTTGCCCCGTTCGCCCAAAAAACTCTTCAACTCGTCCATGAATTCATTGACGTCCTTAAACTGGCGATACACCGAGGCAAAGCGTACATAGGCCACCTCGTCAAGCGCCGGCAACGCTTCCATCACCCATTCGCCGATCTGGCTGGTGGGAATCTCCTTGCTGCCGTAATCCTGCAACTTCTGCTCAATGCCGTCAACAAAGGCGTCAATCTCGGTCATGCTCACCGCCAGTTTCTCGCAGGCCTTTTCCAAACCAGCCACAATCTTGCCGCGATCCCACGCCTCACGCCGGCCGTCCTTTTTGATCAGCATCGGCAGCATCAATTCAATCCGCTCATAGGTGGTGAACCGGCGCTGACAGGCGTCGCATTCCCGGCGCCGCCTGGTGATGGTCTTGTCTTTGTTGATCCGCGAATCAATCACCCGGCTATCCAAATGGCCGCAATAGGGACATTTCATGACGCACCCAGCCTTATTTTCATAAACATGAGAAAGAGTTGTTCACCATAAAAAAAACCGGCAGCTTTACAGAAAAGCGTGCCGGTTTGGGTATGTAAAGCCGAGGGGAAAACGATCACCCCATCATGCTGATCCTTCGCAGATGGCGGCCTCCGGCAAAATCGGTTGCAAGCCACGCCCGGACGACATCCAAGGCAATGGCGACGCCCAGCACCCGTGCCCCCAGGCAGAGAACATTGGAATCGTTGTGCTCCCGGCTCAATCTGGCGGTCAGGCTTTCATGGCACAAGGCAGCGCGAATATGGCGGTGCCGATTGGCGGCAATCGACATACCTATGCCTGTGCCGCAGATGAGAATCCCACAGGACGAACGGCCCTCCTGTATCGCGGCACACACCTTGTCAGCAAAATCAGGATAATCGACCGACGCTTCCGAATCGCAGCCGACATCGTTAATTTGATGTCCGCCTTCGGCAAGCAATTGGAGTATCTCCTGTTTCAAGGCGAATCCGCCGTGATCACAGCCCATGGCAATGTTCATCGTCTTTCCTCGGCGACAAGATTAGGCGTAGCGCTTGAAAATAACAACCCCATTGGTGCCGCCAAAGCCAAAAGAGTTGGACATGGCGGTATTGGGTCGACTCTCGCGGGCCACCAGAGGCACATAATCCAGATCGCAGTCCGGATCCGGCGTCTGTAAATTGGCAGTGGGCGGAATAATGCCGTGGTGCAGGGTCAGGGCGGAAAAGGCCGCCTCGATGCCGCCGGCCGCTCCCAACATGTGGCCAGTCATCGATTTGGTGGAACTAACGGCCAGTTTATAGGCATGGGCGCCAAAAACGGTTTTAATCGCCTGGGTTTCACACTTGTCGTTGAGCGGGGTGGAAGTGCCGTGGGCATTGATGTAATCAATATCCTCAGGATTCATTCCCGCGTCGCGCAAAGCGGCCGCCATGCAACGAGCCGCTCCTTCGCCGTCTTCCGGGGGGGCGGCAATGTGATAGGCGTCGCTGCTTTGACCGTACCCGACAACCTCCGCGTAAATAACCGCGCCGCGGCGTTTCGCCGACTCCAACTCCTCCAGCACCAGTATGCCGGCGCCTTCCGAAATAACAAACCCGTCCCGATCCCTGTCAAAGGGGCGTGAAGCGGTGGCCGGATCGTCGTTGCGGGTCGAAAGGGCCTTCATGGCGCTGAAGCCGCCGACGGCAAGCGGACAGATGACCGATTCCGCGCCGCCGGTGATCGCCACGTCGCAATCGCCGTAGACAATGTGGCGAAACGCCTCGCCCACTGCGTGGGTTCCTGCGGCGCAGGCGGTTGTCTGGGTCAGGTTAGGGCCCTTGCAACCGATGCGCATCGAAATGTGCCCGGAGGGCATATTGGGAATGACCCGAGGAATAAAAAACGGGGTGATCTTCCTCGGCCCCTTATTCATCAGGACACCGTGATATTCTTCAATAGTGGGCAAACCGCCCATGCCACACCCGGTGATGACCCCAACCCGGTTGACATTGTCGTCGGTGATCGACAGGCCGCTGTTTTTCCAGGCAATATCAGCTGCGGCCACCGCATACTGCACAAAAGCGTCGAGATTTTTTGCCTGCTTTTTCTCGAACCAATCTTCAGGATTAAATCCCTTCACCTCGGCGGCGATTTGCGAGGCTTGATCAGAGGCGTCAAAGCGAGTAATCGGTCCCACCCCGCTTTGTCCGTTAAGCAAGGCGCTCCACGTCTGTTCGGTGCCAATGCCTAGCGGCGTGACCAAGCCTATCCCTGTTACAACGACCCGTCGTTTCACACTGACCTACCTTGTCTTAGCCTTGAATCTTGGCGACAAAATCGATGGCGTTCTGCACAGTGACGATTTTCTCCGCCTCTTCATCGGGAATTTCGACGTCGAATTCCTCTTCCATTGCCATGATCAGCTCAACCAGATCCAAAGAATCCGCGCCGAGATCATCAACAAAAGAAGCGCCGGAAACCACCTTGTCACGATCAACACTCAGTTGCTCGACGATGATGTCGATCATTTTATCTTCAACAGCCATTGTTTATTCTCCTCAAATTAGTCCTGTAGTTAGTTATTCTGTAAAAAAACAATGCCCGAATATGTAGTTACTCGGACACCCCTTGTCAATGGCCCATGTACATGCCGCCATTGACGTGCAGGGTCTGACCCGTAATGTAATTACTGTCAGTTGAAGCCAGGAATCCCACCGAGGCGGCCACATCTTCAGGCGTTCCCAAAACGCCGAGCGGAATCTGCGCCTTGAGGGCCTCCTGGACATCTTCAGCAAGGTCGTCGGTCATATCGGTGACGATATAGCCCGGCGCCACGCAGTTAACGGTGATGTTCCGTCCCGCCAACTCCCTTGCCATGGATTTGGTTAAACCGGTCAGACCTGCTTTGGCAGCTCCGTAATTGACTTGCCCGCCGTTGCCGACAAAACCGACGACGGAGGAGACGTTAATGATGCGGCCCCACCGTTTTTTCATCATCGCGCGCATCACCGCCTTGCTGCAGAGAAACGCCCCTTTCAAATTGGTGTCAAGCACGCTGTCCCAATCGTCTTCCTTCATTCGCGCCATCAGACCGTCGCGGGTGATGCCTGCATTGTTGACCAGAATGTCGACCTGACCATGGGTCGCAATAATTTCTTTGATGCTTTCCTGAACCGCTTCAGCGTCGGCCACGTCAAATCGGACGGTAAAGCCTGTACCGCCGACGGCTGTGATCTGTTGCAGGGTTTCCTCGGCCGCGGCAGGGTTGGAGACGTAATTGATCCCCACCACAGCGCCCAATGAAGCCAATTTCACGCAAATGGCCCGGCCAATGCCTCGACTGCCGCCGGTGACAAGCGCAACCAAATTCTCCAGCCTCATTTTTTGATCTCCTGTAACCGTTTGATCAATTGCGGCACCACCTCGTACAGATCGCCAACCACGCCGTAGGTGGCGATGTCAAAGATGGGCGCATTCTTGTCGCGATTGATGGCCACGACAATTTCTGAAGACTGCATGCCGACCGCATGCTGAACGGCTCCCGAAATGCCGCAGGCAATGTACAACTTGGGACTGACGGTTTTTCCAGTCTGGCCGACCTGATGCGGATACGGTATCCATCCGGAGTCGACCGCAGCGCGGGAGGCGGCAACTGCGCCGCCAAGCTCGTTGGCCAGATCCCGAATCAACTGAAAGCCCTTGGGCGAATCCAGACCGCGGCCCCCGGCAACCAGCGTTTCCACTTCCTGAATGTTGACTTGATCCTCGGTGTTGACCACGGTCTCAAGCACTTCAATCTGCGACTGCAGCAAGTGCGGCGGTATCTGGACCGGCACTACTTGGCCGACGCGGGAGAGATCCGGTATGGCGGGAGCCATGACTTTAGGCCGGACGGTCGCCATTTGCGGTCGGGTGTGGGGGCATTCAATAGTCGCCATGATGTTGCCGCCAAAGGCTGGGCGCGTTTGCAGCAGCATGCCGTCCGCTTCCCGAATTTCCAATCGCGTGCAATCAGCGGTCAGTCCCGCGTCAATGGCGGTGGCTACGTAGGGAATGACGGAGCGGCCAATGGCGGTGGCGCCGGCAAGCACCACCTCGGGTTGCTGATCGCGGATCACCTGTTCCAGAATGCCAGCGTAAACGTCTTCCCGGAATTGTTCAAAAATTGGATGTTCCGCCAGAAAAACAGTATCCGCGCCGGCCGCAATCAGATCGTCGGCATAGGCCGCCACAGATCCGCCAGGAAGTACGGCGCTGAGCTTGACTCCGCGTTGGTCGGCAAGTTTTCGGCCAATACCGAGCAGTTCATAGCTCACCGGGGCGACCTTGCCGTGACGATATTCGGCAAACACCATGACCCCCGCATACTCGCCAATGTTAACGGAGGCGCGGCGTTCGGCAACATCGATGCGCAAGGCGTCGGCCGGGCAATTTTCCACACAAGCGCCGCACAAGGTGCAGGAATCGTTGACAACGGCGCAATCAGACGGAACACTGATGGCCCCGAAGGCGCAACTTGTCTCGCAAACGCCACAGGCCGTACACTTGTCGCTATCAATAATCAGCATAGAAAAAAACCAGGTTGATCGGGGGAGAGAGAAAGAGCTTTACAGATGCGCCTTGAGGCACTCAACCAACTGGTCGACCTGTTCCGCGACGTTTCCGGTAAAAACCTTGCGGTCTCCGCGAGGTTCCGGCGAAAACACCCGGACGACCTGAGTCGGCGAGCCTGCCAGGCCGATACATTGGGGATCAGCGCCAATGTCGGCGGCGGAAAATCGTTTAATCTCCGCCTTTTTGGCCTTCATTTTTCCCTTCAAGGAGGCGACCCGCGGCTCATTGACGTCCTTGACGACAGTCATTAAGGCAGGCAACGGCAGACGAAGGACATCAAAACCGTCGTCCATCATGCGCTCCACCTCGATAGCCTCAGCGGTTACAGCGCGGGTTTTCTGCACACAGGCGGCAAACGGCAGACGCAAGCGACAGGCCAAACCAGGCCCGACCTGAGCCGTGTCGCCGTCAATGGCCTGCTTGCCGCAGAGAATAAGATCAAAAGCGCCGATGGTTTGCACTGCCTTGGCAAGCGTGTAGGAAGTCGCCCAGGTGTCGGCCCCGGCAAAAGCCCGATCAGAGACCAGAACGCCCTCGTCGGCGCCGCAGGCAATGGCTTCGCGCAAAACAGCCTCGGCCTGCGGCGGGCCCATGGTGAGCACCGTCACCACGCCGCCGAGTTGTTCCTTGATGGCAACCGCCTCTTCCAAGGCGTGACGGTCGTAGGGGTTCATGATCGACTCCACCCCTTCCCGAGCCAAGGTGTTGGTTTTGGGATCAAGGCGGACATCCTTGGCGTCCGGAACCTGTTTGACGCAAACAATTATATTCATGTGCCGAAAATCTCTCAGGAGTATTCTTTATTGAGTTCCTGGCCAATGACGTTGCGCTGGATTTGGTTGGTGCCTTCATAGATCTGCAGGATCTTGGCGTCCCGCATCATCTTTTCCACCGGGTACTCTTTCATGTAACCGTATCCGCCTAGCACCTGCACCGCGTCGGTGGTCACTTTCATCGCCATGTCTGTGGCAAAAACCTTGCACATGGAAGATGCTTTGGACATATTCTTGGGATTGCTGTCGATGTGGCGGGCGGCGGCATACACCAGGGCGCGGCCGGCTTCAAGTTGGATTGCCATGTCCGCCAGGATGTGCTGCACGGCCTGGAAAGAGATAATCGGCTTGCCAAATTGAACCCGCTGTTTGGCGTAGGTCACCGCTTCATCCAAGGCGGCCTGCGCCAGACCGATGCCCAAGGAGGCAATGCCAGGGCGGGACATGTCGAGCGTTTTCATCACGGTGATGAAGCCGGTGCCTTTTTTGCCCACCATTCGATCCTGGGGGATGCGGCAATCTTTAAGAATCAGCTCTCGGGTGGAGGAAGAGCGGATGCCCATTTTATCCTCCTTTTTGCCGTAGGAAAATCCGGGATCGCCGTCTTCAACGATAAATATCGAAGCCCCACGCGCCCCCTTGGCGGGATCAGTAAGGGCGACGATTGTATAAATCTGCGATTCGCCGCCATTGGTAATCCACTGCTTGGTGCCGTTTAAAACCCATTCGTCGCCGTCCAAAATTGCGGTGGTGCGGATGCCCGAGGCGTCGCTGCCGGCGTTGGCTTCAGTGAGTCCAAAGGCCGCCCAACGCGCGCCGCTGGCAATGTCGGGCATGTACTTTTGCTTTTGCTCGGGGGTTCCGGCAACCAGTACGGGGAAAATCCCCAGAGCGCTGGCGGCAAAACTGGTCGCCACCCCAACGCACCCACGCGCCAGTTCCTCCAAGGCCAGCACAATCTCATAGCAACCGCCGCCAAACCCGCCATATTCCTCTGGGACAAAAATGCTGAACAGATCAGCTTTAGCGATGTCCTGAAGAATTTCGCGGGGGAATTGATTCTTTTCATCAAGTTCGGCGCGAACCGGGATAATTTTCTCGTTGGTGATCTCCCGGGCGGTATCGATGATCATCTGTTGTTGTTCAGTGAAAAAATAATCCACAAATCCTCTCCTTAACGTCTTACCAACGCAACAGCAGCGAGCCCCAAGTGAGACCGCCGCCAAAGGTACACAATAATACAATGTCTCCACGCACCAATCGTCCCTGCCTGTGCGCTTCGTCCAAGGCGATCGGGATGCTGGCCGCAGAAGTATTGCCGCGTTTGCCGAGATTGATAAATACTTTTTCCTCGGGCACTCCCAACCTGTCGCGCAGGTTGCTAAGAATGCGAATATTAGCCTGATGCGGAATCATCAGACCAATGTCGGCGATGGAAAGGTCGTGTTTTCGCAACAACCCGGTGACCGAGTCTTCCATCATGCGAACAGCGTGCTTGAAAATGTCGCTGCCGCTCATGCGAATATGGGTGCCCTGCCATGCATCATGCCGTAATTCCGGATTCAAGCTTTCCGGACTGTCCATACACAGCAGGTTCCACAGCTTGCCGTCGGCGTGCAAACTGCTGCCAAAAACGCCCCTGCCGTCCTTCGATCCGCTCAGCACCACGGCTCCCGCGCCATCGCCAAACAGTACGCAGGTGTTCCGATCTTCCCAATTGACCCGAGCCGAGAGCGTTTCAGCGCCGATCAACAGGATTTTCATATCCGGTCGGTTTTGAATGTAGTTGCTCGCGAGGTCAAGCCCATAGGTGAAACCAGCGCAGGCGGCGTTAATGTCGTAGGCGAACGCGTTCACCGCGCCTAACTCAGCCTGGACAAAGCACGCGGTGGACGGCATGATCATGTGCGACGAAATGGTCGCGACAATAATCAGATCCAACTCCTGGGCGTCTATGCCTGTGACCGCCAGCGCCCGGCGGGCCGCTTTGGTCGCCAATTGGTAATTCTGCTCGTTCTCGCCGGCAATGTGCCTGCTGCTAATTCCGGTCCTGGAGGTAATCCACTCGTCCGTGGTGTCGACCATTTTCTCAAGGTCGGCATTGGTCACTACCCGTTCCGGAAGACAGGAACCGGTCCCTAAAATAACTGCTTTATTCATGAACATCCTGCTTTTTTCAAGCGGCGTATTCGCCCAAGGCTTGAACGATGGCTTCATTGATCCGATTGCGGACCATGTTGGCGGCAACCTCAATGGCGTTGCGAATGGCGACGGCATTGGAGGCGCCGTGACAAATGATGCCGGTCCCGTCAATGCCGAGCAAGGGAGCCCCGCCGTATTCAGCGTAATCCACCTGCTTTTTAAATCCTGCTAAGGCGTCGCGGATCAAAAGATATCCGAGCTTGGCGCGCCACGTTTTCATAATTTCCCGCTTCAGCATCTGCATGGCCGCCTCAGCAAGCCCTTCACTGATCTTCAGGGAAATATTGCCGACAAAACCATCACAAACAACAACATCGACGTCGCCCCGGTAGACGTCACGACCTTCAACATTGCCGATAAAATGCAAGGGGCTCTGCTTCAGCAATTCGTAAGTTTCTTTAACCAACGCATTCCCTTTGCCGGTTTCTGCGCCGTTGCTGAGCAGTCCAATCCGCGGCCGGTCATGGTTGAGCAAAAGTTGCGAGCACGAAGAGGCCATGACGGCGAACTGATACAGATGCTGGGGACGGCAATCAACATTTGCGCCGATGTCCATCAGCATGACGGGCTTTTTCAACGTTGGAAAAAAACT
The DNA here is from genome assembly GCF_030824455.1 of Desulfobulbus sp. Lineage (GTDB taxonomy): Bacteria > Desulfobacterota > Desulfobulbia > Desulfobulbales > Desulfobulbaceae > Desulfobulbus. Next base: position 21,403 of record NZ_JAVBXR010000018.1, read on the forward strand.
AGCAATACCGGGACGGGAAACACCGGGCAGACGGCCCAACTTCCTGATTGCCGCAGCCATGGTCGCCCCGGAATTGCCGGCGGAAACAACCGCATCCGCCTCGCCGTTCTTCACTAGGTCAAAGCCGACCATAATCGTCGACTCTTTCTTCCTTCGCACGGCGTCAACCGGCGAATCATCCATGGTGATGACCTCAGAGGCGTGATGCACGGAAATGCGGCTCAACGCATCGCCGGAACTGCGGGCATGTTCAGCGAGTTGCTGCTCTAAAAGGGTGCGGGGGCCAACCAAGATGACATGAAGATCTCTCCTGTCGCATACCGCAGCAAGCGCACCTTGAATCGCCATCTCTGACCCCCGGTCGCCACCCATGGCGTCAAGGGCTATTCTCACAGCAGTGCCTATTAACTCAGTTCTTCCTCGAGACGGATGACGTTTCGGCCCTTATACATGCCGCACCCGCCGCAAAGCTGATGCGGCATTTTCGGCTCGCCGCACTCAGGGCACTTCCCGACATTGGGCTTGGTGAGAAAATCATGAGCCCGCCGTTGTCTTGTCCGTGAATACGAGTGCCTTCTTTTCGGTAAAGCCATTGTGTCCTCCATTACATCCGCAGCTCATACCCCGGCAACCATCCGAGATTACGTGCTTTTGGATTATTATTTCAATAACGCTATTTTTTTAACCGCGCAAGGGCCGCAAAAGGCAACGCCTTTCTCTCTTCGACGCAATCGCAGGCTGCAACATTTAGATTCGTTCCGCATTGGGAACACACGCCTTTGCACGCCTCCGAGCACAAATTTTTCATAGGGAGCGCAAGATATACTTGTTGTCGCACCACATCGTCAAGATCAATAACCGGCTCATCAAGCATCTCGCTGTCGAGATCGGCAATTCTGGCGTCCAAATCCTTAACCCGCCAGGACTCCGCAGATTCGACCTCAAACAGAACCTGAAAATCACTCTCCAGATCAACATCATACTGACCAAGACAACGGTCACAAACAAGCGACAAGGCGACTTGCAGACGCCCCGTCAGCGCGACCTTAGCGTCTCCCTTGCGACTGAGAGCGCACTGGGCGTCCAGGGGGGCTCTCACCACAAAATCTTGTTGATCCGCGAGGACCTCTCCCCCTTTAATCTCGTAACGACTGCCCTGTGGGGAGATTTCGTCGAACCTGATCTGCATTACGTGTGCCCCTCACGGATTACGCGACTACCATTTTCCGGTGAAACGGAAAATTATACATAAAAAAAAAGACTTCGCCAAGGAAAAAGAACAGAAAATGAAATCGAAGTCGGGAAAAATCTTCCGGAAAAGAAAAGCGGTCTTGCCTACGAACACTCAAGACTGCTTGTGCTGCTGCTCAAACTGACTGATTTTGCTTTGTATTTGTTGAATCAATCCTGCGTACTCTTCCTTTTGCAAAATCTCTTTGAATTGCTCCATGTAGTTCCGCACCAGACTTACCCCCTCAACCACAACATCGTAGGCCATCCACTGATCGCCCCGGAGCACAAGGATGTAGGAAACAGGTATGGATCGATCTTTGTCAACCAGCAAGGTTTGAACCTCCGCCCGCTCGCCTTTGATTCGCTTCTGGGTGAACTCAACCTTTTGCCCGGAGTAGTCATCAATTTTTCCAACATAGGCGTATTGCAACAATTGCGTAAACAGGCGCTCAAATTGATCTTGCTCCTGGTCGCTGAGGTTGCGCCATTGCTGGCCCAAGACGCGCTTGCTCATTTCGCGAAAATCAAACCGTTCCCGAACAACATTGATCACTCGCTGGCATTGCTCCTTCTTGGGAAGCGCTTTCAGAGCGGGATCCGCAAGCAAAGCCGTGACCTTGTCCAAAAAAGGCTGGAACTGTTCGATGGGATCAGGGGGAGTCGAAGCCGTCGCCGGCATCGCCGACAAGCTGAAGAAGAGTGATAAAAGAAAAAAAAGTCCGCCAAATATTAGATTTTTGCGCTGCATGCCACACCGTTGCCCCGGTGTCGCCACCGGGTTATCGCCTTACTGTTGGTTGTTGGGTTGAGAGTGATTGCGCGACTTGCTTCGCATCTGAAAGTAACCGTTGCGAAACGCCACGTACGGGTCAAAACTCATAGATTTCAGGTCTTCATATTCGCCGAGATGCAACGAGGTGCGATTGACAGTGTTGACCCCAAAGGGAACCACCGGGCTGACCTCGTCGCTGCCCCATGGATAATAGGCAGCCATAGCATAGGAGTCAACTACGGAACCGGTAAAATCTCGCAGAGTAGACGGCCCCAGCAACGGGGCCACCAGGTAAAACCCATCGCCTATCCCCCACACCGAAAACGTTTCCCCAAGCGTCGCTTTGACTGGCGCAATGCCGAACTCGTGCGAAGCGGTATCGGCCAAACCAAAAACTCCACAGATGCTGTTGAGCGCAAAACGGGACAGCGCCAGTCCCGAATCGCGGAATCTCCCCTGCAACAAACAGTTGGCCGAGCGAACAGGTTCACCGAGGTTATAGAAAAAATTACCTATACACCCTCGAATGTCCGCGGGCAGCACCTTGCTGTACCCCGTGGCCACAGGGTCCAACACCCACGTGTACACCTTGTCGTTGAAGGTAAACACCGCCCGGTTCACAGGTTCAATCGGGTCGGGAACGTCCGTCGAGACTTTGTCCTCGTAACTTTCGTCGTTTAAAAAATCATCAGCTGCGGCATGTCCCGCAAACACGGCCAAGGAGACGGCGATCGACAGACTGATTTCCAGCAATAACGGATGAAGACGTCTTAGATGCATGCACTGCCCCGTTCTATTTGCTCACCTGACCAAAGGCGAATTTTGAAATAAGGGATTCTAGATCAACAGCGGACTCAGTATCCACAACAGCTTCCCCGGCCTTATACACAGTTTCATCCCCCCCCAGAGTGATTTGGATATATTTGTCGCCGATAATGCCCTGGGATTTGACAGAGGCAACTGAATCCACCGGTATGGCCACGCCGAGGTCAAGTTGCATACTGACCACAGCCTGATTCTCCTTGTTCAGCCGGAGTTGCCGCACTTTGCCCACGGTCACGCCGGATATTTGGACATCCGCTCCGGATTTTATTCCAGAAATGTTGTTGAATTCGGCGTTGAGCGTATAGGTTTTTGCCCCGGTCAACCACGGCACTTCGCCGAGTTGCAGCGCAAGCCAGGCGAGCGCCAGAAAACCGATGATCAGAAAAAAACCAACGAGTATTTCCACGCGTGAATTGGTCATTGTCTCTCTCCTGCCCCTTTAAGCGGTCTGCTGCCCCATGACCAAACGGGCAAATTCGCGAATATTGGGTTTGGTAGAAAATGGAATTTGGGACGCATCAGTGAAAACGTCCAACTCCCCTTTGTTCAATAGAATGATCTGATCGGCAAGGGTAAAAATTTGCGGAATATCGTGGCTGACAATGACCGCCGTATATCCAAGTCGTTTTTGGGTTTGAACAAACAACTCGTAGATTTCCCTGGTCATCACCGGATCAAGCCCTGTGGTGGGTTCATCAAACAGGACAATTTCCGGCTCCAACTGCAAGGCTCTGGCGAGGCCGACTCGTTTCTTCATGCCCCCGCTCAGTTGGGCGGGAAACTTATCCTCATGTCCGGTTAATTCCAATTGTTCAAGGGTTGCCGCCACCCGGCTGCGAATTTCTTCGGCGGTCAGTTTGGTGCGCTCGCGAAGCGGCAGGGCAATGTTTTCAAACACGGTCAGGGAATCAAACAGCGCCGAGCCCTGGAACAAAACGCCAAACAACGTCCTCTGGGCCTGCAAGGCCTTGTAGCCCATGCTCGATATGTTGTTCCCACCGATCAGCACCTCGCCGGAATCCGGGCGCAACAGACCAAGGATCAATTTTAAAATCACGCTCTTTCCCTGCCCGCTGCCGCCGGCGATGACCGTTGTCTTGCCGCGAGGCGCGGAAAAAGAGACTCGATCAAGCACCAGATGACGCTTGCTTCGTTCACCGAACGATTTACAGACCTCGACAAACTGGATGGCCGACTCCCCGGACACAGTCGTCTCGTCGCTCACAACAGCACCGCCGTCAACAGATAATCAAAAATCAGCACTGAAATCGACGACAGCACCACGGCCTGGGTCGTCACCTTGCTCACGCTCTCGGCGCCAAACCCGGCGCCGCGAATTTTTTGCACAAAGTAGCCGCGGCCAGTGCAGATCCACACCAGGAGCACGGCAAAAACAACCGATTTGATCACTCCCAAACGAACGTCGTGACTGGTGACGCTCTGCTCCATGCCGGCAAAAAAGGAGCCGCCGTTGACCCCCATCAGTTTGACTCCGGCCAGATACCCGCCCATGATGCCCACCACGTCAAACACGGCAGTCAGCAACGGAACCGAGATCAAAGCGGCAAGAAATTTGGGAGAGATGAAATATCGGAAGGGGTCGATCGCCATGCATTCAAGGGCGTCGATCTGTTCGGAAATTCGCATGATGCCAATCTCGGCGCACATCGCCGATCCAGCCCGTCCGGCCACCATCAACGCAGTCAGCACCGGGCCCAACTCCATGATCAGCGTGAGAGAAACCGCCGAGCCCAACATGCCTTCGGCGCCAAATTTATGCAGGGAATAGTAGCCCTGGAGACCAAGCACCATCCCGGAAGAAAGGGCGGTAAAAAAAATAACGGTGAGCGATCCGGCGCCAATGAACGCCAGTTGTTTGACAAATTCCTTAAAGCGGAAAGGCTGCTTAAACAGTCCAATCAGGGAAAAGAAGAGAAAAATCCCCATCCTGCCAAGATCGGTTAGGATATAAAGCGCAGAATCGCCTATCCCGCCGACAATTCGAAGCAACGATACGGGTTTCTGTTCAGTTTGATTCATGTAAGGTTCGTCGGCCAATTTTCGAAGCCCAGACATGGCCCCGCGACAGAAAAAAAGAAGCTCAAACCATAGGCCGGCCGGCTTGAACTTCTCATTATAAATTGGATCAGATTAACAAATGGATGCTGCGTCGGGCGCAAAATCATCAAGAAAACACTCAGCCACTTCGATAGGATCATCGGCAGAGTAGAGGACCATGGTCTGGAGAAACATGAAACTGTCCTCCTCCATGCCGGTAAACCGTATGCCAACGCCGTTTCCCTCGTTTCTGAGAATTTTTCCGCAAAAATTCAAAATCAAACTGGAACGCCGCCCAGTTTCATGGATTTCCAGCCGACAATCTCCGCCAACGGGCACGTCAAGGGGGCCTTCAATAAGTAGACCGCCTAAACTGAGATTTTTTACTGAGAACTGACCGCAGGCTTTCCCGGTGGCAAACACTCGGACGTCACGGGTAAAACGCACCCGGACATGCTTGCGTTTCTCTGGGTTGAACATTGATGGTGCGGCAATCGTCATTTTCAACCCCAAGCGTTGGTAAATTTCAAATAAATTTGATCTTAGTATCGCATCCTCCTGGGATTATCGCAAGTGGTAATTCTCTTTTGTAACCCGATCCGGCATTGGTCGCCCGCAGAATCGACAAGGCTCACGAGCGAACTAGACCAACAACCATATTTATGATTTCAGGGAATTAAGCACTCTTAACGATAAACCCGTCCGCCCCGACCTGTAAACAGTTCTCGCGCGGTTGGCGGGTGTCGTCGGTGAAGACAGCCTCTGGTCGGCGATTTCGCCAATGCTTTTGCCGATCCTCCCCGATCCTTCCTGGATCACAATCCATTTCGACCGCATCAAGCCAATCCGGCCGCAATCGCTGGCGACGTGACGCTTTTCCTCATTCAGGGCGCCCTCCTTGCCATAGTTACGCCTCAGTCCTATCGCAAAAGCCAGCCGCATTTCCTTGCAATGAGGGAAACAAGCACAACGTCCGAAAAAAAACAGCAGAGAACCTGCAGGCAACACGCGCCCGCCACTGCAATGTTTTGCATCTTGGCAAACAAAAAGGTCAGAACGGCAATGCCGTCCTGACCTTTCTTCCTCGTGAAGGACATGCCGCCTTTTTGCGCAGTTCAACAGGAGTTGTTCCGCACGTTATGGCGCATCAGATCAATACACGCCCAGCAGGTTCAGGGCCAGCAACACCAAACCAAGGCAAGCAATCCGCTTGACGACCAGCGGACTGACCCGTTTGGCGATCTGCGGCGCAATATAGCCGCCGAGGATCGCAGCCGGAAACATGGCCAGAAAGAAGTACAGATCAAAGTTGCCAAACTGATAGTGGCGCATGGTGCTGACCGAGGTGTTGAAAAAGATGGCCAAAAGCGAGCTGCCGACCACCAGGTACATCGGCAGACGCAAGGCCACGGTCATCAGCGGCACCATAAAGGGGCCGCCGCCAAAGCCAAACATCGAAGACATGATGGCGATGAGAAAACCGCCGATGCAGCCAACCACCATGTTTACCTGAAATTCCTGTCCCCAAAATTCTATTTTCATAACGGATTCCTCCTCGAATGATCCCTTAATTTTTGCCTTTGGCTGTTTCTTCGGCGCGTTTTTTGAACTCTTTGAGAATGGATTGCTCCTTCTTGTTCTTGGCCAAATAGCCAGGGGTTGTCTGCCAGAGCATCAAGGCGGCGAGGATGAGCAGAATCCAGCCAAAGGCGAATTTAAACTGATCCAGGGTGATCATCTCGGTTAGTTTGGGGCCGATAAAGCCGCCCAGGAGCATGGCGCAACCAATGCCGCAACCAAGTTTCCAATTGATGAATTTGATCTTCGAGTAGTTATAGATGCCGCTGCCCTGGGAAAAAAGCACCGTCGGGGTAACCGTGCCGGCGACGATGGTGTGCGGCAGGGCCGGGAACAGGGCCAGAAGCAGTGGGTTCATGATGAAACCGCCGCCCGCGCCCATGAGCACGCCGAAGATGGCAACACCCAGGGAGAGGAAAAACGGATAGAAAATGTTGAGGCTGGTGCCCGCGTTCTCCAGATAGACCAGAGGGAAGGCAATTTTGTTGTCAAAGGTGGCAGGCTCGCTCTTCACCTTTTTGTCAACAACGGCCACAATCGTGTATTTGCCTGGCGCCAGTCCTTCGCGAATTTTGATGTCAGCGGTATAGGAACCGTCCGGTTTGACGTCAACGGCTGCGGCCACCACCTTGTCGATGCTCTGGAAACGGGCCTTCACTAATTGCATGGAACGCTTTTTGTTTTCTTTGTCGTCCATGGCGTCGAGCAGCGTGCCGCGACTGCCGACAACGCTGGCCATCAAGGTCGACTGATAGCGCTCAATCTTGGCTTTTGCAGGGACGGTATAGGCAACGTCGGCGCCCAGATCTTTGAGCAGTTCAGAATAACTCCATTTTTTGCCTTTCTTCTTGGCCTCGTCAATCTTTGGCTGCAGTTCCTTGGGCACAAAGGTTTTGTAATAGGCCGGCATGTCCTGGGTGATGTAGAAGACATAGGGGCGCTTGCCGGTTTCCTTGTCAACCTCGCTGTCAAAACGGTTGGCGCGCACAGTGTGATCCTCGGCCCAAACCTCAAGGAACACCGGCTTGCCGGCGGGGGCCTGGCCGCTCACTTTGATGGAGCCGCCGTTGTTGAGTTCGGCCTTGTCAAGGACGATGGTCGGCGCGGCCACGGCTGCAGCCGCCTGCGGTGGAGCCTGCGCGCCCGTCTCCTCGCTGTTCGCGGTGTTGACTCCCAAAAGCACCACCATTGCCGCAAAAAGCCATGGCATCATTCCTGCCTTCTTTTTCATGCTCAATCTCCTATGATTGTATTCAATTCGGTCCGTCCGAGGCCGGTCGTCGGCATCGGGCGCACTGTTTACACGCAATTGTTTGTTCCCGTTCCCATCAGGCAAAATCGCTCCTGGCGATTTATCCTGCGCCGGCAACGGGTTGCTCCCCCTTTTTCCGCGCTTCGCACCTCCTCTTTACGCCGTCAACGGCAGTCCTTGGCGTCTTGGGTAAACGACACTATTTTTCTTTCCCCCACGTACTCCCGGCTGGTGTATCCGGTCATCGCGGTCATCTTCCGGGTCAACTCGCCAATCTGCCTCAGATTGCGGATGATCACCGCCAACTCCTCGCGCAGTTCCGGCTGCTGACAGTCTTCAATCAGCAGTTCCGCCGTGCCCAAGGCCGCAAAGAGCGGACTGTTGATTTCATGGGCCACGGCGCCGGCCAACTCGACGATGCCCTGCAGCTTGCCGCTCTGGATTTTTTCCGCCTCCAGCATGTGCTCGCTGGTGATGTCACGAATAATTTCAACCACGTACTCCACTTGGCCATCAGCATCAAAAACTGGCGAGGCCGTGCGTTCAAACCACTGAGACTGGTCGGCAGACCGGAATTCCTGGACAAAGGGCCGCATCTCCACACCCTCCAAAACCTGATCGACCGGGCAGGCGCAGTCCGCGGATCGACACAAATCTTGGTACTCCATGCCAACCACCTCGTCCGCCTTTTTACCTGCGGCGTCGAGATACACCTTATTGGCCAGCACCACCCGCCGGTTGCAATCCAGGACCAGCACCTGATGCCGCAGGCTGTTGATGATGTTCCCCAGGAAGGTTTCATGCACCCTGATCTCTTCCAGCAACAGGTTGATGCGGCGATAGTTGCGCCCATTGCGGATGGCTGTGCCGCCAACCTCGGCCAGGGTGACCAAAAAGCGGACCTCGGCGTCGGCAAACACCCGGGGCGCGTCGGTAAGGATGCGCATCACCCCAATCACCTCACGGTTGACCTTGATCGGAACCGCCAAAAGCGAAACAATGCCCTCGTCCGCCATCTCCTGGTGATAGTCGATGCGCTGATCGTGGCTGACGTCGTAGACGGCCACCGGTTCGCCGGCAAGCACCATCTTGATGGCGCCTTCGTTTTCGACCTCGCCGCGCCGCAGGTATCGGCTGGAAACGCCATGGGCCGCCGCCAACTGCAAATGCCCGGATTCAGGATCGATCAGCCGCAGAGTGCAACCCTTGGCCCGCATGGTCAGGGCCGCCCGCTCAACCAGAGCGTTGAGGATGCCGTCCAGATCGAGGGTGGAGTTAACCAAAGCGGAAATGCCCTGAATCTCGCGGAGAAAGGTCAGTTGAGCCTCCATTTCCTTGAACATCCGGCCGTGGGAAATGGCGATCCCCACCTGCTCGGCCAAGGCCATGGCAAACGAAATCTCCTCGGAGGCAAAACTGCGCGCGCTTCGAGTCAATAGCCGCATAATGCCGATCAGCGCCCCCTGGTAGAGAATCGGCAAGGTCAGCACGCTCTTGACGCCTTCGCGACTTGCAGCCGCATGAAAGGGCAGAAACGCATCCTGGTCGACATGGTCGCTGAACACCGGATAGCCGGAACGAATCATGGCCATGGTGTCTTCGGAATCGATCACGTCGCGGGAGAGATACTCCAGCGACACCCCGTGGGCCGCGCCCAAAACAAACGAACCGATGGAGGCGTCGATCAGGCGGATGGTGCAGGCGTCGATGGCCAGCAGTTCGGGCAGGCCGCGCGCAATGGTGTCCATCACCTCCTGGTGGTCAAGGGCCAGGGAGGTCAAGCGGGTGACCTTCTGGAACACCGCCAGAAATTGCTGCTCACGGGACAGGCCGCCGTTTGCGCCGCCCGGATCATCGGTTGTCTGTATGCTGCCCATGGTTTTCGCTGATTTGTTCAGGATCGCTGCCGCGCCGCCAGGACCTTTTCGACCTTTTCTTCCAGCTCAAGGCGGTCGATCGGTTTGACGCAGTACTCGTCGGCGCCCAGACTGATGGCCTCCCGGGCGGTTTCCACGGTCGGGTAGCCGGTGAGCATGATGACCCGCATAGCCGGATTGTCTTCCTTAAGAATTGCCAACACCTCGATGCCGCTCATTTTTTTCAGCTTGATGTCAAGGATCGCCAGATCAACCGGATGCTGGCGGGCAAAGGCGATGGCCTCGTCCTCTTCGGTGAAGGTGTGCACCACGTGCCCCTTTTTCTTAAGAATTTTGCCAACGAGAACGGTGGCGTCGAGCACATCGTCCAGGGTGAGTATTTCAGCCATGCTTTCCTCCTTAACAGCTTGGGTTTTGCCGATTATTCTTGAATTGCCGCTGTTTCTTCGACCATGGGCAGCGCCAGCCGGAACAAGGTTCCTTGCAGCAGCGTCTTGTCCGGCCCGGCCACAGGGCTCTCTATCTCAATGGTTCCGCCGTGTTCCTGAATAATGCCGTAGGAAACGGAAAGGCCCAGCCCGGTGCCCTTGCCCACCGGTTTGGTGGTGAAAAAGGGATCGAAAATTCTCGCTTTGATATGTTCGGGGATGCCGTGCCCGGTGTCGCGGACTTCGGCGATCACCTTGCCCGCAGCCCGATCATGGCGGGTGCGGAGCAGCAACTGACCGCCCTCCTCGCACTGTTCCATGGCGTGATGGGCGTTGTTGATCAGATTGACCACCACCTGCCGCAACTTCTCCGGGTCGCCAATGATCGGCGGCAGATCCGCCGCCAATTCCAGCGTCACCTTGATGTGGCTGAGGTTGAGGCTGTGTTCAGTGATGGCCACGGCGTCTTCGATGATTTCATTGAGATCAACCGACACCCGCGCGCTGCCCGACTGACGGGAATACTTGAGCAGGTCGGCAACGATTTTACGGCTGGCCTGGGTCTGGCGTTCGATCACCTCCAGATTTTGGTAGGTCTCTGAATCCTTGTCAAAATCGTCCATCATCAACTGGGCGTATCCCAAAATGATGCCCAGCGGCGTATTGATTTCATGGGCAATGCCAGCCGCCATCTGGCCGACCGTGGCCATTTTTTCGCTGGAAACCAACTGCTCCATCATGGTCTTGAGCCGGGTCAGATCCTTGGCAATGCACTCGGAACCGATGATCTGCCCCTGCTCGTCGTGCAGGGCGGTGGCCGAAATCAACACGTAGATGGTGGACCCGTCTTTTTTCTTGAATTCAGATTCCAGGTCGCGGATGTAGCCGTCCAACTGCAACATCTTGGCGTAGACGCTCACGTCGCCCTCGTGACGAAAGATGTCAGGCAGGGTAAGCAGCGAGGTTTCATGACGGGAATAGCCAAGCATTTCCGAACCCGAGGCGTTCATATCCTGGACGGTGTGGTTGCGGTCCGAGAAAAACACCATGTCTTTGGACGCGGTGAACAAATGGCGGAATTTCTTCTCCGATTTGGACAACTCGGCGGTCCGTTCTTCCACCTTGTCCTCAAGGCTGAGATTCAGCTCTCTCAGTTCGCGGGCGGCCTGGGTCAACCGGATCTTCGACTGTTTGAGTTTGGCCGCTTCCTGCTCTATCGCCTCATAGGCCTGCACGCCTTTGTGGTAGAAGATCATCACCGCCGCCACCGAAATCATGCACAGGGTGTTGACGCCGCCGGAATACGGCGCAATCGCCTGCCAGAGGTCGGCTTTGCCGGCGATATAGAACGCCTCCTTGGCGATGTGGCCAACGGCCCGGGAAATGGCAAAGGCGGTGATGGCCAGGGTGACGTAAAAGAGGTAGCCCCAAAGAAAATTTTCAGGCTTCAGTCGGGTGAGGCGAAACGCGTACCAAAGAGACAGAAAGGAAAAGAGGATATTGGCGGCCGAACCGGCAATATCGACAATAATGGTCGGCAACATGGGGAAGCCGTTCATTGCCCGCCCCCCTGCGTTGATTTTGCCACCGAATGATAAAAGGAGCGTAGGCCGAGAAAGAGAAAAAACAGGGCCGGAACATAAATCAAATGATCAAGTTTGGTGACGAAATACAGGTATTTATTGAGGGTGAAGGGACTGAGCAGGCGGGTTTGCAGGTAGCATTCGGTCTGCAACAGTGCCGCTGGGTCAAGATAGGCGCCGGCCAGATGACCCATGAAAGCCAGCGCGTTCCAGCAGGCCATCAACACGCAGAACATCTGCAGATAGCGCCAGCCCCGGCCGGTAAAGGAGGTCCGGCGGATGTCCCAAAAGAAATAGCCCAAGGCGAAGATGTAGTGCAAATGGGCCATCTGATGGACGTACAAGCCCTCGGGTTCGCCGTGCACCTGGAGGGCGTGGGCCTCCCCGGGCAGCGTCAGGCCGAGCAGCAGCAACGTCAGCAGCAATGCGATGTTGATTGTGTTGTTCATCAATCCGTTCCGGAGTTCGGTTCCATGCAACTTTGTCCATCTGCCCGAGCCTAAGCATGCTCCAGGCCAGAATAAGCCAAAGCTACAAAAAAGAACTATCAGTTGAAGATATAAGGAAATATTGAAATCACAGCCAACAAGATCGCCGGGTGACGGCAATCCAAACCAGCTACAGGTGCAACAAATAGGTTGCAGGAGAAACAAAAGAGATGCGCCGGCAACGCCGACAAGAGAGCCCGGATCAGGCTCGGGCTCCTGAATGGAAAAAAGCGACGAAGTTATCTGCCTTCGTCGCCGGCGACGGCCAGCCCCTGTTCAATCCGGGGGTGGATCATTTCCAGCAGGCCGGGGTTTTCCAGATACGGGCAGGGGTTGTTGTAGGGAAATTCCCGGCACTGTGTGGGCCGGGCCTCATGGACGGTGCAGCGTTTGCACATCCGGTCGTTGGCCAGCAAGATGCAGGAGCCGTCTTCCCTGGTTTTGAAGGTGTTTTTATTCTCCAGGTAGCGATTGCGGATCTCGCCGTCGCTGACGCCAAAATGCCGGGCGATCCGGTTGATGTCTTCGGCGTGGAGATACAGGGTGGAGCCGGGCAGGCGATAACAGCAGTAGCCGGGGCAGAAGTTGCAAAAGGATTTGTTGCGGGCCAGCGTGTAATTTTCCGGGGTGTTGGGCATCAGCGGAAACTCCTCGACTCCATGTTGTAGCGACGCAGCAGGCGCTGAAAGGCCTGCCGCTCCATGCCGCAGGTCCGTGCCGCCGCAGTGACGTTGCCGCCCGCCGCCTTGAGCGCCGCCGCCAGATAGGCGGCGTTGAACCGATGCAGCACGATGTTCTTGGCCTCGCGATAGGGCAGTTGGCCATACACCTCCAGGGGCTCTTTCCCCTCCATGGCTTTCACGGCTTCCACGGCTTTCACGGCCAAAGCCAGCCCCGCAACGTCGTCCTCCGGGTCGGCAAAGGCCCCTTGATCGTCCCAGAGATCGTCTTCCTCAATGACCGCGCCGCGACAGAGCAGCACCCCCCGGTTGACCGCGTTCTGCAGTTCGCGAACATTGCCCTGCCAGGGACGCCGCATCAGCGACTGCAGGGCCTCGGCGCTGAATTCCAGGTTGTCGCGTCCGTGCTCGCGGCTGTACCGATCCAGGAAATGCTGGGCCAGGAGGGGAATGTCTCCGGCCATGGACGACAAACTCGGCATGACAACGGTCATGACGTTGAGGCGATAGAAAAGATCCTCGCGAAATTCGCCCCGCCGGATCCTGGCTTCCAGATCCTGGTTGGTTGAGGCGATCACCCGGACGTCGACGCTGAAGGTCTTGTTCTGCCCCAGGGGCTGGACCTCCTTTTCCTGCAGAACGCGCAGCAGCTTGGTCTGCACGCTCACCGGAATGTCCGCGACCTCGTCGAGCAGGATGGTCGAGCCCTCGGCCTCAACAAACAGGCCGGTTTTGTCGCGGTCGGCGCCGGTGAAGGCCCCCTTGCGGTAGCCGAACAGCTCGCTTTCCAGGATATGTTCAGGCAGGGCCGGACAGTTGACCGTGATCATCGGCCGCGCAGCCCGGGGGCTCATGGCGTGCAGGGCCTTGGCCGCCAGTTCCTTGCCGGTGCCGGACTCGCCCCGGATCAGCACGGTGACGTTGCTGGGCGCAATTCGCCGCAGCAGTTCCACGGTCTGGGCCAGCCGACGGGAGCGACCGATAAAACCGTGGAACTGGTCCTGGTCGCAGAGCCGGTTCTGGAGTTGCACATTCTCGCGCAACAGTCGGGTCCGTTCCACCGCCCGGCCAATGGTGCGAATGATGCGCTCGTTGTCAAAGGGCTTCTCGATGAAATCGTAGGCCCCGTCTTTCAACGCCCGCACCGCCATTTCGATGGTGCCGTAACCGGTCATGAGGATGGTGGTGACGGCCGGGTCGATTGCGCCCATCCGCTGCAGAAAGGTCAGCCCGTCCATGCCCGGCATCTTGATGTCGGTGAGCACGGCGTCGGGCGGATCGACTTGGACCATTTCCAGCGCCTCCTCGGCCGAGGTCGCGACGGCTACGCTGCAGCCGCATTTCTTGACCAACACCTTAGCCAGCAGGTTGAGCATGTCGCGCTCGTCGTCAACGACCAGCACCTTGGGTTGTTGGGTTGCATTCATGGCGCCATGTTACCCGTTTTTGCCGATCATGGCCTGAAAATAGAGCTGCACGAACTTGCCGGAAAGGGTGTCGGCCGAGGAAAAGCAGAGATTGTCCGCCGGCGGCGCGCAACCGGTAAGGGACTGGTAGGCCTGCCGCGACAGATCGGCTAAGGCCTGCACCAGCGTCTGCCGTTGCGCCTCAAAGTTGCCCGCGCCCCAGTACCGGCAACGCGGCGGCCGGTCGGCAAACACCAGACAGTGATCGTCCTCCAGGAGCGGACACTGCAAGAATTCCTCGGGAAAGGCGCCGACCAACGCCTCGGCGCTGAGCCCCGGTTGCCGGTGGTGCAGTTCTTTGAGGCGACCTGCCAGGGCAAAGGCCCGTTCAATCACTGCCTGACGCTGCTCCTGTTTGAGGCGGCGGTTAACCGCCTGGCTGAGATGCATGCTCTCAATCAACAGCAGCTCAAAGGGCTGCCGGCAGCACTCGTTGGCGCCCCGGCCGCAGCAGGGCTGATCCTCGCCTGCGCCCAACTGCACGGCAAACCGGGCGATCAGGCGTTCATACTCCTGGAGCAGCGGCGACGCGTCCTCCGCCGGCCGGTTGTCGATCTTGGGCGACACGGTCTGCAACGGTCCGACCTGTTTGCCGTATTTCTTCAAAAAACGGCGCTGTTCATAGGTGGCCGGCTTGGCGTTTTTGTCCTGCATGGTCTTTTCCGCAAGCCCAAAATCAAACCCCCGCCGCAGCAGATAGGCGGCGATGAAGGTGCCGGTGCGGCCATGCCCCAGGCGGCAGTGCACCAGGACTTTTTTATCGAGATAGATAGCCTCGTCCATCCAGTCCAAGGCTTTTTCCATGGCCGCCAAATCCGGGGCGCACTCGTCGACCACCGGCAGATAATAGACCTCAAAGCCGCTGCCTTCCTCAATCTGGTGCAGATCACAGAACTCGCCGCAGAGGTTGACAATGGCGCCAATCCCCTGCTCGCGGATCGAATCCAGATCCTCATAGGACATGGGGGCGTGGCCGGCGGCGAGATGATCAGTAATCCAGTGCAGTTGGTACATGGGCTATAAACGCTCAGGGGTTGCGGGGGTGTTTTGCCAATCAGCCCCCTGGAAAAATTGCTGCACTCGCAAGTCGACGTCCTCCTCGCGCAGCACCATGTCAAGCAGTTTGGTCATGCCCAGCAGGCGGCCCACCTCAACCAGCAGGCGCTGGAGTTCCGCAGCCGAACAGCCGATCATCCGGGCGTCGAGCAGATCGCCCTGAACGCTCACCTCAAACCCCAGGCGAACAAGAATCCGGTGCAGCAGGACAATCCGCGCCGACCGGCCCTGATAGTCGCCGCCGCCGCCGGCAAAACGCAACTGGCAGTGATTGGCCCGGCTGTCGGTGCCGGCGAGGCAATCAATCAAGGTAAAATGGAAGCCAAAGCGCATGTTGAGATTGAGATAATCCGGGCTGATCACCGCATAGGAGGCGAAATCCCTGGAGCCGCCGGAGGCAATGCCGCCGGAGAGGGCCATGTCGCCAAATCCCTGCCAATCAAAATGGAGGTGACTTTGCCAATCGATCTGCGGATGGCTGAGCCCCTGCCAGAGGGCAAGAAAGGGCGCGGCGTGAAGGAATTCGGGCGCGATCTCGGCTGCGGCGTCCTGGGCAAAGGCGCCGCCCACGTCAAGCAGGTAGATGTCCAGCGGCAGTTCGGTGGCTAGTTTGCGGCAGTGGGAGGAGGCGCCGCCGGCAATGTCGCCCAGGCCGAACATGGTCTGCACCGCCTTTTCATGGGCGTAGCGGATGATGTCGTGCAGCGAACGGCAGGACTGGGGCCGGAAGTCGGAGGAGTTCGGATCGAGCAGATGCAGCGGGGTGATATGGTCCATCAGGGCGCGCAGCCTGCGGGCGTAGGCGGAATCTTTGTGGGCCTCCCGCTGTTGGCCGCCCGCCAGCAGGCTTGGAATTTTTCCGGGATAGACCTTGCCGGCATAGCCGTCGACAGTCACCTCCATCCCCTGGGACAGGAGGCTGCAGGCCTGGGCGGCCTCCACCAGCAGAACTACGCCGAATTCCCGGCAGACCGTGGCAAAATGGCCGGTTACCGAACCCTGTTCGCAAATCACGGCCGCCAATTTGTCCATGTAGCGGACCAGGGACGGGGCGATGTGGCGGGTCGCCAAAATCGAACCGGTCGGCAGGTCGGCGGGCAGCGTATGATCAAAACATTGCACGATCCCATGGGCAATACCGCCGGCGGCCCGTTTGGCTCCGACCAGCAGGGGCGCGCATTGATCGGCGGACGGCGCGACGGCCTCCGGAACCGGCCCGCTCGCCTGTCTTGGGCCAAGGCGCAACGGCCGCGCTTGCAAGATATAAAAATTCTCGGCCGCGTCCATGGCCCATTCAATATCCTGAGGACCTTCAAAAAACAGCTCCAAGCCTCTGGCCATTGCCGCCAGACGCATGGCCTGTTTTAGACTGAGCGAAAGGGTGTTCGCGTCCTGCGCCAGCGGTTCTTCGCTAAGCGCGCCCCGGCGCAGAACCAGCCGGATCCGCTGCGACCCGGCAACGACGGGGGCGGGCGTCGCGCTCTCCGGGGCAAACACAAACACATCCGGCACAACCTCGCCGCCCACCAGGGGCAACCCCAACCCGTGAATGCTGTGCACCAGCAACGCATCGTCCTCGCTGGCTGGATCGCGGGTGTACACCACGCCGCTGGCAACGGCGTCGACCATCACCAGCACCAGCGCCGCCATGGCCGCCTCCTCGTCGCCAAGTCCGGCGTGGAGGCGGTACAGCAGGGCCTGGGGCGTATACTTGGAAGCCAGCACCTCAAGGTAGGCCGCCAGCAACCCCTCCCGGTTGACGCCGAGCACCGTGTGATACTGACCGGCAAAGCTGTGGACGCCGTCCTCGTGGAGGGCCGAGGAACGCACCGCCACCCATGGTTCGCCTCCAGGGCTGAAAGCAGCCAGTTGATCGTATTGGCCAAGGATGGCCTGCCGCACCGGCTCGGGAATTTCCATGCGCCGCACCAGAGTCGTCAGGGCCTGCGCGATCTCATCGATGCCGGCGGCGGAATCGGGATCAATCCCGGCCAGCAGCAGATCAATGGCCGGACGCAGCTGATTGTGGGCAACCAGCAGGTCAAAGGCGACGGCGGTGATGGTGAAGCCTTCGGGAACCTGGGCCTTGGCGGCGTGTTTGAGTTGCAGCAGGCGCTGGCTTTTGTTGCCGACAAGGGAGGAAGCGATCAGCTCGTCGTGGGCGACGGCAAAGGGCGGGATGAGGAAACGCTCGGGCGGGGCCAGCAGAAGCTGGATGTAGAATTCGTATTTGCGCAGATAGTCGCGGAGCACGCCCGCCTGACCAGGACGCATTCGCTCCAGCGCGGTCACCATGCCGGCCACGGCCTCGGTCAGTTGCCGGCAGCGAATCCGGGTCCGGGCCAAGTCTTCGCGCCGCCCCTCGTGGTAGAGCGACTCGAACTCGGCCATCAGTTCGTGGCACTTGCCGTCAAAGGCCAGCAGGGTTTTGAAGGCCTCGTAGGTCTGTTGCAGAATCCGGTCCGGAGCGAGCAACCGCAGCGACCAGTGCTTGAACAGCGCGCCGACCTCCATCCTACCCCCCCGCCCTGCTGCGAAAATGATCAAACCCCTGATAGGCCACCGCAATTTCCTCGATCACGCCGTCGGCCCCTGGCCGGATCAGGGTGACGCCCTCGCCGGCAACCACGGTTCCGACTGGCGAAAGAGACAATCCGCACCGACGGCCGAGATCCTGCACCTGGTCGTGCGCGTCGGCGTCTGCGGTAAACAGCAGCTCATAGTCTTCGCCGCCGCCAATGGCCCAGCTCTCGGCGTCCGCACCGACCAACCGCGCCGCCTCGGCAAGGGCGGCCACGCCCGGCAAATCGCGAGCCCGCAGACGCGCGCCCACTCCGGACTGTTTGCACAGATGGGCAAGGTCAGTGGCCAAGCCGTCGGAGAGATCCATCATCGCGTGCGCCAAGCCGCTCTCGGCCAACTGGCAGCCGAGTTCCACCCTGGCGGTCGGATTGAGATGCTTCTCGCGAAACAGCGCAAAGGCGGTCGCATCCGGCGCCAATCCCCGGCGCAACAGTTCCAGACCGGCAGCGGCGTATCCCAGCGGGCCGCTGACCCAGACGGTGTCTCCGGGCCGGGCCCCGCTGCGGTACACCACCTGACTGGCCTCGGCTTCGCCAATCACGGTCAGGGAAAAATTAAGCCCCTGGGGGCTGGCGACCGTGTCGCCGCCGATCAGGAAGCAGCCGTATTCCCGGCAGGCCGCAGTCAGGCCCTGGGCAAAGGCGCGAAACCAGGATTCGTCAAACCCCCGGGGCATGCCCACCGAAAGGAGGACAAACACCGGTCTGCCGCCCATGGCCCCGACGTCGCTGACATTGACCGCAACCGCCTTGCGACCCAGTTGTTCAGGAGGATGGAAGGCGCAATCAAAATGGACGTTCTCAATCAAGGTGTCCATGGTCAGCAGCCAGACGCGCCGGCCGTCCTTGTCGACCACGGCGCAATCGTCGCCGATGCCCTGGAGCAGTCGCCCATCGGCCGGTCCGGCAAGGGCGGTGATGTATTCAATGATCTGACGTTCGTTCACGACTGGTAGAAATCCTTGGGGTAAAAATGGGGCAAGGTCGCGGCCAAAAACTCGCGGACGCGCTCGCTATCCTCGCATTCCAGCGTCTGCCGGGCCAGGTTGCGCAACTCGTTGCTGCGCGAATGACGCAGCATGCGTTTGATGCGGGGGATGACGGCGGGCCGCATCGACAGTTCGTCCAGGCCCAATCCCATCAGCACCGGGGCGCAGAGCCCGTCTCCGGCCATCTCGCCGCAGAGCGACACCGGAATGTTGCTGGCGTGACCGGCCTCGACCGTCTGCCTGATCATCCGCAGCACCGCCGGATGAAACGGTTCGTACAGGTGCGCCACATACTGGTTGCCGCGGTCGATGGCCAGCGAATACTGAATCAGATCGTTAGTGCCGATGGCAAAAAAATCGACCTCCCGCGCAAAGACGTCGGCCATGACCACAGCGCTGGGCACCTCGACCATCATGCCGATTTCGACGTTGGCCGCAAAAGGCGTCGATTCCTCCGCCAGTTGCTCCATCACCCCTGCAATCACGGCCTTGGCCTGACGCACTTCGTTCAAGGCGGAGACCAGGGGCAGAAGAATGCGCAGCCGGCCGTACACCGAGGCCCGCAACAGGGCGCGCAGTTGAATGCGAAACAGGTCCCGTTCGTACAGAGAAAATCGGATGGAACGGAGCCCCAGGGCCGGATTGCGTTCCTGATCAAGCCAGGCTCCGTTGCCGGGGAAACTGTGGAGAAACTTGTCGCCGCCCACATCCAGAGTGCGCACCGTCACCGGATGCGGGGCCATGGTTTCCAGGAGTTGCCGGTAGGTGGCCAGCAGCTGTTCTTCGCTGGGCGGTTCTTGGCCTTGAAAATAGTCAAATTCGCTGCGAAACAGGCCGATGCCCTCTGAACCGTAGCGAAGCACGGCGGGCAGTTCCTGCCGCATCTCGATGTTGGCGCTCAGCCGGACCACATAGCCGTCCTCGGTTTCCGAGGCCAGGTGGATATAGCGGTCCAGATCGTCGGCCTTGGCGTGGTTGCGCCGGTTGCCTTCCTGACGTCGTCGGATTTCCGAGGGCTCCGGGTGCAGCGTCACCTGCCCGGTGCGGCCGTCAAGGATGATCAGATCGCCGGTGGCCAGAATCGAGGTGGCGTGTTCCAAACCAACCACCGCAGGGATGTTGAGCGACCGGGCGACGATGGCGGTGTGGGAGGTCACGCCCCCTTTTTCGGTGAGGAAGCCAAGAACGTTGCCCGCCTGCATCCGCAGGGCGTCCTCCGGGGAAAAATCATTGGCCACCAGGATAACGGGCAGGTCGTCGCCCCCCAGGCCGTCGTGTTCCCGGCCGGTCAGCAACCCGAAAACCCGATCCGCCACATGCTTGATGTCGGCGTACCGCTCGCGAATATAGCGGTCGTCAATCTGCTCGAAGCGCTCCTTGATCTCGCTGAGGGCCTGGGCCAGGGCCCACTCCGCATTGACGCTGTTGCGGCGGATGATGGCCACGGTGCGCTCGATGATCATCTTGTCCTTGAGCATCAGCAGATGGGAGTCGATGATCGACAGGGCGTCGGCCAGATCGGCGGCCAATTTTTCCCGCAGTTGCGCCAGCTCGGCGCCGGCGGTGCGGATGGCCAGGAGGAACCGTTCGACCTCTTTTTCGACATGGTCGTCGGGCAGATGCCGCCAGCCTGCCCGCCAGGCGTGACGTTTCATGACCAGGACCCTGGCCGCCGCAATACCGGGAGAAACGCCGATGCCCTGCAGGGTGCGGGAAACCGGTTGTCGGTTGTCGTCCATTGCCTGCTCTGTCATCTCAAGGATCTTCCTGGGCGGTGATCAATTCTGCGGCGGCCGCCATTGCGGCCTCGGCCTGCTCGCCCACGGCCTGCACGCTGATTTCCGATCCCTGCACCAGGGCCAGGGAGAGCACGTCAAGAATCGAGGAGCACTCGACAGTCTCCTCTGCGCGGCGAATTTGCAACACCACGGCAAACTCCGAAGCCACTTCCGCCAGACGGGTGGCCACCCGGCCGTGGATGCCGCGCTCGTTGCCCACCACCAGATCGCTCGCGCAGGTGGTCATTTGACAATCCGCAAGCCCGGACGGCGCTCTCCGCCCTTGCTTTTTTCCTCAACCGGCGGAGTGGGCTTGGCGGGAGAGTCAAATCGCACCGCCTGGATAAAACGCCCTTCCCCGCCCATGGTAAAAATTTCCTGACCGGTGAATTGGGCGGTGCGCAGGGTCCAAACCACGGTCTGCATCGGTATGGACAGCAGGTGCAGGGTGACGTGCCACCACTCCGCCTTGCGGGTCTGGTCGCGTTCGATGTCGCCGACCATCGCATACACGAGCATCTGCGGCTTTTTAGCGGCGACCAGAACAATGTCGCCTACGGTGGTCGTTGATTTCAACGACATGATTTTTTTGAGTTCGCCAACCAATTGTTCCATACGGTTTCTCTGGGAAGACCGTGCGGCCATTCCCTAATGCTCGTTATCGTGAAAGAAGAGGCAATGCCGTCTGCGGCGGAGCGTATTCCAACTCAAGCAGCATTTCATCTTCATAGAGGTAGCCGCGCAGACGGCTGACTTCAACGCCGCGCAGGCCTGACAGCAAGGGCAGGACCATTTCCTGCAACAGCAGCCGGGCGCGCGGGGCAATCATTTCGTTTTTCTCGCGGCTCTCTTTAGCAAGCACGGTCAACACCGGAAGCAACCGCTCCGCCAGGGATCCGGTGCGGACAAAAAGAAAAAAATTGCCCCATCGCTCGCGCACAGTCCGGCCGCCGCGCTCCTTCCCTGCCGTCGCCGCCGTCGCCTGCTCGCCGCTCCGCCGCAGCAACTGTTCGATCAACTCCACGCTGTCGGCAAGGACCAGCTGATTGCGAACCAGGGCATAGGCGGGTTGCAGCAAGCCGCCGGCCATGACCACTGAAACGATTTCCGTGCCGTCCGCCACGACGGTGACCGCCTGCAGTCCAGCCGTCAGCGCTTTGAGCGCGTTGGCCGTCTGCACAGGATCGCGAAGCGCAACCGATACGCAGGCCATGGAACTTGTTGATTGATGGGGCGCCCGCTGCTGGTTAATGAATACCCCGAATTCGCTGCCGAAGACATCAAAAAAAGAATCCATGGTTTGCCCTGTGGCGGTTGTCAGATACTGGGCAAACAACGACATCAGACCGACAATCTCGGGAGGGCTCTTCAGTTGAGCAAGATTCCAGAGTTTTTTTGGCTGGAACCAGTTGGTCCACAGGGAAAAATCGGTGTCCGAGGAGACATGCGGCACAGACGGATCGTCGACCGGTTCGGCCAACTGATGGCGACGGATGAACGCGGCGAGCTGCTCCTTGTCGGCCAAGGCGACTATTCCCAGCCGACTGGCCTGGGCGCGATGAAAAATCGCCAGATGGAGCGGCTGCAGGCCTTCCAGGTCTTGTCCCCAGTCCTGCAGCACTGGGTGGAAGGCGGGAAGCGCTGCGGCATCGGCGTACAGGAAAAAATCAGGCGAGGCGCCGGCCAGGGCTCTGAGCCGCTGATACTGCCGGTTCAGCTGGAGTCCCGTGCGAACCTGGACCATGCGCTGCAAAGATTGACTGACGCAGCGTCGCACCACCTCCTCACGCAAGGCGGCAATCAGCACGCCGCGCTGCAGACAGTAGGTCAGCGCTCGCTCGTCGTCGAACCGCAGGGTAATCAGCGTCGCATTCTGATACTGTTGAACGCTGCGCGAACGGACAACGCCAAACAACTCCTCAGCCCACTGTTGCGGCGCACCGCCATTGCCGACATTAACGATCACCACCAACCGCTCCAGGGGGTCGGTCAAGAGATGCTCTGCGGACGAGTCTGGAACCAGGGCCGCCACCGCCTTGTGGGCAAACACTTGCCCAAGTGCGGCAATCTGACCGCAGCGCTCCATTTGGGCGAGCAGCGTCGCAAGGCTGTCGGCAAGAGGTTGTTCCCATCCCAGCTTGACAAGCAGCGCCGGAAAATCGGTCTGATGCAATTTCTCGCCCACCAAACTATGCCGCCACAACGCCCAGGTCTGGGCGAAATTCTCCCCTTCAGCCAAGGCGGTGGCTTCGGCGGGCACATACTCAATCAGGTCGACTGCAGGTTGAATGCGTACGCTCAGCAGATACCCGCCAAGGCCAAAAACGGAGCAAAGCAGCAACAACGCGGCCAGCCGAGTCATAGAGCTTTCTCCGCCGCACCGGCTGCGTCGTCTGACGTCGTCTCTGGCAGATAATGTCGCAACAACTGCAGCACCGAAGCCCCGTCAATGGGTTTGGACACGTAATCATCCATGCCGACTATCAGGCATTTTTGCCGGTCTCCCGTCATGGCGTGCGCGGTCATGGCGATAATGGGGATGTGTTGGTCGGTTTGTTCGGCCTCGCGGATGCGGGACACCGCCTCGTACCCGTCCATCTCAGGCATTTGGATATCCATAAGGATGCAGTCAAAAACGCCGCCTCGCCAGGCGTTCACTGCCTCCCGCCCATTGGAGACCACGGTGACGTGATAACCGGCCTGACCGAGCAGAGTGCGGATCAGAATTTTGTTGATGTACTCGTCCTCGGCCACCAATATTCGCTTGCCCTGACCGGAGTCCGCCAACCCGACCTGGGGAGAGTGCGTTTTCTGTTGTCTCGTTGTTCGCCCATTGCCTTGGTTGGGGAAAACCATCGGCAGGGTAAAATAAAATCGGGTCCCCTTGCTCGGTTCGCTCTCAAACCAGATGGCCCCGCCCATCAATTCCACCAACCCCTTAGAGATCGACAAGCCCAGGCCGGTGCCGCCAAAACGACGGGAATGGGAGGAATCGGCCTGGGAAAAGGATTCAAACACCTTGGGATGATAAACTGGCACAATCCCGATGCCGGTGTCCGCCACCTCAAACAACAGTTGCGCCTCCTCGTCGTCCTTGTCCTGTACGCCGACCTCCAATGTCACCTGTCCCTTGCGGGTGAATTTCAAGCTGTTGTCAACCAGGTTGGTCAGAACCTGCATCAACTTGGTTTGATCGCCGACCAGCATGTCAGGAGTGGTGGGATCAACCGTCAGGCGAAGTGCCAGATTTTTGCGTTGAGCGGTCAACTCCATTGGTTGGATGACTTCTTTGAGCAGAGTCCGCAGGCAAAAGGGTTGCGGATCGAGCTCAAAACGGCCGGCTTCCAACTTGGAAAAATCGAGAATGTCGTTGATAATGGTCATCAATCGGATGGCCGAACGCTGGATCAATTCCAGATGTTCCCGCTGGGCTTCAGGCAAGGGTTCTCGCAACAAGATATTGGACAGGCCAATAATGCCGTTCATTGGGGTGCGAATCTCGTGACTCATGTTGGCGAGGAACTCGCCTTTGGCGATGCTGGCGGATTCAGCCAACTTCCGGGCCCGATCCAGTTCATCCTCCACCGCCTTTCTTTTGGAAATGTCTTCAATAACCCAGACGGTGCCCTGGGCGAGATTGAGCGGCGAGATCGCCTTGCCGCTCAGGGTGCAGGGAATCAAATCCCCGTTTTTTTTCTTCAACTGGTATTCGACCTGTTCGACGTCGCCCACAGCCAAGAGGTGCAGATGTCTGCGGACAAAACGGCGAAAGGCGCGACGACCGGGGAAAAATTGACGAATGTCGCCCTGTAATATTTCTTCGCGACTGTACCCGAAGATGGAGGTCATGCGGTGGTTGACGTTGACGATTCGCCCATCGCGCACCAACACAATACCCACCAGGCTGGCGCTGAAAATTGTCTCCAATTCGAGTTCAGAGGTCTGGCGGGCGGCTTCGGCGCGGTCGCTGGCTGCTTGACCGGCGAGCACCTGATGAGCGAGATCTTCCTCTTTCTGGGAGTGTAAAACAATGACGCCGCTGAGGATGCCTAACGAAAGGACAATGCTGTCCAACAGCAGAACCAAAGCCCAAGGAAAGGGAGTCGGCTGCAATGTGGCGATCTGCCAACCGTCCAAAGGGAGCGATTGCCGATCAGCCAGAGTTCGGCCATTATTGACAGAAACGATGGGTTTTTCCAGAGAAAAGGTCAACGGTTGCAGAGGCTGATCGCCAAACTGACGACTGTTGGTGATTTCGCGCAACTGCCCGGGGTCAAGCGGCAAGGCGGTTTTCAAATTCCAGTCGTCATGGGTCGAGGCAAAAACAACGCCGTCTTTTGAGAGCAAAAGCGCATCCATTTTGCCTTGCAAAGCCGAAAAAAAGGAATCGACTGATTCACTGCGAGTTTTAATAACCACAACACCTATGGGTTTTCCCTTCTCGGCGCCCATGATGGGAGCGCTAAAATAAAACCCCTTGCGTTTAGTGGTGACGCCGACGGCTGGATAAAAATACGGAGAGCCTGCTATGGCATGGATAAAATACGGCCGGAAGCGATACTGCTGGCCGGTCAAGCTTTGCTCCTCCGGATTGTTGGAGCATCCGATGACGGTTCCCTCGGCGTCCATCACGTAGACCAGCGCCACATTGAGTGCGCCCTGGGCCGTATTCAGCACCCGCAGCAGCGAAGGGTTGTCAATCGAAGATTTTCCGGTGCAAACCTCGCCAATTTCAAGACTTTTTGAGAGATCCAGAACAGCGTGTTTATAATCATCGACCACAAAGGTGTTTAATTCCAACACCAAGTTATCGGTAATGGGCGCCTGTTCGACCCGATGCAGAAACAGGGTCAGTTGATCGGCGCCTACGGCGACCACAATGAGAACAAGCAAAGTGAATGCGCCAATAAACGCAAGTCTCTGACGAACGCTACGCGGTTGGTCAAGCAAAGTGAAGGCGGGGTGAGGCGACTGTCGGATCATTGGCGTTGGTGCATCAATTGAGCGAGTGGAGTTGACGGCCCGAGCCTCTCTGACCAAGAGTTACAAAAGCGGCAGTCGAAAGAAGGCCCTGTGTGATGATGCAGAACTCGTTTTACCCAGCCTGCACAAACTGTCAAGCAATGAAGAATGACGCTTACGGCAACCAAACCTCACAATAAGGGAGAACTACCGAAGGATTGCCAGATTCTTGAAAAATCAAAACGGCCTTGGAAGTATTCTCCCAAGGCCGTTAATTACCAGCAGATGAATGATTGGGGATGATTGTCTGGAGCGCGAACGCTCGAGACAATCTGCTTGCCGATCAGATGACCACAGGATACAAGCTGATTGCAAAAACGCACACCACAAGGACAAAGGTGCAGATGGGCGCCAAATTAGACGGAACCGCCTCGCCAAATTGTTCTTCGGCTTCACAGAAGTACATGTTGATGATCAGTCGCAGATAGTACCACATGGAGATGATGCTGCTGACGATTCCCAACACCGCCAAAGTCACCTGGCCGGCTTCAATGGCGCTGGTGATGATGTAAAATTTGCCCATGAAGCCAGCGGTCGGCGGGATGCCGGCCATCGACAGCAGGAAGACGCTGACAGCGGCGGCGGAGTAGGGTCGAGACTTGGCCAAGCCTTTGAAGTCGTCAAAGGTGCTCCGTTTCTCGCCGGCGCCGCCTAAATACGACAAGGCGCAGAAGATGCCCAAAGTGCTTGCTGCATACGCCGCCAAATAATAGGCGATCACGCTGCCGGTGAAGTCTTTGGTGCTCACGGCCACCAAAGCGATCAGCAGATAACCGGTGTGAACAATGCCCGATGCAGCCAACATTCTTTTCAGCGATTGCTGACCGATCGCGATGAGGTTGCCGACAAACATGGTGAAGACGGCAATGTAGAACAGGTAGGTGATCCAGCCGCTTTGCAATGAGGCATCAAGCACCAGAAAATTGGCAAACACTGCAAAGATCGCAGTTTTCAACCCGGTTGCCATATAACCGGTGACAGGAACCGACGCGCCGTCATAGACGTCGACAACCCAGGCATGGAAGGGAAATGCGGCGGCTTTGAAGAGAAAAGCTACCAGAATGAAAAATGAACCGCCGATCAAGGCCGGGGTTTGCATAAACCCGTGGGCGGCTACATACTGGGCTATTTTGACGAATTTTGTGCTTCCGGTCGCGCCATACACAAACGCGGCGCCCATGGTGAGAAAGGCGCCGGCAAAAGCGCCGAGCATGAGATATTTCAACACCGCCTCAGTGCTGATGACATTCTTGCGGTCATACCCAACCAGAATGTAGATGGCCAAGGACATGATCTCTAAAGCGATAAACACTGTGATCAGTTCTTGCGCCATGGTCAGCAGCAACATGCCGGAAGCGGCAAAGACCATCAGGCTGTAGTATTCCGGGCTACAAAAATCATTCTGTTTGAAATAGGTATGGGAACTCATGGCGGTAAAAAAACCGCAGGCGAGGATGATCAATCCAGCGGCCTTGGAAAAACTGCTCGCTACCAGCAAGCCGTTGAAGGCTCCGGAAAAAAGCACCGCGTTGCCGGTGATGCAGGCGCTGAGTTGAACAAGAAATGCTACGGCAAAAACGAGTGCGCTGCCATAAGCCGCCATTTCATGCGTTAATTTTTGATAGGCAGAGGAGAGCATCAACAGGATCGCCCCTGCACCAACGATAATCAGTGGCATTAGTAACATTAAATCGTTCGTCATGATGGAAATCCGGCCTTATTTCTGTTCAATGGTGAGCTCAGGGAGGTGAGCATTGGTGGCGGACGCGGCCTGGGCGACAACAGGAGCAGCGGATGCAAACTGAAGCGCGGTGGAAGGCGTGATCTTGCTGAGGAAGGGCTGCGGATAGACGCCCATCACAATGATCAGGATAATAACGGGTAAAAAGGCCAACCCTTCAATGAGACTGAAATCTTTAAAGTTTTCAGATTTTGGGGTGGCTTTTTCAAAAAAGACCCGCTGAAACATCCACAGCATGTAGCAGACGCCGATAATCAGGGTAGTGCCGGCGAGCACGCCGACGGCGGTGTTAAATTTGACCGCGCCGAGGATGATCATAAATTCGCCGATGAACCCGCTGGTGCCCGGCAAACCAACCGAGGCCAGCATGGCGATGGCGAAATACAGGGCAAAGACCGGGGCTTTGGCGGCAATGCCGCCGAGATCGGAGATGGTGCGAGTCTGCGTGCGTTCTTCAAGAATACCGGCAAAGAGAAAGAGCACGCCGGTGCTGGTGGCGTGAGCGACAATTTGATAAATGGAGCCGGTCAAGGCCTGAACATTCATACAGAACACGCCCAAGGCGATGATGCCCATATGCGAGGCCGAGGAAAAAGCCAACATTCGTTTGAAATCTTTTTGCGTAATCGCGGCAATGCCGCAATACATCATGCCAATGACGCCAGAGTAAGCCAAGAGAACCGCAAACCGGGCAAATTCCTGATCAAAAACCGGAACCACAAATCGGATGACGCCATAGACGCCAATCTTGGCCATGATTGCGGAAAGCACAAAGGTCGTTGCGGTTGGGGCTTCGGTGTAGGCGTCGGGCAACCAAGTGTGAAAAGGAAACAGCGGGATTTTGATGGCAAAGGCGATCATAAACCCAAAGAAAGCGACAGCTGCAACCCGTCCGGACAAATTCAACTGCGCCATTTTGTCTAGAGCAAAGCTCCATTCATTAAACTGGGCATGATAGCTGACGCCGAGGTAGACGATGGCGGCCAGCATCAGCAAAGAACCGGCAATGGTGTACAGGGTGATCTTTAGGGTTGCCGGCAACCGTTTGGGGCCGCCGTACAAACCCAGCATGAAAAAGACCGGCAGCAACATGACTTCCCAAAAGATGTAGAAAAGAATCATGTCGGCGGCGCATACCGCGCCCGCCATTGCGCCCTGCACAATCAGCAGGTTGGCGTAATAGCCCTTCTCCTTGGTGGCAAAGACGAAATAGACCATGGGAAGAAGGACCGAACCAGCCATCAGGATGAACAGGCTGATGCCGTCCACGCCCAGCGCATAAGAAACGCCTAGGGATGCGATCCAGGGAATGTTCTCGACAAATTCAAGATGACCGGTGGACTGGAACCCCATGTACAGATCAAGGCTCAAGACAAGGGCTGCCAACGAGACAATCATTCCTGTAAATCGAGCAATATTCCTGCTTGCCGGGGTTGCAAGCAGCAGCAACCCGGCAATGATGGGTAAAAAGATTATGACGGAAAGGACATGTGCGAACATTCTTTCACCTTATCAGTTCAACGATTGAGAGAGGAACAGGCTCATGAGACTCAGCCCTACGATCATATATATAGCGTAAATCCTGACGTAGCCGACCTGGAATACTTTGAAAGCCGTGCCAATCATCATATACAGCCGGGTCACAGCCTTAACTGGTCCATCGGTGACGTTCGGTTCGATGGTCTTCCAAATGCTGGAGCCGACGGCCTTATATGGTTGAACGATGACTGCGTTGTACAATTCATCCACATAAAACTTGTTGTAGGCGAATTTCTCGAAACCGGAGAACACGGGTTCTGCAGCGCCTTTGCCAAATTTCGAGTAGGCGATTTTGATGCCCACCAGGAAAGCGACAATGCTCGTCGCCATGGCAAAAACAAGGACAAAGGAACTGGCGTGGGGATGATGCTCGGTTAAACTCGGAGCCAACCAGTGGGAAACTGTTTGTACCCCAGGCATATTCAGGAAACCGGCAAAGGCGGCGCCAACTGCCAGAATGATCAGCGGCACGGTCATTACCGCAGGCGATTCCTTGGCGTGATCGAAGGCGTGCTGGTCACGCGGCTCGCCGTGGAAGACAACGAAAATCATCCGGAAGGTGTAGTAGGCGGTCATGCAGGCCACCAGCAGCCCCACTGCCCAGATGCCGTAATGACCGGTGGCTAGGGCGCTGAACAGAATTTCGTCCTTGCTGAAAAAGCCGGAAAACGGAGGACAGCCGGCCAACGCAAGGGCGCCGATCACCATGGTGAGGTAGGTTTTGGGCATCTTGGCCTTCAACCCGCCCATCTTCCAGATGTTCTGCTCATGGTGCATGGCATAAATCACTGAACCAGCGCCAAGGAAGAGCAGCGCTTTGAAGAAAGCGTGGGTGAATACGTGGAAGATGCCTGCGGAGTAGGCGGCGACGCCAACGCCGGCGAACATGTAGCCCAACTGACTGACCGTTGAATATGCCAGCACTTTTTTAATGTCATTCTGAAACATACCGAAAATGGCGGCAAGCAAGGCGGTCAGGATGCCCACCCAGGCAACGATGTCACCGGCCAATTCCACATGGGCGTACAGAAAGCTGAAACGAGCAACCATATAGACGCCGGCGGTGACCATGGTTGCGGCGTGGATGAGGGCTGAAACCGGGGTTGGGCCGGCCATGGCGTCGGGCAACCAGACATAGAGCGGGATCTGGGCCGATTTGCCGGTGGCGCCGACAAACAGCAACAGGCAGACGGTCAGGGCGATGGCGGGAGTTAAGTGATGAATGTTGGCCTTGAGCGACAGATAGTCAAAACCGGAAGCGCCAATTCCCCAGAAGAGAAAGGACATCCCCAGCACAAAGCCAAGATCGCCGATGCGGTTGACGATGAAGGCCTTGTTGCCGGCCAGCACGTTGTTGGTGTCTTCGCTGTAGAAACTGATCAAGAGGTACGAGCAGAGACCAACGCCCTCCCAACCGACAAACATCACCACAGGACTGTCGCCAAGCACCAGCACCAGCATGCTGCCCAAGAACAAGTTCATGTAGGCGAAAAATTTGCCGTAATTCTTGTCGCCGCTCATGTAGCCGATCGAATAGATATGAATCAACGAGCCGATCAGAGTGACGAACAACAACATCAGGCAACTCAGCGGATCAGCCAGGAAGCCCATGTTGATGTGCAAATCGCCAACGCTGAACCAAGTAAAAGCATTGTGGCTCAAAAAACGGGCGTCAACAGGCAAAGCTTTAAGTTGAAAGAACACTTTGAGCGCCATTACAAACGACAGCACCGGTCCAACACAGGCAAGCAGGCCATACACCTTTTCAGGCAGCTTGGCGTTTTTACAGGTAAAGACGTGGAGCAGTCCGATAAACACCGCTCCCATCAATGGAAAAAGCGGTATCAGACCCAGATAATGTACACTTTGTCCCATGGAATCACCCTTTCAGCAGGCTAAACACGTTGGTGTCGAGCTTACTCTTATGTTTGTGCAGTAAAATTACAACGGCGAGCGCCAGTGCAGCTTCTGCGGCCGCCACCGCCATAACCATCATTGCCAGAACATGTCCGTCCATGCTTTCATGGACCCGAGCAAATGCGACAAAAGCGAGATTCGCCGCATTCAGCATCAATTCGATGGACATAAAGACCGTGAACACGTTGCGCCTGGAAATAACGCCGACAATGCCCAAGCAAAAAAGGATGATGCTCAAATACAGGTAGCTGTGAATCATTTGACGGCCTCCTTCTTTCCTGCAAGGACGACTGCGCCAATCAAAGAAATCAACAACAGAATGGAAACGATTTCAAAGGGCACCAGCCAATCCTTAAACAGCAGCAATCCAACCTGTTTGACGCCGCCAAAATCGTTGCCGAGAATAGCAGTGGAACTGAGCGGCAGACTTTTGACGATCTTGGCCAGGAAAAGCCCAATGGGTAAAACCACCGCCAAACCGCCAAGGATGTACACCAATTTGGTTTCTTCCTTGGGGAGATCGCTGGGTTGAATATTTAAAAACATGATAATGAAAACAATGAGCGACATGATGGCGCCTGCATACACAATAAGTTGCAGGGCAAAAATCAACTTCGCAGAGAGCAACGCGTACAATCCCGCCAGAGAAATCAGCGTGACGACAAAGCTCATCGCTCCGTTCATCGGATGTCGAAACACTACCAGTCCGGCCGCACCCAACACAGCCAGTACGGCGAATCCTAAAAACAGCCCGTCGGCAAACATGATATCAAGCGCCCCCTTTTTTATACTCTTCTTCGGTGAATGCACCGGGAGTTTCGAGTAAATCCGTAATTTTCAAGACAAAGGATTTTCGCTCGTCACCGGTGACTGAAAATATGCCAGTGTCCATCCGGATGGCGTCCATTGGGCAGGCTTCAACGCAGTAGCCGCAATAGATGCATTCAAGCAGGTCAATGTCAAATCTGACCGGCATTTTTTCAGTTCTGCCGTCAACGCGCTCGCCGGCTTCAATCATGATGCATTTGGCGGGGCAGTTGGTCTGGCACATGAAGCAAGCCACGCATTTCATGGTCCCGTCTTCATATTTGGTCAGCCGATGCCGACCGCGCCAGCGCGCGGTGATCTCAGGTTTCACCTCGGGGTAATGTCGGACGTACAGTTTTGAGTTGTCAAGGAGATTGGACAGGAAGTGACCAAAGGTCACGGCCATTCCCTTGAAGACCTCAATCAGATACAGCCGTTCGTAAAGGTCTTTGCCTTTACGTTCCATTATTTTAATTTTTCCACTCATGCCAGCTCCTCTCTTAACTCAATGCAACGACGATTGCACTTGTAACGAAAATGTTCAGCAGCGAAAGCGGCAAGAGTGTTTGCCAACCTAATTTCTGCAACTGATCATAGCGAAAACGAGGTAACGTCCAACGAACCCAGACATAAACGAAGCACATGAAGGTTACTTTGACGAGAAAAGTAACGATCTGCAGTCCCGCAGTCAGTATTCGCGCCGCCATGCCGCCGGATCCGGAAATCAGGAATATGACAAGCAGCAACTCAAGAGCGATGACCAGTCCCCACATGATCTTAGCGTAGACATTGGCTTCGCGAACCCTGGGGTCGTTTTCCCGCGGGTAGTGGCTGCGATTGTTCTTGCTCATCCAAGCGCCGAACAACAGAGCCAGGACTGGAAGCAGAAGCATCAGCAAAAAGGAGACCAGACGCGTATTGTTGACCAAGGCGTCTGTGGCAAGCCAGGGAATCTGGAATCCGCCGAAGTAGAGGCTGACGATGATGGCGCTGGAAGTGAACATGGCCACATATTCACCCATGAAGAACATGCCGAATTTCATCGAGCTGTACTCGACGTGGAAACCGGCGACCAGCTCGCTTTCACCCTCGGCCAAGTCAAAGGGGGTGCGGTTGGTTTCCGCAAAAGCCGCCACGATAAAGATAATGGCTCCAAGTGGTTGCAGTACAACCCCCCACATGGGGATGAAGCCAAACAGCAGCTGCCCTTGGAATTGAACCATCTCAGTGAGATTGACGGTGCCGTATACAATCAACGCACTGATAACGGCCAGTCCCATGGGGATTTCGTAGCTGATGACCTGCGCCGCAGCCCGCAAGCCGCCGAGAACACCGTATTTGTTATGGGAAGACCAACCGGCCAGGATGATGCCGTACACTGCAAACCCGGCCACGGCCAGGAACCAAAGAATGCCGAGGTCCGTGGGGATGGCCTGCATAATGTATTCTTTACCGTCGAGAATCAGAACGTCGGCAAAGGGAATTGCGGCAAAGGAAACCAGCGCAATGAGGAAAACAATCACCGGAGCTATCACAAAGTAAAACTTGTGAGTGATGTGGCCGGGAACAACGTCTTCCTTGGTGATCAATTTGACGGCGTCCGCCAGATTTTGCACCAGTCCGCCAGCCCGGAAGCCAAAAATGTTGGCGCGGTTGGGACCGGAACGATCCTGAAAGTAGGCGGCTCCACGACGTTCCATCCAGACCAGCACCGCAATGAAGCAGAGCGGGACGAACGCCCCGAAGGCAACCCTGAGAACGATTAAGAGGATATCAAGCTGCGACATTGGGGACCTCGCTTACGGTTAATGCTAATCCTTCACCGGGAACCTGCTCCAGATCAATCCCTTTCAAGGCGGCAACGGCGGCTGTTAAGCCGGCGCGTGCCTCGAAGCAATTTTTGATCTCGCCGCCAAGTTGGCTGACGACGTGAATCATATCGAAAGCGGGTGTGTTTTTGACAACCGCAACAGCATATTGTTGAAGAATGGAGTCGACGTTGACCAGGGTTCCAGCGTCCTCGGTTGCGGAGGCTACCGGCAGGGCGATAGCGGCCTTTTCGGCACAGGCGTCCATGTTGCTTCCAAGATAGGCCAGTTTGCAATTGCCGGCCAAAGCGTTGAGCGCATCAGCGGTCAGGCTGAGCGACAGATCGTTTTGGAAACAGATCAGCAGGTCGGCTCCGTTGACGGCGGCGTCAAAACCGGCCTTGGAGGCGTCAATGCCCAACAGAGCAAACGAGGCGCGGTTGGCTGATTTATCGTCCTGAATCAGGAAATCGTCGCCGTCGCCGGCTATGACGTAGCCGTCGCTGTATCCGCTGACTGCAGCATTGCAGTTTGCGGCGAATTTCTGGATGGCGAACATCTGCTCCAGCGAATTATTGGGCGAGATGACGCAGACGATCTTCTTGGCCTGACTAACGGCGCGACGCAAGGCTTCCACAGCCTCGTTCAGCCCCGTCTCTTTTCCATCCAACAGGGCGACGGTTAAACGATTGTCGTTTTCCTGCTTGTAGGTCATCCGGCCTGCATCGCACATAAAGTAGCCGTTGACCTTCTCGTTGAGACGCGGACGGAAGCGGTAAATAACGTCGTCCTTGTATTTTTCCCGATTGTGATCAATGAAGATGTTGCAGCCTTTGCTGCAACCGCGACAGATGCCCTTGCTCTTGGTCAAGAACCAGGACCGTTGTTTGAACCGGAAATCAGCGCTGGTCATTGCACCGACCGGACACAAATCAACCACATTCAGCGCATAACGATTGGCAAGCGGCCGCCCCGGGAAAATGTTGACCCGCGCGTAGTCGGTGCGGTTGACAATGCCAAGTTCCCCGGTTTTGGTGATCAACCGGGTAAATCGAACGCAGCGGGCGCAGAGCACGCAACGTTCCTGATCGTGGACCACGCCGCAGCCGAAATCCATTTTTTTGGCTTTCAGCACGGGTTTGACGGTCATTCGGCTCTTCTGACCGTCGTATTTCATGTAATAATCCTGCAGCTTGCACTCGCCGGCCTGATCACAGATGGGGCAGTCGATCGGATGGTTGATCAGTTCCAGCTCCATAATGTCGCGCTGGATTTTTTTGATCTTGTCCGTATCCAACTGCACCTTCATGCCTTCAGCTGCCCGTGTTTTGCATGCCGGGACGAGAGGAGGTCTGCCATCTTCGATACCCACCAAGCACATGCGGCAATTGCCGTCTGCACCAAGCGCCGGATGGTAGCAAAGATGGGGAATCTCAATGCCGACAGCACCAATAGCGTCGATCAGATTTTTGCCTGATTCAACTTCTACTTCCTGTCCGTTAACAAACAGTTTTACCTTATCAGCCATGGTAACCCTTATCCCCGTTACATCGCGGTCTGACTTGAAGCGCCGCCACTGACGTACGCCTCGAATTCATGCCGGAATTTGTTCAAGTAACTGCGTGTCGACATGGTACAAGCCGCCGAAAGTACGCACACTGTTTTCATTTCGATGTTATCGCACAATTCGGTCAGCAAATCGATGTCGGCTGTTGTTCCCTCGCCGCGAATAATCTTTTTGACAATCTTGAGCATCCAGCCAAGGCCCTCGCGGCAGGGTGTGCACTGTCCGCAGGATTCGTGATGGTAGAAGTAAATAAGATTCTCCACCAGCTTCACCATATCCACGGTGTCGTCGAGAACAACAATGCCGCCGGAACCGAACATGGTTTTGTGGGCAGCCATGGATTCGTAGTCAAGGGTGACGGTTTGGGCCTCTTCGGGAGTCAGTACAGGCGTGGAGCTACCGCCGGGAATAACGCCTTTCAGCGTGCGTCCATCCCGCAGACCGCCTGCAACCTTGTCAATAACTTCCAGAATCGGCAGTCCCAGGGGTAATTCATACATGCCGGGCTTCTTTACTAAACCCGAAATGCCAAACAAATGGGTTCCGGGACTCTTTTCGGTGCCGTAAGCCTTGTAGGCATCGGGACCATTGGCCAGAATAAACGGCAGAGAGGCTATACTCTGGACGTTGTTAATGATGGTCGGGCAGCCGTACAGACCTTCAACCGCCGGAAACGGTGGTTTGCTTCGGGGTTGGCCCTTCCGGCCTTCGATGGATTCGAGCAGCGCGGTTTCCTCGCCGCAGACATAGGCTCCGGCGCCGCGATGCACGGTGACGTCGAGCTTGTAGTCGCGCCCGGCAATGGATTCGCCGAGATAGCCGGCTGCATAAGCCTCATCAATGGCGGCCTGCAGTGCTTTGACCTGGGTGGTGTATTCGCCGCGGATATAGATGTAGGCGGCCTGGCTTTTGATTGCGTAGCAGCAGATGATGATGCCTTCGATCAGCATATGCGGATCGCGCACCAGAATGTACCGGTCTTTGAAGGTGGCCGGTTCGGATTCGTCCGAGTTGACCGCCAGATACACCGGCTTGTCGATGTTTTTGGGGAGGAAGCTCCATTTCAGCCCCGTGGGAAAACCAGCGCCGCCGCGGCCTCTTAAGCCGCTGGCCTTGACCAGTTCAATAACTTCCTCGGGCTGCATGGCAAAGACCTTGTCGAGCGTCGCGTAGGCGCCGTGCTCCTTGGCCACTTCAATCTTATGAGCGTCCGGTATATCAAATCTCGCACTAAGTAGTTTTACTTGCATATCGCTCGCTCTCCTTATTTCAGCGTGGCCAAGAGTTCTTTGAGTTTGTCCACAGTCATGTACTCGTAGAACTCGCCGTTGATCTGCACCACTGGAGCGGATCCGCAATGGCCCAGACATTCAACCTCTTCGAGGCTGTACTGTCCGTCCGCGCTGACGGCCCCAGGCTTAATGCCCAACTCGCGCTGCAGATAGTCGACAATTTCCTGTTTGCCCAAGAGGTAGCAGGAAAGGGTCCGGCATACGCAGATGTGGTATTTCCCTTTGGGCTGCAGGTTATACATAGTGTAAAAGGTGGCCGCCTCGTACACCATGGTGGCAAAGGTTCCGATGCGGTCGGCGATGTAGGCCATGGCCTCGGCGCTGATCCACCCTTCCTGCTCCTGAACAAGCCACAACGAGGGCAAGATCAGGGATTCACGGGTGGGATACCTTTTTGCCAGCCGCTCAAACTCCGCATCTCGCTGCGCATCAAAAGCGAACGGTTTTCCCGTTTCTATTAGCTGTGATCGATCACTCATCTGTCCAACTCTCCGCCAATGATATTGATGCTGCCGAGATTGATAACCGCGTCCGCAATCATTTCCCCCTCAACCATTTCATGGAACCCACTCATCATGTAAAAGCACGGCGGCCGCACTTTGCATTTGTAGGGACGTCCGGAACCGTCGGAGACGAAATAAAAGCCCAACTCGCCGTTGGCCGCCTCAAAGGAATCGTACCATTCGCCTGCGGGAGCCTTCACGCCTTCAAAAATCAGCTTGAAGTGACTGGCCAGTCCTTCGATGTTCTTATACACTTCGGCTTTGGGGGGCAAGGCGACGTGGTTGTCGGAGACAAACACCGGCCCGGCGGGCATCATTTTCATGGCCTGACGGATAATGCTGATGCTCTGGAAGATCTCTTCGTAGCGAATCATGATACGATCATAGATGTCGCCCTTCGAGCCCAGCGGAATGGTGAAATCAAAAGTTTCGTAATGGTAGTAGGGATTGTCCTTGCGCAGATCAAACGGCACGCCGCTGGCGCGCAGACAGGGCCCGGTGTATCCGTAGGACAGGGCTTTGTCGGCGGGCATGACGCAGACGTTCTGGGTCCGGTCATGGACGATTCTGTTTTTCAGCACCAGTTTCAGCGAATCAGAGACACCCTTTTCAATGCCGTGCAGATGCGTTTCCATGTCGGCTTCCCAGCCTTCGTAGAAATCGCGGTACATGCCGCCGATGCGGGTAAACGAACTGGTCAGGCGGGCTCCGGTGAGCCGGCTGATCAAATCGTAAGACGCCTCTTTCTCATTGTAGAGGTACCAGTAGTTGGTCAGACCGCCCATATCAACCAGGTTGGCGGCGATACAGACCAAATGGTCCTGTACACGGAAAAACTCGGAAAGGATGACCCGCATAAACTTGGCCCGCTCGGTGATCTCCACACCCAGCCATGATTCCACCGCCTTGGCGTAGGCGATGTTGTTCATCAGGGCCGAACAGTAGTTGAGCCGGTCGGTCAGAGGAATGACCTGATTGTAGGTTCGGTTCTCTGCGGTTTTTTCAAACCCGCGGTGGAGATAGCCAATCTCATTGACGTTGGCGAGGATGGTTTCGCCGTCCAGCGCTGTCAGGATGCGGATGGCGCCGTGGGTGGCGGGATGGGACGGTCCGAGATTGAGGTACATGATCTCGGTGTTGATCTCCTCCATGGTGGTCTTGTTGACCCCTTTGCTCGCCAGCCTGTCCTTGATCTCTTTTTCAAGACTATCAGACTCGTAGCAAATCTGCCCGTTTTCAATGGCATAGTCTTTGCGCAGCGGATGCCCCTGGAACTGCCAATGATTGAGGATTCTGCGCAAGTCCGGATGCCCCTGGAAAACAATGCCGTATTGGTCGTAGGTCTCGCGCTCGCCCCAGTTGGCCGAATCCCAAAACTTGGTGGCGGTGGGGATGCCTACCGCAGGGTCGGCCACGGGCACCCGCACCTCGACCAGCATGTTCTTTTCCCAATTGCGGATCGTGTACACGACAAGGAAACGGGTTGCTTGCGGGGTCGGGTATTCAAGGAAATCCACCCCGGTAACGTCCAACAGCAAACCGAAATTCAAGGTCGGATCGTTTTTCAGGCGGGAGAGCGTAGTTTCGAGCTGTTCAGGCTGTACCGTGAGAACCACCGCATCGATGCTTGACGTGCAGGGTACATCCGGAAACGCGGCCTGGATTAATTCTAGCGCCGTCGTATTCATATCAATCGAGAATCCCTTTAAAGTCTTTGTGGCGATCATTCAGCACACTTTCACCCTTGATCTGGTCCTGAATCTTCATCAATGCGTCCAGAACCGCCTCGGGCCGGGGAGGACACCCAGAAATATAGACGTCCACTGGAATGATCGTGTCGATTCCCTGCACGGTGCAGTAGTTGTCGTACACCCCGCCGGAACTGGCGCACGCGCCCATGGCCACAACCCACTTGGGCTCGGGCATTTGTTCATAAATTCGTTTGAGAATCGGCGCCTGCTTGTAACTGATGGTGCCGCAAACGAGCAACAGGTCGGCCTGACGGGGTGAAAAGCGTACAACCTCAGCGCCCCACCGGGAGATGTCAAGTTGACTTGCGGCGGCACTCATGAATTCGATCGCGCAGCAGGCGGTTCCGAAAACAAACGGCCACAGAGAGTACTCACGCCCCCAATTGATGACTGCATCGAGCTTGGTGGTCAGTACCGTATCACCTAGACTTGCTTCTAATCCTAACGCCAATTGAGCACCCCTTTCTTAAGAATGTAAATAAGTCCAGTCAAAAGCAGCGCCATGAACACGACCATTTCCGTGAACCCGAACCATCCCAGTTCGCGCACACTTACGGCCCACGGATACATGAACACCGCCTCTATATCAAACAGCAGAAAGAGAATGGCGAGCAGGTAAAACTTGACGCTAAACTTCTGCTCCGCCAGCCCAATCATGCGCTTGACGCCGCTTTCGTAAGGATCATTCTTTGCGACTCCGCCGGCGCGAGGGCCAATGACGGTTGTCGCCAACATGAACAGCGGGATAACGACAGCAATTCCGATGAGGGCCATTGCTGATAGCACCAGTTCCGTTACCATGAATTAGACTCTCCCTTAGACGTGATAGAAATAAACGAAACCTTCTGTGAACAGCAGGTTATTAAAGATAATGAAAATGAACGGCTATTCATTACCGGTGCAGGTGTTTTCTGTCAAGAAAAATAGTTCCTTGACAAGGCTTGAGATTTCCTTAACTGGCCGAGAGATCGGTTTCGGAAGATATTCAAAATGTGCGAATTGGTCATCCCGAATCCCCGATCCCAGCCGCCGCCCCGCTGCAGCCTTTCAACGCTGATGACAAACGGCTTGCTCGGTCCGCCACAACGGCCACAGAGTCATCTCAACTATCCGGCAGCATGTCGGCGCGACAATTTGCCCACCTTGCACAACTTCCGATACGCGCGCCACTTCCCCACTCCGCCAAAAAATCAGCGGCCAAGACGCGCCTTGCAAACGACAACGATGTGAAGGGCATCCAGCGCGACGCACCGCGTGTTCGTCCGCGCCACCGCATGCCCAAACGGCAGCCCGGGCGCCGACAGCGCCATTCGCATCAGCCTTCAACAAACGAGCAGCAATAGTCGGCGAGTTCCTGCACCTTTAAACTGAATTGTGATTTGGCGGGCACGTTGAACGATTCGCCGCCTTTCACTCTTTGCCAATCCGTTTTGCCCGGCAGCAGCACGTCCAGCGCGCCGGCCAGAATCTCCATCACTTCGGCCTTGTCGGTGTTAAAGACATACTCGCCCGGCAGCATGACCCCCAGCGTCTTTTTGGTTCCGTCGGCAAACACCAGGGTTCGACTAGTCACCTTGCCCTCAAAATAGACGTTCGCCTCGCGCACCACAGTCACATTGTTAAATTCAGACATTTCCACTCCCTTCTTAATATTTGCTTACCTGTTGCCCGGCCGCGTCCCGTTTGCGTCTGCAAAGTCGGACGCGACGCGGCTCCCACAGCACCCTTTGCCGCGCGCGCTGAACGCAAACGCCGGCGACCATGCGCCGCAGATTGGCATGGTCGCCGGCGTGATCGCCCAGCAAGCGACGCGTTCAGTTCGCCCCGGCAGTCGCGCCGAATCAGGGCGATCCTGATCGGGATTGGTTAAATCAGATTTTAAAGCCTTCGACAATCGTTTTCAACGCCACCGCCAACTGCTGCAGTTCTTCAGCGCTCAACTTAACCTGACCGCTGCTCTCCGATATCTCGGCGGAAGCGAAATTGACCGTGGAGATGTCGGTGGTGATCGAAGTGGCAACGGCGGAACTCTGACCGACGCTCTCGCTCATCTGCTCCATGCCCCTGGAGGCCTGGGCAATGTTGACGGCAATTTCCTGGGTCGCGGCCGACTGCTCGCCCACAGCGGTGGAAATGGAGGCAACGATTTCATTGACGCTGTTGATTACCTCCGAAATCTGATTAATCTCCTTAACGGTCTCCGACGTTGTGTCCTGCACCTCTTCGATCTGCTTCTTAATGTCCTGGGTCGCCAGCGCGGTCTGCTTGGCCAGTTCCTTGATTTCATTGGCCACCACCGCAAACCCCTTGCCCGCCTCCCCTGCCCTGGCCGCCTCGATGGTCGCGTTGAGGGCCAACAGATTGGTTTGTTCGCTGATTTCGGTAATGGCCTCGGTTACCTTGCCGATGGCCTGAGCCGCTTTGCCCAGGGCGCCCATCTTCACCGAAGTGTTCTCGGCCTGCCGCACGGCCGCCACTGAGATCGAATGGGCGCGCTGGGCGTTGTGGGCAATTTCATTGATGGTGGCCGTCATCTCCTCGGCGGAGCTTGCCACCATCGAGGTGTTGGACGTGGACTGCTCCACGGCAACGGCGACGCCGGTTAGGTTGCGGGTCATTTCCTCGGCCGCCAGGGCAACGCTGTCAGCCTTGCGCGAGGTGTCTTGGGAATGCGCGGAAAGCTCGCTGGCCACCATCGACAGATCGCTGGCCGAGGCCTCAATTGACTGGGTGTTGTTGGCGATCTGGCCAATGATGCCCTGCAGCTTCATGATAAAGGTGTTGAACCATCGGGCCAGTTCGCCAATCTCGTCTCGGGATTGCACATTGAGCCGCATGGTCAAGTCGCCCTCGCCCTCGGCGATGTCGCGGAGCCCGGCCACGGTTCGCTTCAACGGCACGGTGATGGTGCGGGCGAAAAAGAAAACCAGCACGCTGACCAGCGCCACGGCGATCAAGGTGACCAGCAGAATGCTGTTTTGAATGGAGTGCGCCGCCGCCAAAAACTCCGCCCCATCCTGGGTCACGGCTATGCTCCATCCCTTGATCGGCACCGGTGCATAGCCGGCTATCTTGGGCACGCCTTTGAATATGTAATCCTGAACGCCGTGGTTGCCGGCCATCATGCCCTTGGTGATGTCAGCCATGTCCTTCAACGTCTTCAGGTCAAGCTTCATCTCCAGCTCTGCCTTGGGATGAGCGATAATGATGCCGTTTTTGTCGCACATGAAGGCGTAACCCGTCTTGCCGACCTTGACTGTGGACACCAGCGTCGTTAGAGGCTGAGCTTTAAGCGACAGGCCAAACACGCCCAGGAAATCGCCTGAATGCGAAAAAATGGGCGCGCACAGCACATAAATCAGGTCGCCGGTCACTTTTGAGAGCACAATGTCGCCGGCCACCGCCTTGCCCGAGCTTTTAGCCCTTTGAAAGTAGTCCATGTCGGCGAGGTTGACGCCTTTGTATTCATTGCCGTCGGCAAGTTCGCCGGTGTAGATCGAACCGTTGACGTCGGTGACAAAGATGCCCAGATAATTCTTATCCAGTTGTTTAAATTTGTCTTTCATCTGCATGCGAAGTTGGGCAATTTCGCCAGCCGCGTCCTCAAGCCCCAGTTCTTTGACCTTCTGCCCTATCAGACGCACGTTGGTGTCCACCGCATGGGCGGCCGCCGTCTTGGTCTGGGCCTCCAAGGTCGCCTCAATGGCGACCGCCAACTTCGTCGCCTGCCCCTCGGCGTTTTCACGGGAAATGGCGGACAGGGACTGCGACGCCTTGGTCACGCTGAGATAGCCGATCACCACAAGGGGTAAGACAACCGCAAGACAGCCGCCGGCGACAAGCCTGAAGCCAATAGATCGAATGTTCATGCACACTCCTCTCAATGATGGGAAACCAGCCGGAGGGCCCTGCCGCTCTGGCGCTTCAACATACCCGTCATTGTAGGCGTGCAGGACGAACAATGTCAAAAAGGGAAACAGAGCAACGCGCGAAATGGCGGGAAACAAGGGGGAGGGATAACGGCAAAAACTCGCCAACCGGAATACCGACAGGCTCTGCTGCCGAATTTAGCCCTTATTTTTCTTTAATTTTTCGCGATGTTTTGGTCTATA
Source organism: Desulfobulbus sp. (assembly GCF_030824455.1). Lineage (GTDB taxonomy): Bacteria > Desulfobacterota > Desulfobulbia > Desulfobulbales > Desulfobulbaceae > Desulfobulbus. The sequence goes on from NZ_JAVBXR010000018.1 coordinate 64,107, forward strand.
CAACGGGAAGGAAAGCACAGGATGCGAAGGCTAGGCGGTTTGCCGCCATCGCCGGGGTGCAGCAGCGCCGCAATCCCTGGCTTGCACAGCGACGATCAACAATTGCGCAGGCGCGGTTGCCGCGGACGTCTTGCAATCACTTCACGAGCCACCGCCAACAACATGAATACAAATCCGGTGAGAATAAAGGACATTGTAAACATTTACAATTCGTACATCACCATTCTTGCCAAACTGAAAAATGAAACAAACGGATACGGCATTGTTTTTCACGATCCGATACAAAACAAGATCATCCAACTGTTAGACAAAAATTTTGCGTTTTTATACAAACAAATCGTTTCCGATTTCGCCCTCGGCTTCGCCACCGGATCCATTGTTGGCCTGGCTCGGGAAAGAACGCCTGCAGATCAATGGCACAGCGACACCATAGAGCGAAATGTGCATGACAAAAACAGTCTGCATCAAGGCATTTTGCGCATAGTGGACAAGGAAGACGGCATTCCGGTGTACATCAATTCAATTAAAATCGTCGGCAACATCTCGCCGGCCCTCGCCTATAGCCTCAAGGGAAAACCCACGGAAATTCAAACCATTCTCAACAAATACAAACTGATCCAAAAACATATCATGGAAAAAATTTCCGAGGGCAAGCCTGAGGTCAATCCGGAGGCTCTGCTCAGGACGTATTGCGCCGGAGAAGGGTTCAAATCGGAGAGTCGACTGCATTCCATCAACAGGGCCTTAAGCAACCTGACCGCCTCCACCGACAAGTAGTAACGCCGCCTTGCGCCACCCGCCTTTTGCCACCTTGTCGCCGCCTTTTTCCCGCATCATCGCACGCGACTGACCGCAGGCCGACATCAAAAACCGGTGGACATTCTCACTGCGGCCGGCAAGCAATGCTCGCCGGCGCAGCTTTCTCCCCACTCAGCGACAGGGCTCAGCCAATATTATAGAAAGGATTGACGTGGTCACGCTGGGGGTGCGTTTTGTCGAGAAACTTGATTTCTTTGACCCCTTCGATTTCCCGAATCAATCCTTCAATTTTTAAACGAAGGCTTGAATCCGAGCGCAGCACCTCGCCGATGTTGCACAGGGTGACGATTCCGTCTTGGGCCTGCACCTCGATCATCAGGGAAAAGTTGACCAGCATGGCGTGGATTTTCGCGCACAGCACCTGATTGTCGAGCGCCCGCTGCGACTCAGCCGTGGTTTGGAATACGGGTTTCTTAACGGTTTCAGCTATTAAATCAACAGCATCGTCGACCGACAATCGATCAATCAGCACCACAACGTCATACAACCGACTGTCCCAGGTGTCGATGCCGTACAACTTGAGCCCCCAGCGACGCCGCTCGTCGTCGTCCTTGGCCAGGATGTGCTCGGCGTCCTTCGCCAAAACCTGATCGCGCCGCATCACTTCCTGAACCCGGTCCTCCATGCTGGCCAGAATGCGTACCTTGAGGACATGGGGGACATAGCGCAGGAAATACTGGCCGGCCAAGCCATGGTATACGACGTTGTCTTTCTGCACATGCTTCAACAGCGCATACTGATAATAGCTGATATATCGCTCTTTCCCGTGACGAAAACGCTCGAGAACAGACGGAGAGTCATGGATGGCTCGTACCAAGCTTATTTCAGGTATATTGAACTCTTCCGACGCCTCAAGCAGGATTTCCCGCGAAACGCAATCATACTGTAATTTTTGCGCCAACTTCTCGGCCACGTCCTTGCCCTTGCTGTACGAACCTCTCGATATCGTGACGATAGACATACAATTGCTCCTCCGTGTTGCGCCTTGCCGACAGATCGCCGCAGGGCCTAACACCAATGAATCCGTGCCGCTGAAACGCCTGCGGCCTCATCCTACAATTCATCGGCGCCGCCCCCGATCCATCAAGCATTGGGCTGTTGCTCAATTGGAAGACAGAAAACAGGTCCCAGCCCGCTTCAGTCTTCACCAACCATGATCATCCTTGCCCAGGAAGATTGCAACCACTATTTCAACCAAGCTTTACGCCGATAGAGGCAGCAACCAGACATGGATCGTCAACGGGTCTCAGCCTCCCTGAATTTCTCCTGCCCCAGATGCATTCGTGGCGTTTTTTCAGAACAAATACAAAATTTCTCCATTCGGGTCACAATGACCCGAATGGCTAAAACAAAGAGTCATAAAATCCCGAACGATGAAATTGCTGTCAATATAGGTAATTAGCGGTAGGTTTCGCTCCAAATTATTCTTTTCCCTGCAATATCGACCTCGACCGATCTGCGGAAGGCGCGGCATCCACTCGGAGCCACAATCCATCCTGCTGAAAATACGTAATTTTACAATTGGCACGGTCATTGCTATAAAGAAAGTGCGCATATTTGGATCCAAAGAGAGGCAGGAACTTTTTGCAGGACGAGCAGGAACCCAAAAAATATAAAAAAGGATGGTTTCATTATGGCAGTTCGTGAAGAAGTCTACGGTTATTTCATTCCTTCTGTAACCCTCATCGGCATCGGCGCTTCTAAACAGATTCCCGACAAAATCAAGGCGCTCGGCGGCTCCAAACCGTTGATCGTCACCGACAAGGGCATCACCGGCGCAGGCATCACCAAACAGATCACCGACCTGCTGGACGCGGCCGGCATGAAGTACGTTGTCTATGACGAAACAATCCCCAACCCCACCGATAAAAACGTTCACGACGGCGTGGACATCTACAAAAAAGAGAAATGCGACTCCCTGATCACCCTGGGCGGCGGTTCCTCCCATGACTGCGGCAAGGGCGTTGGCCTGGTGATTGCCAATGGCGGCAAGATCCATGATTTCGAGGGCGTGGACAAATCCACCAAACCCATGCCTCCGTACCTGGCGGTCAACACCACCGCCGGCACCGCTTCCGAGATGACCCGTTTCTGCATCATCACCGATCTGTCCCGTCACGTGAAGATGGCCATCGTTGACTGGCGCGTTACCCCCGGCATCGCCGTGGACGATCCCATGTTGATGGTCGGCATGCCGCCGGCGCTCACCGCCGCCACCGGTATGGACGCCCTCACCCACGCGGTTGAGGCCTATGTATCCACCATCGCCAATCCGATGACCGACTCCGCAGCCGAGAAGGCCATTGAGCTGATCGCCAAGTACCTCCGTCCGGCCGTGGCCAATGGTCAGGACATCGAGGCCCGCGAGGGTATGTGTTTTGCTCAGTATCTGGCCGGTATGGCCTTCAACAACGCCAGCCTTGGTCACGTCCATGCCATGGCCCATCAGTTGGGTGGTTTCTATGACCTGCCCCATGGCGAGTGCAACGCCATTCTCCTTCCCCATGTGGAGAAGTTCAACCTGATTGCTAAGATGGACCGCTTCGTCAAGATCGCCGAGTTGATGGGCGAGAACACCGCCGGCATGGCTCCTCGCGATGCGGCTGAACTGGCCCTGGTGGCAATCAAGAAGCTGTCCGCCGACATCGGCATCCCCGGTGGTCTGATCGAGTTGGGCAAACGCTACGGCAAAGACGTCAAGGCAAGCGACATCGACACCATGGTCGGCAACGCTCAGAAGGACGCCTGCGGTCTGACCAATCCGCGCCGCCCGAAAGACGCGGACGTGAAAGCGATCTACACCGCCGCGCTGTAAGAAGCAGGTTGGTTAGCCTGTAGGTTTTTAGCCTGAAGGTTGGTGAGTTGGCAGGTTGGCTGGGCGGATCTCATCCCCCTGACAACCTCAACCGCTACAGACTATTCACCTCAAAAGATCCCGGTGGAGCCTGCCCCTGTTTTCCCTGACTTGGCCTGTGCGGGCTTCACCGGCTTTCTTTACGAACACAACAAGTTACGCTGTGGTTGGCGTTGCGGGACGCGGTAACGC
>NZ_JAVBXR010000095.1 GCF_030824455.1 Desulfobulbus sp.
TGCGCAGCCAGCGGGGCGGGGTAAAGGCAAGGGGCGTCATGGCGGATGGGGTCTGTCTCTGGGCTGGTTTCCGGTTGTCAACCCTTCGGATTTCGGGTAGTTTTGCTGAAAATGTGCATAGGTTCAAAACGAACCGGCGAAGTCAACGGGGGCGGTTTGCGTGCCGCGTGCGGCAGGGAGCGGCCCTTCACCACATACCTTGAGGATTTGGGAGGACGTTATGGCCAATTTTTTGTTTGTGCTGCGCGACAACAACTTTGAGAAGGCGACCCGTTGCTTTCAGTTTGCCAAGATCGCCCACGGCAAGGGGCACACGGTCAATCTCTTTTTCATTGACAGCGGCGTCGACTGGGCCTTGAAGGATCGGGACGGCAGCCAGAAAACCGACACCGGCGACTGCGTGGCCGATTACCTGCCCTACCTGGTCGAAAACGAGGTGCCGGTGGGCATTTGCATCCCCTGCGCCAAAAACCGCAAACTCGACGAGGCCAAGTTCCACAGCAATATGGTCCTGGACGGCGGCCCCCACCTGATCGACATGGCGGCCGAGGCCAAGGTGTTTAATTTTTAACTCGGCGACGCGCAACGTTGGCGGGCGTCCGAATCGGACGCCCGCCTTTTTTTATTCGCTGAACAGGTGGTAAAAAATGTCGGACATGTAGACCACCCCGACGAGCTTGCCGTTGTCCACCACCGAGATCCTGCGGATGCGATTTTTAATCAGCCGGTCGAGGATCGACATCACCGGTTCGTCGGGCGGCACGCTGAGCACGGTGTCGTTCATGATCTGGGCCACGGTTTTATCCTTCACCGCCTGAACAAATCCGTCCACCTCGCCTTTCCAGTTCAATTCGCTGCCGTCGATGCCGTAGTTCAAATACGAGGGGCGCAGGTGGTAGAGAATGTAATACATGCTGATGGTGCCCACGAGCGCGTGCACATCGTCAACCACCATCAGGCTCACGGTCTTGTGGCCGGTGGGGCGGACCTTGGCGTGAAGGATCATTTTGATCGCCTTTTCGACCGGGGCGTTCATGTTGATGGTGTCGAAATTTTTGGCCATGATGTCGCGGGCAAACAGTTTCATGCACTCACTCCTTGACTGATCTGAAGGTTGCGGTCGCGGCGACGCGTTGCGACCGGGTAACGGAGGCGCCGGGGGCAATCTGGCGCGGGGCAATCCGGATACAAAAAACTCTGTGCGCAAAAACAGCGGGACAGTACCACATCTGCCGCCATGTTGACCACGTTTATCAAAGGGCGCGGCCCCGGCAGACGTTTTCCGCATGGGCGCGGCAATTTGGCGTCTTGAGACCGGACCGGGAACCAGGCTCGCCCAGGTGGCACAACGTGTCGCTTCCGCCGCCGTGGAGGCTTTTGTTTTGATGGAAATGCGCCGGCGCCGGCGCGGTTTCAGGCCCCGCCACAATACACTAACAATTTGACTTTAGCGGGAATTCGTGTATGAAGAGGGTGCAAATCCTCGCCAGAAGTATCATTCCCCCAATGGTCCATTGGGGTTCAGAATAATATTTTCGCTGTAAGGAGGTCTCAATTGTTTGGGTTAGAAGCTATTGCACACAACAACGGGTGGACTATCGCCGCAACCGGCGCCGGCATCGTCTTTGCCGGGTTGTCCGCTCTGTCTTTCGTCATTTCCCAGTTGCATAAACTGGTGGCCCTGCTTGACCGACCTCCCAAAACCATCGTGGAGGTGGTTGTCGAAGAAACCAAACCCATCTGGATGCCCCCCGACTGTCCCAACGACATCCAGGTGGCAATCACCCTGTATCACCCCCTGATCGAGGAGTTGCCCTCTGAATTTGAACTGGCCGAGCTCTATGGGCTGGCCAAGAAATACCATCTCCCCCATCCCCACCTCTCCATCCGCTGCCTCCGCGACGCGGGAAAGCTCGAGTTTTTAGGGGACGGCCTGTTCCGTTATGTCGCCTGATTTTTCCATGCAACCAGATCTCATGATGAGGGGAGAACAAGAATGGACCTGATTCTGCAATTTTTACACAATACCGGCTTTTATCTGGCCGATTACCGCAACCTGATCATGATTGTGGTCGGCTCGTTTTTTGTCTATCTCGCCATCCATAAGAATTACGAACCGCTGCTGCTGCTGCCCATCGGTTTTGGCGTCATCCTGGGCAACATCCCGTTTTTCAAAGGGTTTGGCATCGGCATCTACGAGGCCAACAGCGTTCTCCATTACCTCTACTTCGGCGTCACCAGCGGCGTCTATCCCTCGATCATCTTTCTTGGCCTGGGGGCGATGACCGATTTCTCGTTTCTCCTGGCCAATCCCAAGCTGATGCTCTTGGGGGCCGCCGCCCAGATGGGCATCTTCTTCACCTACCTGTGCGCCCTGGGCTTGGGATTCACCGCGCCCGAGGCCTCGTCCATCGGCATCATCGGCGGCGCCGACGGCCCGACCTCGATCTTCCTTACCGCCAAGCTGGCGCCGCATCTCATCGGCCCCATCGCGATCGCCGCCTATTCCTACATGGCGCTGATCCCGATTATCCAGCCGCCGATCATGCTGCTGCTCACCAGCAGAGAAGAACGGCTGATCCGCATGCCGGAGATGCGCGAGGTTTCCCGCAAGGAGATCATCATCTTTCCGGTGGTGGGCATGATCCTTTGCACCTTTCTTGCCCCGGCCTCAATCCCGCTGCTCGGGCCTTTTTTCTTTGGCAACATCCTCAAGGAAAGCGGCGTGGTTGACCGGCTGGCCAACACCGCCCGCACCGCCATCATCGACACCGCCACCATCCTGGTCGGCCTGACCGTGGGCGCTTCCACCCAGGGCGACGTGTTCCTCAATCCCAAGTCGGTGGGCATTTTCCTCCTTGGCGCCGTGGCCTTCAGCATCGCCACCGCTTCCGGGATCCTGTTTGGGAAATTCATGAACCTGTTTCTCAAAGAAAAAATCAATCCGCTGCTTGGCGCCGCCGGGGTTTCCGCAGTGCCCGGCTCGGCCCGCGAGGTCCACATGATGGGGCAGAGGGAGGATCGCACCAACTTCCTCCTGATGCACGCCGTGGCCTGCAATTCCTCGGGGGTTATTGGTTCGGCGGTCTGCGCCGGCATCCTCTGGAGTTTTCTCATCGGATAACGGCGTGATCCGTTGATTCCTGCCCTTGGGCGCGGCCTGTTTGCGGGCAATCGGGATTCCTTCCCGGTTGCCCCTTTTTTTTGCAGACGAAATCCCAGTCTCTGTGATAGATTAGGCGGTTTGTGATTCCTGGCTTCAGCCGGTGCGACGACAGCAGCCGCTGCCGGGCGCGACGCCGCAGAGAGCGCAATCGATCAATAACCGTGAATCTGTTTAGGCTCTCTTCTGGGCCTTGGACAGGTTCCGCCACGAGGTGACGGGACATATGGATACGCAATACCAGGCTACCTTAGAAACTCTGGAACGGCTGCGGGCGGAATCCGTTTCCGCCGGAGGGGAACAGCAAAAAGAGGCCCAGCATCGCAAGGGCAAGTTGACGGCCAGGGAACGGCTCGATCTGCTGCTCGACGACGGCACCTTTGAGGAGTTCGACGTCCTGAAGGGCAGCCGCGGCGGCAGCCTGGAGGGAAAGAGCTTCCTCGGCGACGGCGTGATCACCGGCCACGGCTCGATCGACGGCCGCGAGGTCTTTGTGTTCAGTCAGGATTTCACCGTCATCGGCGGGTCGCTGGGCGAGGCCCATGCCCAGAAGATCTGCAAGGTGATGGACTTGGCGGTCAAGGTGGGCGCGCCGATCATCGGGCTCAACGATTCGGGCGGGGCGCGCATCCAGGAGGGCGTCGACGCCCTGGCCGCCTACGGCGAGATCTTCCACCGCAACGTCCGCGCCAGCGGCGTGGTGCCGCAGATCTCCTGCATCATGGGGCCCTGCGCCGGCGGCGCGGTGTACAGCCCTTCGATCACCGATTTCGTGTTCATGGTCGAGGACTCCTCGTACATGTTCGTCACCGGCCCCAGCGTGGTCAAGACCGTCACCCACCAGGACATCACCTCCGAGGACCTGGGCGGGGCCAAGGTGCACGCCAGCAAGAGCGGCGTGGCCCATTTCACCGTCCACAACGACGTGTTGGCCCTGCGCGAGGTGCGGCGGTTGATCAGCTATCTGCCCTCCAACAATCGGCTCCACTCGCCGATTCTCGATCTCAGCGACGCCCCGGACCGCACCGATCCAGCCCTGGACTTCCTCATCCCGAGCAATTCCAACCAGACCTACGACATGAACGTGCTGATCCACTCGATTTTGGACGGCGCGGAGTTCATGGAGGTCCACGCCGGCTTTGCCCGCAACATCATCTGCGGCTTTGGCCGGCTCGGCGGCCAGACCGTGGGACTGGTGGCCAATCAGCCGGCGGTGCTCGCCGGCGTGCTCGACAACGACGCCTCGTTCAAGGCCGGCCGGTTTGTCCGCTTCTGCGACGCCTTTAACATCCCGCTGATCTCGCTGGTCGACGTACCCGGCTTCATGCCCGGCCCGGATCAGGAACACGGCGGCATCATCCGCCACGGGGCCAAGCTGCTCTACGCCTTCACCGAGGCCACGGTGCCGCGCATCTCGGTGATCATCCGCAAGGCCTACGGCGGCGCCTATCTGGTGATGAACTCCAAGCACATCCACTGCGACGTCAACTACGCCTGGCCCACCGCCGAGATTGCGGTCATGGGTCCCAAGGGCGCGGCCGAGGTCATCCACCGCAAGGAGATCTACGAGGCCGACGATCCGGACGCCGTGCTCAGCGAAAAGATGGAGGAATACCGCCGCACCTTTGCCAACCCCTTTCTTGCCGCCCAGCGGGGCTATATTGACGACGTCATCTTTCCCCGGGACACCCGCTCGCATCTCATCCGCACCCTGCAGATGCTCGACAGCAAGAAGACCAAGGGCCCGGATCGCAAACACGGAAACATTCCCCTGTGAGGCACGCTATGTTTGATAAAATTCTGATCGCCAATCGCGGCGAAATTGCCATCCGCATCATTCGCACCTGCAACCGGCTGGGCATCAGCACCGTAGCGGTGTACTCCGACGCCGACAGCCGCAGCCTGCACCGACATCTGGCGGACGAGGCGGTCCACATCGGCGAATCCCAGTCGCAGAAATCCTACCTCGACATCGACAAGATCATTGCCGCAGCCAAGGCCACCGGCGCCCAGGCGGTGCATCCCGGCTACGGTTTTCTCTCGGAGAAGGCCGACTTTGCCAGGGCGGTGGAAGCGGCGGGGCTGGTCTTCATCGGCCCGCCGGTGGATGCGGTCGACGTCATGGGCGACAAGATCACCTCCAAGGAACTGGCCAAGAACGCTGGCGTGCCGGTGATTCCCGGTCATATCGAGGCGGTCAAGGACGACGCCGAGGCACTGGCGGCCGCCGAGGACGTCGGCTATCCGGTGCTGCTCAAACCGGCGGCCGGCGGCGGCGGCAAGGGCATGCGCATTGTCCGCAAGGCTTCGGAGATGAAGGACGCCCTGGCGGCCAGCCGCAAGGAAACCCAAAAGGCCTTCAACGACACCCGGGTGTTTGTCGAGCGGTACATCGAACAACCCCGCCACATCGAGATCCAAGTGTTGGCCGACAGCCACGGCCATGTGATCCATCTGGGCGAGCGCGAGTGTTCCATTCAGCGCCGTTATCAGAAGGTGATCGAAGAATCGCCCTCGCCGGCGGTTTCCGCCGACCTCCGCGAGCGGATGGGCAAGGCGGCCTGCGATCTGGCCCGCGTGGCCAACTACGTCAACGCCGGCACGGTGGAATTTGTGCTCGACGCGCACCAGAATTTTTATTTTCTGGAGATGAACACCCGCCTGCAGGTGGAGCATCCGGTCACCGAGATGGTCACCGGGCTTGATCTGGTGGAATGGCAGTTGCGCATCGCCAGCGGCGAGCCCCTGCCCTTTGATCAGAAAGGGGTGCGCTTCAACGGCTGGGCCATTGAGGCGCGGATCTGCGCCGAGGATCCCTCGCGGGGCTTCATCCCCTCCACTGGCATGATCACCCGCTATGCCGCGCCCAAGGGAAGCGGCGTTCGCGTCGACTCCGGGGTCAACATCGGCGGCAAGATCGACGTCTACTACGATTCCATGCTGGCCAAGCTGATCTGCCACGGCAAAACCAGGGAAGACGCGCGTCGCGGCCTGATCGAAGCCCTCAACGGCTACCACATCGAGGGCGTGTTCACCAATATTGATTTTGTCACCAGCGTGCTGTGTCTGCCCGAGTTTTCCGAGGGCACCCTGAGCACCGGCTTCATTGAGCAGCATTTTGACGGCGGCAAGTCAAAACGCTCACCCGCCATCCACTACCTGCGGCTGGCGGCCCTGGTCGCGGGGGTGATCTATCACACCCGCACCGTGGCCCTGCGCGAATCGATGCGCCACATGGTTTCCGACATCGGCGGCCAACGGAAGATGAAGCGCACCCCCCGCTACATGGTCCGCTGCGAGGACGACCATTTCGAGGTCGCTCTGGAGGCCCCGCCGATCAGCGGCGAGACCTGCACCATCCGGGTGGACGGCAATATGTATCAGGTCGAGATTCCGTTTTTCGAGTTTTTCCGCCGCCGACTCAAGCTGGTCATCAACGGTCAGGCCTACCGTTTCCGCATCCAGTTTGACGAATCGTTCATGTTTGTCTCCTTCAACGGACTCTCCCGGCTGTTCGAGGTCTACACCCCGAAAGAATGGGCGATGATGAAGTACATGCCGGAGAAGGCCGACAGCGTGGCCAACAACATCCTGCTCTGCCCGATGCCCGGCCTGGTGGTGGATGTGCTGGCCCAGAAGGGCGAGCGGGTCTTCCGGGGGCAGAACCTGGTGATTCTCGAATCGATGAAGATGGAGAGCGGCGTTGCCTCGCCGGTGGACGGCGTCATTGCCGAGGTCCTGGTCAAGAAGGGACAGGCGGTGGAGGCCGACGAGATCCTGATTAAGTTCGATGTGGAGGAAAAGAGCGCCTGAAGCCGGGGAGAGCGTTCGCTTCTCCCCCCTTTTCTGCGCGCCCACGCGGAACCGAGCCCCTTCCCCGTTCCGACGGGGAAGGGGCTGTTCGGTTCTTCCGCGCCACCTTAACCCTCTACACTCGCGTTCACGCCATGATCAAGCTGACCCGGCTCAACCAGATGGAATTTTATCTGAATCCCGACCTGATCAAGAGCATCGAAGAGAAACCCGACACCACCATCAAGCTGGTCAATGACGACAATATCCTGGTCCGGGAAAAGGCTGCGGAGATCGTCGACCGGATCGTCGCCTTTCGCGTCCGGGTGTTGCGCCAATCCCGCCTGCCTGTCGATTGCGACCCGCCTGATTGACTCCGCCGCGGCAATCAACCATGACCAGTCGCTGTTCGGAATCCTGCCTCGCTCTTTTTTCCTTTTCCTTGCTCCGTTCCGCCAATACAATGATTTACTTGGCATTCCAAAGGTCTTGGAGTGCATTGTCTTGCAACCTCTTCTGAACACACGCTGAGAACCTATGGATATCGCAACCATCATCGGATTGCTCATGGCGCTTGGGGCCATCATCGGCGGCGCCGCCCTGGAAGGTCTGCATCTCAACTCGCTGGTGCAGCCGACCGCCGCCCTGATCGTTCTGGGCGGCACCTTTGGCGCGGCCTTTATCAGTTTTCCCATGCATACAGCCATCGGCGGCTTCAAAGACATCAAAAAAATTCTGACCAGTTCGCCTAAAAACGACGATCTGATCGTCGAGATGTGCGGCTATGCCGCCAAGGCCCGGAAAAACGGCATCATCGCCCTGGAACAGGACGCCCAGAACCATAAAGACCGGTTCATGAAAAAGGCGATCTCCCTTTCGGTCGACGGTGTTGATCCCAAGGATATCAGGGAGCTGCTGGAAATCGATCTCGGCGCCACGGAAGAACATGCGAAGATGAGCGTCGAGTTTTTCGAGGCCGCCGGAGGGTATGCCCCGACCATCGGCATCATCGGCGCCGTGCTCGGGCTGATCCACGTTATGAGCAATTTGAGCGACACCTCCAAGCTCGGCGGCGGCATTGCCGTGGCCTTCGTGGCCACCATTTACGGGCTGGTCACCGCCAACATCATCTGTTTACCCGCCGCCACCAAAATCAAGCATCGCATCAAGGATGAAATGCTCCGCCAGGAGATGATCATCGCCGGGATTGTGGCTATCCAAAATGGGGAGAACCCACGATTTATCGAGGAGCGGCTGAAGTCGTATCTGGGCGGAGCGGGCGACAAGGCCGGCGGCATGATTGAGGATGACGGGGGAAAAAAATAAATGGCCAGGAAGAAAAAGCCGGAAAAAGCGGCCAATCATGAGCGGTGGCTGGTTTCCTACGCCGACTTCATCACCCTGCTGTTTGCGGTGTTTGTCACCTTGTACGCCATGTCGCAGACCGACAAGAAGAAGGTGGAAGAGGTCGCCGCTTCCTATCGCGTCGCCTTTGGCGTAACCTCCAGCGTCAGTTCGGGCCAACCGAATATTTTGCCCAAAACCAATGTGGCGCCTGTCCCGACCATCCGGCCGCAAGCTGAACCTCCTGCCGCGCCTAAAGGAAACAAAGACAGCGCCGGCAAGGTCCGGGCAACCCACAAGGACTTCAAGCACATGCTCGTGACGATAGAGAAATATCTCATGGAGCACAAGGCCGGCGGTCTCGTAGACGTCGAGGTGACCTCCAGAGGACTGGTTATCAGTCTGAAAGAGGCGGGGTTTTTCGATTCGGGCAGCGCCGTGATCAAACCCGTGGGCTTTGAACTGCTGGCCGAAATAGCCAATGTGTTGAATCCTTACGACAACATGATCAGTTTTGAAGGGCACACCGACAATAAACCAATCCATTCATCGTTGTTTCCGTCAAACTGGGAGCTGTCGTCGACCCGGGCCACCAATTTGGCGCATCATTTTATCGACCGGCACGATTTCGCCCCACAGAAGCTTTCCGTGACCGGGTACGGCGAATACCGACCGATTGCGACCAACAGCACCGAGGAGGGACGAAAACAAAATCGCCGGGTGGATATAGTTGTACAAGCAACCCCCGAGGGAGACGCCGAAGGGCCGCCACAGCCCGCGACGCCTTCGGAAGGTCAACGCCTGCCTTTGTGACGGGTCCTGGAAAACACGCAGGTGCGCCCCCTGCATTTCCCGCTTGCATTCTTGCCCGAGAAGAGGGAAAGTAGGCCGCGTTCAATGTGTGGCGTTGAACAATTTTGTCAGACATCGCTGAATTCCGCGACAAACGGAAGCGGGGGAACCACTTTGTTGGGGCGAATCGCGCATTGCGCGTAAGGCATCTCTCAGCCTGAGCCCGTCAGCTCACCTCGCAAGCTTAATGGGAGCCTCCGGGGTTGTTTCCAGGGGCTTGAATCACGGCAACCAGGAGTTCGCCCCATGCCCTTTTTTGCGCGGTCCGCCGCCGCTCCATCGGACAATCATCCCCACCATCCCCAGGCGCCGCTGCATTCCCTGGCCCTGGCCGCCCTTGGCATCATCTACGGCGACATCGGCACCAGCCCGCTCTACACCATCAAGGAATGCTTTTCCGGCAGCCACGGGGTGGAGGCGAACGCGGCCAACGTGCTTGGCATTTTGTCGCTGGTGTTCTGGTCGTTGATCATCGTGGTCAGCCTCAAATACGTTATTTTTGTGCTCCGCGCCGACAACAAGGGCGAGGGCGGCACCTTTTCTCTGCTCGCCGCCCTGCGCAAACCGCTGAGCGACCGCAAACGCTGGTGGACGGTGCTCACCGTGCTCACCGCCGCCGGGGCCTCGATGCTGTACGGCGACGGCATCATCACCCCGGCCATCTCGGTGCTGTCGGCCATGGAAGGGCTCAACATGGCCACCGACGCGGCCGCGCCCTATGTGGTGCCGCTGACCTGCCTGATTCTGTTCGGGCTGTTTTTTGCCCAGCGGTTCGGCACTGCGGTGATCGGCAAGGTCTTCGGGCCGATCATGATTCTCTGGTTCGGCAGCATCGGCACGCTGGGCCTGCTGGCCGTCCTCCGTCAACCCGACGTGCTGGCCGCCCTCAATCCCTGGCACGCCTACCAGTATTTCGCGGTGCATCACCTCCACGGCATTGTCTCCCTGGCCTCGGTAGTGCTGTGCATCACCGGCTGCGAGGCGCTCTACGCCGACATGGGCCATTTCGGCCGGTTGCCGATCCGCATCACCTGGTACGGCATCGTCCTCCCCGGGCTGGTGCTCAGCTATTTCGGCCAGGGGGCGCTGCTGCTCCACGACCCAACCGTGGCCGAGGTCAATCCCTTCTACGCCCTGGCGCCCAAGGCTTTGCTCTATCCGCTGGTGGGATTGGCCACGGTGTCGGCGATCATCGCCTCCCAGGCCATGATTTCGGGCGTCTATTCGCTGACCCAACAGGCCATCCAGCTGGGCTTTACCCCGCGTATGCGCATCATCCACACCTCGGAGCAGGCCAAGGGCCAGATCTACATGCCGACGGTCAACTGGCTGGTGATGCTTGCCTGTCTGACCCTGGTGCTGGCGTTCAAGGAATCCACCCGGCTGGCCTCGGCCTACGGCTTTGCGGTGACCGCGACCATGACCATCACCTCGATCATGTACTTCCACGTCACCCGTTTCCGCTGGAACTGGCCGCTGTGGCAGAGCGCCGCCCTGGCGGGTCTGTTCCTGATTTTCGACGGCGCCTTCCTCAGCGCCAACATCCTCAAGGTCAAGGACGGCGGCTGGATCACCATCTGCATCGCATCGATTGTGTTGATTTCGATGATCACCTGGCGCGACGGCCGGGCGTTGTTGGCCAAGCATTACGCCCTGATGCGCATGCCCACCGACGTTTTTCTCAAGGATCTGGCCGAGTACAGCCCGCAACGGACAGCAGGCACGGCGGTGTTCATGTCGATCACGCCGGAAGGCGTCCCGCATACCCTGCTGCACCACCTCAAGCACAACGAGGCTCTGCACGAACGGGTGCTGCTGCTCTCCATACTCTCGGCGGAAACGCCCACCGTGCCCGCCGAGGAGCGGGTGTTTCTGGAAGATCTGGGGCAGGGATTTTATCGGATCAGGGCGAGCTACGGTTTTATGGAATCACCGGACATGCCGGGCATTCTTGATTTGGTCGGCAAAAAGGGCGTGGCCATCGACATCTACACCACCTCGTTTTTCCTCGGCCGCGAGACCCTCTTTTCCAGCGGCTCGGCGCCCATGGCCCAGTGGCGCAAGAAGCTGTTCATCTTCATGTCGCGCAACGCCTGGAACGCCACCTCCTTCTTCAAGCTGCCGCCGGATCGGGTGGTGGAGTTGGGCAACCAGGTGGAGTTGTAGGCGGCCACCAGTTTTGGGTTGTTGCGCAGAGCTCCCTGTTTGCCCAACTCCGTGGTTAACCGTTTCACTCACTTCATCCGATGTTCACCTCCTGATCTCGATTGGCTGCTGCTGAAATAGAAACGAATCTCACCGTGTGGGGTTTGAGCCTCAAGTCTTTTTGCGTTTCCTCATTGGTCGCCCCTGTTTGCATGATGAGCGGCCAATTCCCTCAAGTTTCGCACACCCCTCCAGCGGAACAGGCGTGAACGCGTTTTCCAGCACATGATAATGGTGGCAAAGAATGAGCCGGACCACAACGAGCACAGGCTCTGTTTGATGAGCGGCAAGACGATCAAGACAAAGAGCAGCGTGACGGGTGGGAGACCTTCTCTTTTCGAATCCAGGACTGGTGGAGGAGCGTTCTGACGCCCAGCTCATTGAAGGAGGTGTTGACCTCGGATTCAACATCGAGGCCATGCCTCTCTATTGCCCGTTGGATGGACAGTGAAAATGAGCTATTCTGCTTCACGGCAGATCAATTTTTCGTGTAGTTGTATGTGTAGTTGGTTAACGACAACAACGCTAATGCAATTGGAACTGCATTTTCATCATTCAGCAAGTTAGGGTTTCAAAGAGCTTTCGCTATCGTATGGTGCGCTAAATTCTAGTTAATCATCGAATCCGCCAAAGCAAACAAAGGGTATTCATGATGGAAACAAAACGGATAAAACTCTACAGCCTTTCAACCTGTGCCTACTGTCAGGCCATAAAGAAAATGCTCAGGGATCTTGATGTGCCGCATGAATTCGTTGATGGCGACCTGCTGGAAGGTCAGGAGCGAGATGCCTTGTTGGCTGAATTGCGCCTGCTCAACCCCAGCTGCTCCTTTCCCACCATCAACATCGACGGGCAAACCATTACCGGATTCAAGGTGCAGGAGATCAAGGAGGCCATTGGGGTGCGCACCAAGGTCGACGATCTCCATGACATGCTCAAAAAGGTGCAGGAGCCCAAAGGCTATTTCTTCAACCGGGACCGGGAGCGGACTTTTGATCTGCTCCGAGGCTTGCTGACCAACAAGGACCGCTATGGCTACATGGCCTGCCCCTGCAGGCTGGCTTCGGGAAAGCGAGAGGCTGACCGAGACATCATCTGCCCCTGTGAGTATCGGGCGGCGGATGTCGAGGAATTCGGTTCTTGTTACTGTCAGTTTTATGTGTCTCAGGAATGGAACGAGGAACGCATTCCTCATATTTTTGTGCCGGAGAGAAGGCCCGTCGGGCGGGACTCCTGAAACATCTGTCTCGTCCACGCCTTGCTGGCGGCTGTTCGTTTGAGCAGGGCCCTCAAAAGAAAGCACCAGTGAATCACACGTCTCTCGGAAGGAGCGTAACGGCAGGGGAAAACTAACAATCGGGGTTGGCGCCAGCCTGCTTGGCCAGAACGTTGGTTATAACGGCGGGGGCCAGCTCAAATTTAATCCGTGAGACCCTGCGCTGGTAGGCAGCGAGGATGCCCCCTCGGCTGGTGACCAGCCGCCGCGGTGTCGACCCTACCCGAACCGGTGCAGGTCTGGGCCGAGGACAGAGTGCAGCAGCTCGAACAAGAGGATCTCTGCGGCTTCTTGCCCACAGCCAGGAGCACTGCCGATTGATGGGGCGGTTCCTCGCCAATAGGCCTGAATCCGTCGAAGAAGCCTGCAGTCAATAGGGCGCATTCCTTGCGAAAATCCTGCAGGTTCGCACCACCGCAAAGAAGCATCGCAACGTCCTCCTGCATATCTTCGGCTATTTCAAGCAGGAGCTTTCACCTGATGAAAAGCAGGAAGTGCTGGAGATGATTGAGGCCTATAGCCTCGCAGATGTACCGCTGATCGTCCCTATTATACTGATCAACCACCATGTTCGTACATTCGATCAACTCGACCTGCGCGACCAGTGCTATCTCCACCCTCACCCTCTCGACCTGCGCCTGCGCAGCCATTGCTGAATAATTATGCAACAACAAGAAAAACATTGTCCAAAGGACCGGGAACAGTTGGCGTCGCAACTGCGCTGTTTGTTTCAACAACAACTCCATATGGTGCTGGCAACCCACGACGGCGCCGCGCCCTACACCAGCCTGATGGCCTTTGCCGCTGCCGCCGAGCTCGACCGCCTTTTTGTTTTCACCTCACGTGGCACGCGTAAATACAGTAACATGGCTGCCAACAATCAGGTCTCGGCGCTCATCGACAACCGGACCAACCGCAGCGCCGATTTTCAGTCGGCTCTTGCGGTCACAGCCCTTGGACAGGCAAGGGAACTGCTGGGAAAAGACAGAGACGGCCCGCTCGCCCTCTTTCTCCAACGGCATCCTGAGCTTGAGCCCTTTTGTCTGGCCCCATCTTCTGCCCTCATGGTCCTCATGGTCCGCCGATATATCCTCGTGAACCGGTTCGATGAGGTGCGCCTGCTTGACATCCAGACCATTGCCTGAGCGCGGCATCAAAGCAGACCAGTCACAATTCATCGACAACACTGTTGTTTTTTTCAGGGGAAGCATTACGGTAGTCATATCTTCTTCTTTGAATCTCCTGGCAACATGAAGTGAGTGTTAGGCGCCCTTTCACGGTTTATCGGTTTTCTACGTCGGGGAGGCAGTCGCATGAATTTCTCGTTTTGGTTCAAGCTCTACCTGTTCACCATCCCGGTTTTCTTTGCCATCGACATGATCTGGCTGGGTTATGTGGCCAGGAATTTCTATAAGGAGCAGCTCCATTCGCTGCTCAGCCCCCAGGTCAATTGGACCGCGGCCCTCCTCTTCTATTTTATCTACATCGTCGGCATTCTTCTTTTTGCCGTTCGTCCTGGCCTGGAAGCCGGCTCGCTCGCCAGGGCCTGCCTTTTCGGCGCCCTGTTCGGCTTTTTCACCTATACCACCTATGATCTCACCAATCTGGCGACGCTGCGCGACTGGCCGGTGCTGGTCACCGTGGTCGACATCGCCTGGGGCACGGTGCTCTGCACCCTGGTGAGCGGCGGCAGTTTTCTCATTGGTTCCTGGCTTCTGAAGGGATGAAACCCCTTGTCCCCAAAATGATTGCAGCGTGATGATCATGGCCAGCGTTTTAGAAAGTGCGGCGCTCCTCCTCCTGGCCTACATGAGTTGCATGTTTGTCATCGGCCTGCTTGCCAAAGACAATAGCCTGATTGACATAGCCTACGGCCCGGCCTTTGTGGTCGCCTCCTGGGGCGCCTGGCTGTTTGGCGGCAGTGCGGGATTCCGCCCCCTGCTGCTGCTTGCTCTCGTCACGCTCTGGGGGGTGCGTCTTGGTTTGCATATCGGCCTGCGCCACAGGGGCAAGGGGGAGGACTTTCGTTACCAAGCCTTCCGTGAGGCCTGGGGCAAGACCATAATCTGGCGGAGTTTTCTCCAGATCTATCTGCTCCAGGGGGCAGTGGTTTTTGTGGTGGCGATGCCGATCCTGCTCACCATCGCCAGTCCCGGCGGTGGTCCGCGTTGGACCGATTTCTTGGGCATCCTGCTCTTTGGAGTCGGGTTCTTCTTCGAGGCAGTCGGCGACTGGCAGTTGACCCGTTTCAAACAGAACCCGGCCCATCGCGGCCAGACCATCGAGGAGGGGTTGTGGCGCTACACCCGTCATCCCAACTATTTTGGTGAAGCCGTTCTCTGGTGGGGTATTTTTATTATTGGACTGGGATCACCGGCAGGCCTCTGGGGTCTGATCAGCCCGCTGACCATCTGCTTTCTCCTCCTCAAAGTGTCCGGCATCCCCATGCTTGAGGCCAAATACCTTGGCAATCCCCAGTTCGAGGCCTACAAGGCCAGGACCAACGCCTTTTTCCCCTGGCTCCCGAAAAAGGGGCCGGGCACTCCTACCTCCACCGGCAAGCCGGAACATTCATGAACCCATCAGATAACAGGACACCCCGAAAACGAGTTGCGGTGATCGGCGGCGGTGTGGCCGGCATTGTAGCCGCCCACCTCCTTCAGAAAACCCATGACGTCACCCTGCTGGAACAGGGCGACTACCTCGGCGGTCATACCCATACCATCCCTGTCCCCGATGGTCCGGATGCCGGCGCCCCGGTCGACACCGGCTTCATCGTTTTCAATGAGGCCACCTATCCCCATTTCATCCAATTCCTGGAGGAACTCAAGGTGCCATCGAGGCGGACGGAGATGTCGTTCGGCTTCCAGTGCCTCCAGACCGGCTTGGTGTATGCCGGCAATGATCTCAACGGCCTCTTTGCCCAGCGATCCAACCTATTGAAACCACACTTCTATCGTTTTCTCCTTGAGATTGGGCGTTTCAGCAAGCAGGCGAACATGGATCTAGACGCGGGCCACGACCTGGGAACCCTGGAACAATGGGTGATCCGGCGCCGGTTCATGCCTTTTATGGTCGAAAACTATCTCAAACCCATGGCCGCCGCCATCTGGTCGACCCCGGCCGGCCAGGTCGCCGCCTTCCCGGCCCGGTCCTTTCTCCTCTTCTTCCGCAATCACGGCCTGCTGACCTTTGTCAACCGACCGAGTTGGCGGACGGTGAGCGGCGGCAGTTGGAGTTATGTCAAGGCTTTTACCCAGGCGTTCACCGGCACGATCCGCCTGCAGGCCGGAGTGGAGCGACTGGACCGCACCGATGACGGCGTCCTGGTAGCCAGCGCCGGTCAGCCCCCGGAGCGCTTTGACCAGGTGGTGATCGCCACCCATGCCGATCAGGCGCTCCGCTTGCTTGGTGATCCGACCCCGGAAGAAAAGCGGCTTCTTGGCCCCTGGCGGTACGAGGCTAACAACACGGTCCTCCATACCGATGTGTCGGTGCTGCCTTCCATGCCCAGGGCTTGGTCCTGCTGGAATTTTCGGAGGGAAGCGGGTAATACGGCGGATCAGCCCGTGTACCTCACCTACAGCATGAATCTGCTCCAGGGGTTGACCACCCGCAAACAGTATCTCGTCACCCTGAACCGGCCCGGCGACTACGACGAAAGTCAAGTGATTGCCCGCATGATCTACCATCACCCCACCTATACCGTCGATTCCATGGCAACCCAGCCCTCGCTGCCGACGCTCAACGGGGTCAATAACACCTATTTCTGCGGCAGCTATTTCGGCTACGGATTCCATGAGGATGCGGTTCGTTCCAGTGTCCAGGCGGTCAAACTTTTGCAGGATAAAGCATGAACTCGCAACTTTTCACCGGGCAGCTTCGCCACGCCCGCACCCATGAGGTCGAGCACAGCTTTGTCTACAGCCTCCACCTCTTTGCCCTGGACCTCGACGAATTGGAACAGCTGGACCGCGACTCGTTCTGGTTCGGCCATAACCGAATCCGACCGCTCGCCCTCCATGACCGCGACTACCTGTATCCCGGCAACGCGCCCCTGATCGCCAAGGTCAACCGGGCGCTCGAAGAAAACGGCATCAACCAGCCTGCCGCCCGCGTCGTTCTCGTCACCGCCCTGCGGCAGTTCCATTATGTCTTCAATCCGGTCAGCTTTTTTTACTGTTACGATCAGGCAAACAAGGTGTTCTGCGTCCTCGCCCAGGTGAACAACACCTTTGGCGAAACCCATCTCTACGTTCTCCGGAACGAGTCCGGCGACCTCACCTTTGGGACCGACAAGGCCTTTCACGTCTCCCCTTTTTTCCCGCGAAAAGGCCGGTACGCCTTCCGCCTCAGCCCGCCGGAAAACACCCTGCTGCTGGAAATCACCTTCTGTCTCGATGGGGACAAACCGGCGTTGGTGGCCTCGTTCACCGGCACGGCCAGGCCATTGACCCCTGGGACGCTGGCGCGGACCGTTTACTTCCATCCGCTGCGGGCAGTTCTGACTTTTCCCCGCATTCTCTGGCAGGCTGGGCGTCTCTTTTTCCAAAAACGGCTCAAGGTCTACACCAAGCCTGACCCCTGCTCACCCCTGACCCTGCGCCAGTCCCCGCCGAGCCTGCTTGAGCGGCTGGGGCGCAAGGTGATGGTTCATTTTTTCAGCCAACTCGACCATGGCCAGATGACCATGACCCTGCCCGAAGGCGAGCAGCTGATTTTCGGTCAACCCGACGGTTCGCCGCAGGTGGCCATGCACGTGGTCAAGCATCGGTTTTTTCAGCGCGCAATGCTGACTGCCGATATTGGTTTCGGCGAGGCCTATGTGGACGGGGACTGGAACAGCCCGGACCTGGTTGCCCTGCTCTCCCTCCTCAACCTCAGGGAGGAAGCAGTCAACGACCGGCGGATCTGGCCGGCCCTGGCCGGGCGGCTGGTCAACCTGATGGTTCACCGCCAGCGCGACAACACCCCGGCCGGCAGCCGACGCAACATCAGCGAGCATTACGACCTGAGCAACGAGCTCTATGCCCTCTTTCTCGATCCCACCATGTCCTACTCCAGCGGCATCTTTCTCGACCGTAACGACAGCCTCGAGCAGTCACA
Organism: Desulfobulbus sp.; assembly: GCF_030824455.1. Taxonomy (GTDB): domain Bacteria; phylum Desulfobacterota; class Desulfobulbia; order Desulfobulbales; family Desulfobulbaceae; genus Desulfobulbus. The sequence continues at coordinate 17,739 of NZ_JAVBXR010000095.1, forward strand.
ATACAACAAGTTCCAGGCAGTCATCGATAAAGCAGCCATCGGCCCGGCAGACCATGTGCTTGAGATCGGCTGTGGCTGGGGCGGTTTTGCGCTTGAGGCGGTGCGGCAGACCGGGTGCCGCCTGACGGGAATCACGGTTTCCCGCGAGCAGTTCGACTGGGCCACCCGGCGGGTGGAGGAAGAAGGGCTGGCGGATCGGATCACAATCCTCCTCACCGATTACCGCCATGTCGAGGGTAGCTTCAGCAAAATCGTCTCCATCGAGATGCTCGAGGCTGTCGGCCATCCCCACCTGCCGGTCTATTTTTCGACTCTGGATAAGTTGCTCGCTCCCGGCGGACGGATAGTCATCCAAGCCATCACTATCCCAGACCAAAAATACGGCGCCTATCGGGCCGGTTCCGACTGGATCCGCAAACATATCTTCCCCGGCGGCCACCTGCCCTCAGTCGGGGCAATGGTCTCCGCCATGAGCGGCAAGACCCGCCTCAACATCGTCGAGATGGAGGATATCGGCAGCCACTATATCCGCACGCTGCAACTCTGGCGTGCTGCGTTTCTCGATAAGCGACAGGAGGTTCTCGACCTGGGATTTGAACCGACTTTTGTGCGCAAATGGGAATACTATTTCAGTTACTGCGAGGCAGGGTTCCGCAACCGTCTGGTGCGGAATTATCATCTGGTGCTGGCCAGGATGGGTGAACCGGTGGAGCAAGTACAACAATAATGTTCAGCGCCCAAACGTGGACATCGCTGCTCAATTACGGCTTGTTTCAAGTAGGATGGTTTGTTTGCGTACTCGGGGCGGCCGCAGGATATCCGTGGCTGGCGACAGCGGCCGGACTGCTGTTGGTGCTGGCGCACCTGATTCTGGTGAGAAATGCAGCTCGCGAAAGCCTGCTGTTGCTGACAGGCCTGCTGCTTGGGCTGGTGGTCGACGGCGTCCATATCCGCACAGGCGTGCTGGACTTCCCCATCGGCAGTTTCCATCCGGCCCTGCCGCCGGCCTGGATTCTCGTCCTCTGGCTTCAGTTCGCCATGACCCTCCACTACTCGCTGGGCTGGCTATCCGGCCGCTATTGCCTTGGCGCGTTGTTGGGGAGTGTTTCCGGCGGCCTTGCCTACTGGGCGGGGGTCAGGTTCGGCGCCGCCGCATTTGGCGCGGAACTGGTCCCCAGCTTAGTGCAGATCGGACTGAGCTGGGGCCTGACTCTGCTCATCCTGCTGAAAGTTTCCTTGCTCACCGCGCCCCCTAACAAAGCGCGGACCTATCGCTGTTTTGACGAAAAATAGCGATGTGGTTTGCGTTAGGAGGCACTACGAGTAAACGCGGCCCAAACCCTGACCAAAGGCTGGGGCTTTGCTCTTCCCCCTGTTGGAGCCTCGTTGAGCGCCTGCTGAGATCGGGGCTCGTCAACCGCGCAGCGTCGTCGTCCAATATAACCTTGAGCAAGGAGCAGGAGAACTGGAGAAAACAATGAAAGGTGTCGCAATATGTGGAAGTCCCCGCAAACATGGAAATACAGACAGTGGTGTCTTCCGCTGCCTGGGTCAGGAGACCAACGATGAAAAAAATGACAAGGAGGATTGTCGGTATGGCTCTTGGATTGCTTGGATTGGCCGGTTGCGCTGGTGAGCGTCCCAATAACTTGGGAGTTAGGGAGGGGATGCTCGCCCCGTGCCCGAGTTCGCCCAACTGTGTTTCGAGCCAGACTGAGAGCGAAGTCCACCGAATAGCGCCATTGGCAGTGAGTGGTGAACCCAGTGCAGCCTTTGCTCACCTCAAAGAGGTTCTTTCAGCGCGGAGCGATGCAACCGTCGTGGATGATTTAACCGACTACCTGCGGGTTGAACTGCGCACACTCCTGTTTGTCGATGATGGTGAATTTTGGCTGGACCGAGCGAATGCAGTCATCCACGTCCGCTCCGCTTCACGACTGGGCTATTCGGATCTTGGCAAGAACCGCAGCCGTCTTGAAGAGATTCGCGGCCAATTTCTTCTTGCACATGAGGGGAAATAGCCACGGGAAGACGATTTTGGTGGCCTGGCTGGCAATAAACACAGGCTGATATGCACTACAGATTGACTGTTGTTACGGGTGTGTCTAATTTATTGGTTTTGGCTGCAACCGCATTTTTCGGAATCATTTTAAGAAGGTGCAAGTATGTTTTCCACGGTCGGCAACATGCGATGGCATGTTGTTATGCGATTACTGAGCAACACAGTGCAAAATTAAACATGGAGGGTGTTATGAGCAACGAAAGTGGCAAAACCGGCTTGGGATATGAAGAAATGGTCTGGATCCGGGACAAGGACGGAAATGAATATGCGTGCCAATTCAAGGAGATAAAGGTTATTAAAAGGAAGGAGGACCTGACCGCTGAGGAGGTCAATCGCTGTGTGGATGTGAGTCAGGTCCTGAGCAAGGACAATTGGTAGGCCCGTCGCTGGTCCACCTGTCCAGCCCCATGCCCCGCCAAGGTTGTATTGGCGGGGTTTTTCTTTTCTGATCACCGCTCAATCTCAGCTTTTCTGATTGGCATACAGGGCACAACACAGGGCGAAAAGCCTTGCATCTCGGGAAAGGCGTTGGCAGATCCAGGGCCAACCGCTCGATAATCTTGGCCCCCAGCCCTGTTGGGCCTGCCGGATCAGAATTCCCACCCGATCTGCCAGTAGAGCGGCGCCAGTTCGCGGTTGATCGCCAGGGGCGCCCGTTGCTGGGCGGTGTGGACACGGTTTTTCAGTTCCGCCAGCCAAATCGGCATGGCCCAGTGGAGTGCATATTCCACGACATCCGGTCAGTGTGCAGTCGGGGCGATTCGTAGTGTGGAGCAATGCCGGGAAATTTCTGCCTTCTCCAAGTTATGAAATGTCTCCGGGTGCAATCACGCCGGCAGGGTGTGTGCGCGCTTGCAGCCTGCGCGGCTGCAAGGCCCGTCGAGAGGGTGCCGGCCAGACAATGGGCGCGTTTTGCCGCTCAGTCAATCTCCAAATAGGCCAGGATGCCCTTGGCCGCCTGCCGGCCCTGCCAGACGGCGGTGACCACCAGGTCGGAGCCGCGCACCATATCGCCGCCGGCAAAAATTTTGGGGTTGGTGGTCTGGAGCGGATACTCGCCTGATTCGCTGGCGATAACCCGGTTGCGGTCGTTAAGCGCGATGCCGTGCGCCGCCAACCAGGCGGGCGGGTTGGGGCGAAAGCCAAAGGCAATCAAAACAAGGTCCGCCGTCACCGTGACCTGGCTGCCCGCGACCACCACCGGCCGCCGTCGACCGCTGGCGTCCGGCTCGCCCAACTCGGTGGTCACCAGTTCCACCCCCTCCACCCGATGATCCCCCAAAATTCCCACTGGCTGCTGGTTGAACAGGAACTGCACGCCTTCCTCCCGGGCGTTGGTCACCTCCCGCTTTGAGCCGGGCATGTTGGCCTCGTCGCGCCGGTAGGCGCAGGTGACGCTGGCCGCGCCCTGGCGGATTGCGGTGCGGCAGCAGTCCATGGCGGTGTCGCCTCCGCCCAGCACCACCACCCGCTTGCCGGCGGCGTCGATAAACGGGGCCAGCCCTTCATAGCCATGGCGTTGGCTGACGTTGCCGATCAGAAAGGGCAGGGCGTCATGGACGCCGGGCACATCTTCACCGGGAAAGCCGCCTTTCATGAACTGGTAGGTTCCCATGCCCAAAAAAACCGCGTCAAACTCGTTCAGCAACTGATCCAGGCTGAGGTCGCGGCCGATCTCCACGCCCAACCGGAATTCCACACCCATGGCGGCGAACAACTGCCGCCGCCGCACCAACACCGATTTTTCCAGTTTGAACTCCGGGATGCCGAAGGTCAGCAGCCCGCCGATCTCCGGGTAGCGGTCAAAGACCACCGGCCGCACCCCGGCCCGCACCAGCACGTCCGCACAGCCCAGGCCCGCTGGCCCGGCCCCGATCACCGCCACTCGCTTGTCGCTCCAGACCACGCCGCTCATGTCCGGTTTCCAACCCTGGGCCAAGGCCTGATCGGTGATGTATTTTTCGATGTTGCCGATGGTCACCGCGCCAAAGCCGTCGTTCAGGGTGCAGGCCCCTTCGCAGAGGCGATCCTGGGGGCAAACCCGGCCGCAGATTTCAGGCAGGGAGTTGGTCTGGCTGCAGAGTTCCGCCGCCGCCAACAGGTTGCCTTCGGAGAGCAGTTTCAGCCAGTTAGGGATGTAATTGTGCACCGGACACTTCCACTCGCAGTAGGGGTTGCCGCAGGCCAGGCAGCGATGTGCCTGGTGCTGGAGCTGGGCCTCGTCCACCGGCTGGTAGATCTCGCGGAAGGCGGTTTTGCGGGTGAGGATGTTGGTCTTGGGCGGCAGTTTCCGTTCCACGTCGAGGAATTGGAACACATTGTTGAGACGTTCTTTCATGGGGGCGCCGTGAGGTAAAAAGGTTTATTCGCCGCGCTGGCGGAGTCGGTCGAGCAGGCCGGAGAGATCGGCGGCCTTGGGTTTGACCAGCCAGAACTTGCCGATGTAGTCGAGGTAATCGTCCAGCAGCCGCCAGCCCCAGTCGCTGTTGGTTTCGCGGCAGAACTCCTCGATCACCCGGTGGAGGTGGTTGCGGTGCTCCTCCATGTAGCCGGAGTGGACGCGCTGGATCTCCACCAGTTCGTGGTTGTATTTGTCGACAAAGCTGTTGTCGAGATCCAGCACATAGGCAAAGCCGCCGGTCATGCCGGCCCCGAAGTTGCTGCCGGTGGGGCCGAGCACGGCGACCAGACCGCCGGTCATGTACTCGCAGCCGTGATCGCCCAGCCCTTCGACCACCGCATGGGCGCCGGAGTTGCGCACCGCAAACCGCTCGCCGGCCTGACCCGAGGCGTACAATCGGCCGCCGGTGGCGCCGTAGAGGCAGGTGTTGCCCATGATGCTGGCGGCCTCGGTCTTGAAGGTCGAGCGGTGCGGCGGCCGGAGCACGATCTTGCCGCCGGCCATGCCCTTGCCGACGTAGTCGTTGGCGTCGCCGTTGAGGTAGAGTTCCAGACCGCCGACGTTCCAGGCCCCGAAGCTTTGGCCGGCAATGCCGGTCAGCTTGAGTTTGATCGGCGCATCCACCATGCCCTGGTTGCCCCAGCGTCGGGCGATCTCGCCGCTGAGCCGGGCCCCGACGGCGCGGTCGCCGTTGGTCAGGGCGTAGGCAAAGGCGCCGCCGGTTTTGGCTTCAATCGCGGGCAGGATGTCCCGCACCATCTGTTCGGCCAGCGGTCCCTTGTCAAAGGGTTGATTGCGGCTGACGGTGCAGTGGCGGGGCTTTTGCGCCAGCAGGCTGTCGGTGTGGAGCAGGGGACGGAGATCAAGCCGCTGCTGCCGGGGCGTGACTCCGGCCACGGGTTCGAGCAGGTCGACCCGGCCAACCAGTTCCTCCAGGCTGCGCACGCCGAGCAGCGCCAGCCACTCCCTGGTTTCCTGGGCGACGAAGCGGAAATAGTTGACCACCTTGGCGACCGTGCCCTGGTAGTGGTCGCGGCGGAGGTCGTCGCGCTGGGTGGCCAGGCCGGTGGCGCAGTTGTTGAGGTGGCAGATGCGTAGATACTTGCAGCCCAGCGCCACCATCGGCGCCGTGCCGAAGCCAAAGCTCTCGGCCCCGAGCATGGCCGCCTTGACCACGTCGAGCCCGGTTTTGAGGCCGCCGTCGGTCTGCAGTCGGATTTTGTCGCGCAGGTCGTTGGCCTGCAGGGTCTGATGGACCTCGGCCAAGCCCAGTTCCCAGGGCGAACCGGCATGGCGGATCGAGGAGACCGGGCTGGCGGCGGTGCCGCCGTCGTAGCCGGAAACAGTGATCAGGTCGGCGTAGGCCTTGGCCACGCCGGCGGCAATGGCCCCGATGCCGGGCCGGGACACCAGCTTCACCGAAACCAGGGCCGCCGGGTTGACCTGCTTGAGGTCAAAGATCAGCTGGGCCAGATCCTCGATGGAGTAGATGTCGTGGTGCGGCGGCGGCGAGATCAGGGTGACGCCGGGCACGGCGTAGCGCAGACGCGCAATCAGTCCGTTGACCTTGCCGCCCGGCAGCTGGCCGCCCTCGCCGGGCTTGGCCCCCTGGGCGATTTTGATCTGCAGCACCTCGGCGTTGACCAGATAGTGCGGGGTAACGCCAAAGCGTCCCGAGGCGATCTGTTTGATCTTGGAAACTTTTTGCGTGCCGTAGCGGGCCGGGTCCTCGCCGCCCTCGCCGCTGTTGGAGCGGCCGCCCATGCTGTTCATCGCCTCGGCCAGGGCTTCGTGGGCCTCGGGCGAGAGCGCGCCCAGCGACATGGCGGCGGTGTCGAAGCGGCGGATGATAGCCTCCACTGGTTCCACCTGGTCGATGGGGATGGGCTTGAGGTCGCGGCGCAGGCCGAGCAGGTCGCGCAGCACGGCCGGCTCGCGGCGGTTGATCAGGTCGGCGCAGGTTTGCCACTGGTTGTAGTCGCCGCTCTTGACCGCCGCCTGCAGCCCCGTGACCACGTCGGGGTTGAAGGCGTGGTATTCCTGGCCGTGCATGAATTTGAGCAGACCGCCCATCTGGATCGGTTTTCGCGGGCTGACCGCCGCCCGGGCCAGGATCTTCTGGTCGGCCTCCAGGTCGGCGAAGCCCGCCCCCTGGATGCGGCTGGGCGTGCCGGGGAAACAGAGGTTGACGACTTCCTCGTCCAGGCCGATGATCTCAAACAACTGCGCCCCCCGGTACGAGGCCACGGTGGAGATGCCCATCTTGGAGATGATTTTCAAGAGGCCCTTCTTGATGCCCTTGCGGTACTGCTTGATCGCCAGGTCCGGGGCCAGGTCCAACTCGCCGCTGCGGCAGAGATCGGCCAGCACCGCATAGCTGAGATAGGGATAAACCGCGGTGGCCCCGAAACCAATCAGGGCCGCAATCTGGTGGGAATCCCGCGCCGTGGCCGTGGCGACCAGGAGGTTGGCGTTGCAGCGCAGGCCCGCCTGGGCAAGGTGGTGGTGCACCGCGCCGGTGGCCAGCAGGGCGTGGATCGGCAACAGGGGCGGGGCGCAGTCCTGGTCGGTGAGCAGCAGCAGGACGCAGCCGGAACGGACCGCTTCGGCCGCCTGGAGGCACAGCCCCTCGATGGCCTGGCGCATGTTGTGGGTTTGCGGATCATAGCCGAGCGACAGCCGACACAGTCGGTAGCCCCAGCGGTCGAGATGGACGAGCGCCCGGTATTTCTCGGTGGAGAGCACCGGCGAGGTGAGGATGACCCGGCTGGCGTGCTGCTCCGATTCCTCGAAGATCGATTGCTGTTCCGGGCCGATGCAGGTTTCCAGCGACATCACCACCGCCTCGCGCAGGGGATCGATCGGCGGGTTGGTCACCTGGGCGAACTGCTGGCGGAAAAAGTCGTAGAGCGGCCGTTGCTGGCGGGAAAGCACCGCCATCGGGGTGTCGTCGCCCATCGAACCGGTGGCCTCCTGGCCGGTTTCGGCCAGCGGCCGCAACAGCTGGTCGCGCTCCTCAAAGCTGACCTGGTACATCTTCATCGCCGTTTTGAGCGGCTCGCCTTCCAGCTCCCTGGTGGCCCGGTCCTGGTCCAGGGCGCCTTCGAGGCGCAGGGTGTTGTCCTTGAGCCACTGTTTGTAAGGGTGGCGGCGTTTGAGTTGCTCGTCGATCTCGCCGGTGTGGCGCAGGGCGCCGGTTTGGGTGTCGACCGAAAGCATCTGGCCCGGACCGAGGCGGCCTTTGGCAACCACCTCGCCGGCGTCGTATTGGTAGACGCCAATTTCCGAGGCCACGGTCAGGAAGTCGTCGCGGGTCAGCACCCAGCGCGAGGGGCGCAGGCCGTTGCGGTCTAGGGCGCAGACCGCATAACGGCCGTCGGAAATCACCAGGCCGGCCGGACCGTCCCAGCTCTCGGTGTGCATCGAATTGAATTCGTAGAAGGCGCGCAGGTCGGCGTCGAGGTGTTCGACGTTCTGCCAGGCCGGCGGGATGAGCATGCGCACCGCCCGGTGGAGGTCCATGCCGCCGGCGACCAGGACTTCGAGCATGTTGTCGAGGCTGGAGGAATCCGAACCAGTGCGGTTGACCAGCGGCGCAATGGCCTCGATGTCCGGCAGGAGCGGGGTCTTGAACTTGCCCGTCCGCGCCTCGGCCCAATTGCGGTTGCCGCTGATGGTGTTGATCTCGCCGTTGTGGGCCAGCAGACGGAAGGGTTGGGCCAGCGGCCAGCGCGGCATGGTGTTGGTGGAAAAGCGCTGGTGGAAGACGCAGATCGCGCTCTCCAGGGCCGGATCGGCCAGGTCGGGGAAGAAGCCGGGCAGGTCAACCGGCATCATCAACCCCTTGTAGACCACCACGCCCTCGCTGAGGCTGACGATGTAGCACTCCGGGTCGGCTATCAGCCGTTTTTCCGCTCTTCTTCGGGCAATCAGCAGCCGGGCGGTCAGTTGTTCGCGGCTCAACTCCTCGCAGTTGACAAAAACCTGGAGGAATCGCGGCAGAGAGGCCAGGGCAATCGGCCCTAGACAGTCGGGGTTGGTGGGAACCTCTCGCCAGCCCGCCGGCTGCAACCCCTGCGCGGTCAGCTCGGCCTCGACAACGGCGCGCGCCTCCTCGGCCCGGCCCTTGTCCTGGCTGAGCATCAAGGCGCCAACCCCGTAGAGCGGGGTCAGTTCGCCGGCCCCGCAGAGGCGGGCCGCCTGGCGGAGGAACGCGTCCGGCTTTTGCAGCAGCAGGCCGCAGCCGTCGCCGGTGCGGCCGTCGGCGGCGATCCCGCCGCGGTGGGTCATGCAGGTCAGCGCCTCGATGCCGGTTCGCACCAAACGGTGGCTGGTTTCGCCCTTGATATGGGCAATCAGGCCGAAGCCGCAATTGTCCTTGCATTCATTCAGATCGTAAAGCCCTTGCATGGGTCCCCTGTGCGGTTGAGAAATCTTGTGGCCAGTAAAGCATTGGCCGTCGTTCAGCGCAACAGGAATTGTTCCTAAACGATCAGCGTTTTCATAAATGACCGGCCGTTCGTTTGCAGACCAGCGACTCTTGTATTGACAGGCTGTTTGAGTCCTATATGGTAACGAACTGCTTGGAAGCATTGCGCCAACACTGTTTTTTTGACCGTCACGCGGCCCCGGACCCGATCTGCGTCGCTCAACCCCTTGCCCATCAACGCCTCCGAATCCATGCAAATCGCCACCACCCACCGCAACACCGATTTTGACGGCCTGGCCTCGATCATCGCCGCCACTCTGCTCTATCCCGGAACCGTTGCCGTTTGCCCCAAAAACGTCAATCCCAACGTCCACCGGTTTCTTTCCCTCCACAAAACCTCGTTTGACATCATCCTGGCCAGCGAGGTCAAGCTGGAGGAGGTCACCCGCCTGATCGTGGCCGACACCAACCAGTGGCGCCGGCTTGACCGGGTGGAGCAGCTCAAGGATCGGGACAACGTTGAACTGCTGCTCTGGGACCATCATCTGGGCATCGGCGACATCAATCCCCACTGGCAGTGCGTGGAAAAGATCGGGGCCACCATCACCCTGTTGACGCGCGAGCTCAAGGCGCAGAACATCGCCCTGACGCCCCTGCAGGCCACCCTGTTTTTGCTCGGGCTCTACGAGGACACCGGCCAGTTGACCTTCAGTTCCACCACCCCGGAGGACGCGCGGGCCGCCGCCTTTCTCCTTGAGCAGGGCGCGGATTTGAACATCGCGGTCGATTTTCTCAACATGGCCTACGGCGAGGTGCAGAAAAAGGTGCTGTTTCGCCTGATGCGCGACGCCGAGCAACATGAGATCAAGGGCAAGCGGGTCGGCATCGGCGTGGTCCAGATCAACAAGCACGTCGAGCTGGCCATGGTGGTGCAGCTCTACGGCAAGATTGTCAACGCCGACGCGGTGTTCGTGATCTTCGTCAACGAGAGCGGCGGTTTTTTTGTCATCGGCCGCAGCAGCGCCCCGGAGATCAACGTCAACACCATTCTGCAGAGATTCGGCGGCGGCGGCCATCCGGGCGCCGGTTCGGCCACGATCAACGACAGCCAAACGACCTCAGGCGCAATCCGGCAGAAGATTATCGCCGCCCTGCACGAGGTCCAGCGCGGCGGCGCCCAGGTGGCGGACATGATGTCCTTTCCGGTGACCACCGTTGCCCCGGAAACGCCCATGCACGAGATTCAACGGATTATGGAAGAGGAAAAGATTCGCGGCGTGCTGGTGGAAGAGGATGACTGCCTGCGCGGCATCGTGGTGCTGTGGGATCTGAAAAAACTGCGGCTGCAGAAGCAGTGGAACAGCCCGGTCAAGGCCTTCATGAACCGCAAGGTGGCGACCATCGCTCCCGAGGCCTTGGCCAGCGAGGCGGCGGATTTGATGGTCCAGAAGAACATCGGCCATCTGCCGGTGGTCCAGGGGGAAAAGGTGATCGGCATCGTCACCCGCACCGACGTGATCAATTATCTCTACGGCATGCTGCCGTCCTGACCGGGGCCGCCCCTGCAAAGCGGAAGCGTGAATATCGGGGGATTGCCGTCGCCCAGGCCGCGCATCTTTCCGTTTTGTTTCACTGTTGAATTGTGCTACTGTCACCCGCTTTGAGGGGGATGGCGCATGTTTTTTGCAAAGCCCGGCCATTGGCAGTCGCATTCGTCGCGCCGGCGGGCAGGTTTTTGGGATGTGGAGTGATCATGGATTGGATCGATCATAAAATGGCGGCGGCAGTGGCGCTGCTGTGCGTCGTCGGCGTCGACATGGCGAGGGCGACGGAAGACAATGAATACCTCGACATGGACATCGGCCAACTGATGAACGTCACCGTCACCTCGGTGGCCAAGAAGGCCCAGCCCCTGTCGGATGCGGCGGCGGCGGTGTTTGTGATCACCCAGGAGGATATTCGCCGTTCCGGCGTAACCACCGTCCCCGACGCCCTGGCCATGGCCCCGGGACTGCAGGTGGCCCAAATCAGCGCTTCGAAATGGTCGGTTTCTTCCCGGGGTTTTGCCGGCCTCACCTCCAACAAGCTGCTGGTGCTGATCGACGGCCGTTCGGTCTATTCCCCAGCCCACAGCGGCGTGTTCTGGGACACGCAAAACGTCATGCTCGAAGACGTCGAACGGATCGAGGTGGTGCGCGGCTCGGGCGGCACCCTGTGGGGGGCCAACGCGGTCAACGGCGCGATCAACATTATCACCAAGAAGGCCGAAGACACCCAGGGCGCATTGGTCCGGGCCGGCGTGGGCTCTCAGCACACCTCTTCCAGCGCCGCCCGCTACGGCGGCAAGATCAGCGACGTCGCCTATGGCCGCGTGTACCTGACCTATGACGACCATGCGAGCAACACCCTCCACCAGACCGGCGGAGACGCCGACGATTCTTCGCAGCCGATGCAGACCGGTTTTCGCATGGACGGCAAACCGGGCAACGGCCAGGAATGGACCCTGCAGGGCGACGTGTACGAGAACAACGGCGACCAGTTGGTGTTTCCGTATTGGACGGCCGAGTCGGTCGTGCCCGCCGCCCTGTTCGACGAGATCGACGCCAAAGGCGCCAACCTGTTGGGCCGCTGGCGGCAGGAGTTAGGCGACGGGAAGGCCGTGACTTTCAAGGCCTATTACGACAACGCCCAGCGCGACGAAGCCATCTATAAACTTCAGTTCGACACCCTTGATTTGGACCTGCAGTACGAAACCAAACTGGGGCAGCGACAGAACCTGACCATGGGAACCGGTTATCGATCCGTCCAGGGTTCGTTTGACCGGACCTTCCAAATCTCCTTGCCGGATCGGAGCGATTCGCTGTACAGCGCCTTTCTCCAGGACGAGATCAATATCCTGGCCGACAGGCTGTGGCTGACCCTGGGCAGCAAGTACGAACACAACGACTACACCGGCAGCGAATGGCAGCCCAGCGCCAAGCTGCTGTGGAAGCCGGCGGACCGCCACTCCCTGTGGGCCTCGGCGGCACGGGCCGTCCGCACCCCGGCGATTGTCGAACAGTACGGCCGGTTGACCATGGCCAGATATTCAATCCCCAATCCCTACGTTCCCGCCGGACCTCCATTGGAAGGCACGGTCTCCTTTGTCGGCAATCCCGACTTTGACTCGGAAATCGTCAACGCCTACGAAACCGGGTATCGCTGGCAGGCAACGGATGCGCTTTCCTTTGATCTGGCCCTGTTTTACAACGACTACGATGAAATTTACACGGTCAAACCGCCGCCGACGCCAAGCCTGGACGTTGATTATGAATTCGTCAACGGCCAGAGCGGCCACGGCTATGGATTTGAGCTGGCGGCCGACTGGAAGGCGCGCTCATGGCTTTCGTTTATCCTTACCTATTCGTATCTCCAACTGGATTTGACCACCGACCCGATGGTCGGCAGCCAATCCGGCAGTTCGCTGGTGGAAGACGCCGCGCCACAGCAACAACTTGGGCTCCGTTCGTCCATCCTCCTGGCCCCGGATTGGCGCTTGAATCTGTGGGGACGCTATGTCGACCAAATTTCGGGAAGAAACAGCTCCGATTTGCTTGGTCAGCCCGTGCCCATTGACGCGTACTGTCTGTTGGACGCCAACCTGATCTGGACCCCGAACAAACAGCTGGAGGTGATGCTGGCCGGTCAGAACCTGACCAACAGCGGCCAACTGCAATACCTGTCCGAGTACTCAACCCCGGCCACCGAAATAGACCGCGGCGTGTACGGCAAAATCACCTGGCGGTTTTGAGGGCGCGTACACCCCGTGATGCCCGGTAAACGTTTCATGGCCGTTTTGCTGGCGGCGCTGTTGCTCGTGCTTGGCGGCGTCGTTGTTCGGGCGGAGCAAGGGGAGGTTGAGTACAAGGTGAAGGCCGCTTTTTTACTCAACTTCGCCCGCTTTGCCGCGTGGCCGGAGAGCGCTGCTCCAGAGCCGCGCTTTGCCCTCTGCGTGCTTGGCGACGACCCCTTTGGTCCGGCCTTGGCCGGCATCGAGTCCAAGGAGATCGGCGGCAAGACGATTCTGTTGCGCCATCCCGCCTCGGCTGCGGACGGCATCGACCAGTGCCGGTTGCTGTTTGTCGGCAAGTCGGAACAGGGCAATCTGGCGCGTATTCTCTCAACGATCGCCGGCCAGCCGATCCTCACGGTCAGCGACATCGAAGGTTTTGCCAAGGCCGGCGGCGTCTTTGAATTCAAGGATCGGGACGGACGGCTTTCCTTTATCATCAATAACACCAAGGCCAGGGCCAGCGGGATGCACATCAGTGCCTCGCTGCTCAATCTGGCCGTTGAAGTGCTGTAGTTATGAAAAAGTGGTTTCTCCAACTCCCGATCCGCTCCAAGTTGCATGTGATCGTGCTGCTGTCCTGCTCCACCGCCCTGGTGCTGGTGATGCTGGCCTCCTTTGGCAGCCAATGGTATCTGGTCCGCCGGCAGCTTGCCGACGAGGTGCGCACCCTGGCCATGGTGATTGCGGACAACAGCAGCGCCGGCATTGCCTTTGAGGATCGGGAGGCCCTCAAGCACATCCTGCAATCGCTCTCGGCCAAACCCAACGTCATGGTCGGGTGGGTCTTGAACGCCAAGGGGGAGTTGTTGGCCGAATATGAGCGTGAGCAGTCGGTGCATGTCGGTTATCAGAGGCAAACGTCGGCGGGGCTGGTTGCGGGCGATTTTCGTTTTCACGGGCAACATGCCGAGATCCTCCAGCCGGTCGTCTTGGGCGAGGAAACGATAGGGGCCGTGTTTTTGCTGGTCAGCCTGCGCGACCTCAACCGCAACCTGACGCTGCTGGCGGGGTTGATGCTCGGCATGCTGCTAGTGGGGCTTGGCATGGCCACGCTCTTTTCCCGCCGTTTGCTGAGTGTGATTGTAGAACCGATCAGCGCCCTTTCCCGGATTATGGACGTGATTTCGCGCGAGAAGGACTATACGGTTCGTTCGCCCATCCGCAGCAAGGACGAGCTGGGGCGGCTTGCCAACGGGTTTAACGCGATGATCGCGCAGATTCAGGAGCGCGACCAGTATCTCGAAGAACAGGTGGAGACGCGGACCCACGATTTGCTGGCGGCGAAGGAAGCGGCCGAGGCGGCCAATCAGGCAAAAAGTCTGTTCCTGGCCAACATGAGCCATGAGATTCGGACGCCGATGAATGCAATCATTGGCATGACCCGGTTGGCGCTCGACAATCCATTGGACGCCCAACAGCATACGTTGCTCCAGACCGTCAGAAACGCGGCGGATAGCCTGCTCGGCATTCTCAACGACATCCTCGATTTCTCCAAAATCGAGGCCGGGCAACTGTTGCTCAGCAAAAAGCCCTTTGCACTGCGGCAACTGATGGAAAGCGTGCTGTCCACCATGCAGGCGCCGGCCGCAGAAAAGGGTTTGCGGCTCGAATACGTTGAAAACGCGGCGTTGCCGGCCGTGCTGATCGGCGACGATTTACGCCTGCGGCAGATATTTTTCAATCTGGTGGGCAACGCGGTCAAATTTACCGAAACCGGCTCGGTGACCATCAGGATCGACCGAGAACCCGAAGGCGCGCCCATGGACGGCTGCATGCTCCACTGCAGCGTCAGCGACACGGGCATTGGCATTGAACCCGACAAGCAGGAGCGCATTTTCAACACCTTTGAGCAGGCGGACGGATCGTATGTGCGCAAATACGGCGGCACCGGCCTGGGATTGGCGATCAGCCGGCAACTGGCCGAGATGATGGGCGGTCGGATGTGGGTGGAAAGCACGCCAGGCCAAGGCAGCGACTTTCATTTCATGCTCTGTTTGGAGGTGGGCGAAACGGTTTTGGCGCTCCCGGCCGCCCGCGAGACGTCGGCGCAGCGGCTTTCAGGGCTCCGCATCCTGGTGGTGGACGACAACGAGGTCAATCGCGACCTGGCGCGCATGGTGTTGGAGCGGGATCATCGGGTGCGCACCGCAGCAACCGGCCTCGCCGCGCTGCACGCTTTGGCGGCGGCAGATGCGGCAGAGGCGGGAGAGGTGGACGTGGTGCTGATGGACGTGCAGATGCCGGTCATGGACGGGCTCAGCGCCACCCGGATCATCCGCGCCGTCGAGCAGGGCGATCCGTTGCCCCAGGCGCTTGACGACGAGCTGCGGGAACGACTGGCCGCACGCTTGGCCGGGGGGCATCTGCCAATCATCGCCATGACCGCCCACGCCATGGGCGGCGATCAGGAGATGTGTCTTGAGGCCGGCATGGATGACTATGTGACCAAACCCTTCCAGCCGGAACAGCTGTTTGCCGCCCTGGTGTCGATCAACGGATTGACCGCGGGCGCCTGGCACGCCGTCGACGAGCGGCCGCGCGGCGTAGATGGAGGAGAGGAGGACGTCCCCGAGCCGGCCACGGTGGATCAGATCCGCGATTTTTTCCAGGCGGCGGGCGCCTTTACCCCGGAGCAGGTCGAACGGCTGTTCGTCACCTCGCGCCGGAGCGTGACCGGGTTGCTGGCAACCTGCGAGCGTTCGCTTGCAGTGGGAGATTTTCAGGAACTGGGGCTGGCGGCGCACACCCTCAAGGGCACGCTGTTGCAGTGCGGCCTCTCGGGTTGGGGAGCGTGGGCGCAGGCGTTGTTTCAGCACGCCAAAAATGAAAGCGGGACGGAGGCGGGCGAGGCGTTGACCGCCCTGCAGACTGGGCTGGTTGGCTTGCTGCTGGCCGAGGCGCCTGTCGCCGAAACCCTGCAGGCGGCGATGACGGCGGGCGAGCCGGCAAGCACGCTCGATCGGGCGCGGGTTCTGGTGATGGACGACGAAGAGGTGATTCGGGACGTGGTCGGCGGCATGCTCCAGTATCTGGGATGCGCCTGCGATCTCGCCGCCACCGGCGAGGAGGCTGTAGCTCTGTATGCCCAGGCGCTTGCCGCCGGGAAGGGGTATGACCTTGTCATCGCCGATCTTCAGGTGACCGGCGGCATGGGGGGCGAGGAGACGGCCAGGGAAATTCTGGCCCTTGATCCTGCGGCCCTGATGCTGGTTTCGAGCGGGAATGGGCAGGATCCGGTGATGCAACGGCCTGCGGATTACGGCTTTCGGGGCATGCTGAAGAAACCCTATTCGATCCGGAGCCTCTCCGCCATTTTGGAGGAAATGTCCGGCAAGCCCTGAGCCAGAGCGCGCCGGACGCGGTCGGTTGTCGGGCTCAGCCTGGAGGCCAGGCCATGTTGCGGCCGCCCAGGATGTGCATGTGCAAATGAAACACCGTCTGGCCTGCCTGCGCCCCGTTGTTGAACACCACCCGGTAGTGTGGCGTTCCTTCCTTTAGGGCGATTTCGTTGCCCACTCGCAGCAGTTTTCCCACCATTGGTTCATCTTCCGCGGTCACCGCCGAGGGGCCGCTGAGATGTTTTTTCGGGATCACCAGAAAGTGCACCGGCGCCTGGGGAGCTATGTCGCGGAAGGCGAGCACGTCGTCGTCCTCGTACAGCTTGTTTGCCGGTATTTCTCCGCGCACGATTTTGCAGAACAGACAGTTGTCAGGCATGACGGACCTCTTGGGTTGACGGGCAAAGTGACGGCGTTATCGGGGCGCGCCGACTCGGGGCAGCAGGTGGAAGACCAGGGCGTTGTCGATGCCGGCGATCTTGACCGGCTCCATGGCGATGGGAATCGATTTGGCGCCGACCTTGATGTTGATCATCTCCAAGGCGTCAAGGTCGACCGGATACTCCCGGCCGCCCAAGGCGCCGAGCAGGGGGGCGAGCGCGTCCTCCTGGTTGTCGCCGTTCTGGGCGGCGTCGACGAAACGCGGCGTCACATAGAGCTTGTGCTGGGCCGGATCGAACCGGGTATGCAGGTCGCAGGTCATGGGCAGGCGCACCTCGCCGACCTTGAGCTGGATGTCCTGGCCGGCGAGACGGGTCGTCACCACCAGGTTGCGGCCGGAAAGCACGCCGCGCACGGTGATGATGTTGTCGTGGATGACCAGCTGGTCCAAGGATTCGAGGGTGATGTCGCCCTGCAACTGGCGGCTTTGCGAGGGGATGTCCAGCGGCAGCATTTTTTGCAGCGAGGTCAGCACGGTTTCCGCCGGCAGGGTGATGATAATGTTTTTTTTGCCTTGCGCGCCGGCTGCGGCCAGCGCCGAGAGCGGCAAGAGGAACAGGGCGAACAGCAGCAGGCCGATGTGAAAGGTTTTTTTATTGACCATGGCGGTAAAATACGAAAGAGTGTCTGCAATGCCGCCGGTTTTCCCGATGATGCGGATCAACCGGGCAAGGCCTTGAAGAGAATGAAGAACAATGGAAAGGCGGCGCTTATGAACCACGGGCCGCGTTGCTCCGGGCCAAAAGAAAAAGAAAACACATCAAAATGCTCTATTTTCCCCCGACTGTCAAGCCGACCGACAAGAAAAAGCCCTGCGCGGCGCGGGCGCGCTCAGGTTGTGACCTTGGCTGATCAGGCGCCGCAGCTGACGGTGGATCGCGAATGCCGTCTGACCGGGGCCCCTTCTGCGCTGTCGGCGGCCATCCGCGCCGAGCTGACCATCGACAATCCCAAGTACCAGGCGGCCAAGCAGTTTGGCCGCTGGATCGGCAAGCAGCTCAAACCGCAGCTCTTTTTTTATCGCCAAGAGGGCGACAGCCTCTTTTTTCCGCGCGGATTTGGCAATCAGGCGGTGCGTTTGTGCCGCCGCGAGACCGGCGCGGCGCCGGAAATTGTTGACCAGCGACGCACCCTGGCGGAGCTGGATCTGCGCTTTGAAGGGGAGTTGCGGCCCTACCAGGAGCAGGCCGTCGACGCCGTGCTGGCCCACACCTTCGGGGTGCTGGAGGCCGGCACCGGTTCGGGCAAAACGGTGATGGCCCTTGCCGTTGTCGCCCGTCGCCGGCAACCGACCCTGATTCTGGTCCACTCCAAGGAGCTGATGCACCAGTGGCAAGCGCGTATTCGCCAGTTTCTGAGCGTCGAGGCCGGGCAGGCGGGCGACGGGGTGTTCGACCGCCGACCGCTTACCGTGGCCATCGTCAATACGGCCAAAAACAATCTCGAGCGCTTGCCCGAACATTTTGGCCAGATCGTGGTCGACGAGTGCCATCGGGTCCCGGCCAGCCTGTTCACCGACGTGGTTGCGGCCTTTGACGGCCGCTACATGCTCGGCCTGTCGGCCACCGCCTTCCGCCGGGAAGACGGCATGACCCGCTTGATCCACATCTATATGGGCGAGCGGGTGCACAGCGTGGACGGCCGGATGCTGGCGGCAAGCGGCGCGGTGGTTCGGCCGGAGCTGGACCAGCGCCCCACTGGTTTTGTCTACGAATACCAAGGCGAGTATGCCAAGCTGATCAAGGCCCTGGCTGCCAGCGAGCGGCGCAATCGTTTGATTGTGACTGATGTCCTGAACTTGATCCGGAAAGGGCACCAGGGCACGATCCTGGCGGTCTCGGACCGGGTGGCGCATTGCCGCGCCCTGGCGAGCCTGCTTGCGGCCGAGGGCGCGGCGGCCTCCATCCTTACCGGGCAGACTGGCCCGGAGGAACGGTCGACGATAGTGGCTGAGGTCCAGGCTGGCGGGGTGGCGGTGTTGATCGCCACCCTGCAGCTGATTGGCGAGGGCTTTGACTGCCCCGGGCTGAGCACCCTGGTGCTGGCCACGCCGATCAAGTTCGAGGGGCGACTGTTGCAGGTGGTCGGTCGGATCATGCGGCCCGCCGAGGGCAAGAGGGCGCGGGTGATTGATTATGTCGACGAGAACATCGCGGTGTTGCGGCGCTCGGCAGCCGCCCGCCGACAAATTTTTTTGGCGTGGTGAGCGGCTGGGCTATCAATCTCCTTGTCTTTTTGTCCTTCTTCTTGTATATTTTTTGGTTTTTTATCTCTGTCTGCAGGGGGGCGGCTGTTGCTTGACCAACGAGGCCCGCTCCACCGACGCTTACCCGAATCGTCCTCTTTCCCGAGCGTTTTCCGGGATGTCATTTCTTTACAACACAAATACATAAGCCCCCTTTTCGGGGCGGGAGCAGTATGGATCAGCAGTTTATTCGTAACGTCGCCATTATCGCCCACGTTGACCATGGCAAAACCACGCTTGTCGATCAATTGTTCCGTCAGAGCGGCATGTTCCGCGACAATCAGCAGGTGGCGGAACGATTGATGGATTCCATGGACCTGGAACGTGAGCGCGGCATCACTATTGCCTCGAAAAACGGCTCCTATATTCACGGCGACTATCAGATCAACATCATCGACACCCCTGGTCACGCCGATTTCGGCGGTCAGGTCGAGCGGGTGCTGCGCATGGCCGACGGCGCGGTGCTGCTGGTCGACGCCCAGGAAGGCCCGATGCCGCAGACCTTTTTCGTGGTCAAGAAAGCCCTGGCGGCCGGCCTGCCGATTCTGGTGGTGATCAACAAGATCGACAAGCCTGCGGCGCGCTGCGACTGGGCGGTGGATCAGGTGTTCGGACTGCTGGACCGCCTCGACGCCCCGGACGACATTCTCGATTTCCCGGTGGTCTACGCCTCGGCCAAGGCCGGATTTGCCGTCACCACCCCGGACGCCGAGGTCACGCCGCTCACCGGCATGCACGCGGTCTCCGACATGATCGTCAAACACGTGCCGCCGCCGGCGGGCGATCCCAACGCGCCGCTGCAGCTGCAGGTCAACACCATTGATTACTCGCCCTATTTGGGCCGCTTGGGCATCGGCAAGATCGTCAACGGCAGCCTCAATCTGCGCACGCCGCTGGCTGTGGCCCGGCTCGACGGATCGATCGGCCCGGTGCGGATCAATAAAATCTTTGGCTACTGCGGCGACCAGAAGGTGCCGGTGGAAAGCGCTTCGGTCGGCGACATTGTCGCCCTGGCCGGCATGGACGACGTCACCGTGGGCGTCACCTTCACCGATCCGGTCAATCCCCAGCCCCTGCCGCTGATCGTGATTGATCCGCCCACCATTTCGATGAACTTCATCCCCAACGACTCGCCCTTTGCCGGTCAGGACGGCAAGTTCGTCACCTCCCGCCATCTGGAAGAGCGGCTCTCTCGGGAGACGCTGGCTGACGTGGCGCTGCAGGTCGAACCGCTGACCGACGCGGTCGGCTACCGGGTCTCCGGGCGCGGCGAGCTGCATCTCTCCATTCTGATTGAGAAAATGCGGCGCGAGGATTACGAGTTCCAGGTCACCCGGCCCCAGGTGATCATGCGCGAGGTCGACGGCAAGACCCTGGAACCCTACGAGGAGTTGTCGGTGGACGTGGACGAGCAGTATCAGGGCGTGGTGATCGAAAAGCTGGGCAAGTTGAAGGGCGTGCTCGAGGACATGCAGGTGGAAAAATCCATGACCCGGATGAAATTCAAGGTGCCCACCCGCGGCCTGCTCGGATATCGTTCCACCTTCATGACCGACACCCGCGGCATGGGCGTGATGAATTACATCTTTGCCGAGTGGGGTCCCTATGCCGGCGAAATCCAGAATCGGGTCAACGGGGTGATGATCGTCAAAGAGCCGAGCACCACCGTGGCCTATGCCCTGTTCAACCTGCAGGACCGCGGCCGGCTCTTTCTCGGACCGGGAATCGACACCTATCCAGGGATGATCATTGGCGAACATTGTCGTCCGGCCGACCTGATCGTCAATCCGGCCAAAGGCAAGAAACTGACCAACATGCGCGCCTCGGGCTCGGATGAGGCGGTTATTCTCACCCCGCCGGTTGACATGAGCCTTGAGGAGTGCATTGCCTACATTAACGACGACGAGTTGGTGGAGATCACCCCTAAAGCCATCCGCTTGCGCAAGAAGAAGGACGCCAAGATTCGCGGCTAGATTTTTTATTCCCAGGGAGGCGGCATGAAAGAATTGCTCATGGTTGTTGCGGCGATTTTGACCGGTGTTGCCGTCTTTGCAGTGATTGTCAGGCGGTCAGGGGGCGATTGTCTCCCCTGACTGCTGCTCTACGGCTCCGCAGGTGCGGGGCTCGTTGTCTATGCGGTGTTGAAGACCCTCTTCTGAGCTTGCGCGCCGATGCCGACCCGTACACCCGACCCCCTGTTTGCCCTGGACGATCCCGTGTCCCTGATCCGCGCCCGGATGCAGGAAAAACGCCTCTTTGAGGCGCGGTTTCTCTGTCGGCAGTTGGTGGGGGAGATCGGCGCAAGTGAAAAAAAGGCGTTGGAGCGAGAGCTGACCGGGCTGTTGACCCAGGTCGAGCAGTTGCGGCGTCAGGCCCAGGCGCTGGTTGCCGACGGGCGCAGGGAGCAGGCGGCGGCGGTGTACGGCGAGATCGCCGCGATTGCCATTGATGTGCCGGGGGTGGCGGAGGAACAACGCGCCCTGGAAGGCGCCGAGGCTCTTGTTGCCCGGATCGCCGGCAAAACGGGGCCGTTGGAGCGGCCGGATCTGGAGCCGACCCCTCGTGTCGATGTTCAGGCGCAGGCGTCGACGGTTGACGACTCGCCGCAGGCTCCCCCAAAGCAACAGCAACCTGGAAGGCTTGTCTGGTTGGCCGTTTCGCTGCTGGGGATTCTGGCGCTGCTCGCGCTGCTGGTCTGGCGCGTCGGCATGCACGCCTCGGCGCCCCAATCCACTACTCCCCCTCCGGCGGCGCAGACGATCACTATCCGGCCGCTGGACCTTCCCCCCCCTGCTGTTGAGCAACCGCAGCAATTGCAGCAAGTTCAGCCGCTGCAACAGGCAGCGGAGCCGGTCGTTCCGCTCGCTGAGCCCGAGAATGTTCCGGCTCCTCCCTCCCCCTCCCTTAAGCTGGGAACCCTGCAGGTGGAAGACGCCGAGCGTCGGTAGCCGGTTCTCCCGCCCGTTACAGCCCCGGCAACTTGCCGGTTTGTTTGAAATCGAAATAATCCCCTACAATGCGTTCGTGGTCAAAGGCCAGTTTGGGCAGGTTGTCTTGAAAAAAGACGTCCGCGTGTTGGGCGTCGTCCGCAGCCTCCGGGCGGCCGCTGGCCGTGGCGATGAACACGGTCGAGGCGGTGTGCTGACGGGCGTCCCGTTTGGGGTCTGAATAGGTGTGCAGCTGGCGTTGCAGCTCAACCGTCAGCCCCGTCTCCTCGGCGGCCTCCCGTCTGGCCGCGTCCTCAAACGATTCGCCGTAATCGACAAAGCCGCCGGGCAAAGCCCATCCGTAAGGCGGATTTTTGCGTTCAATCAGCACAATGCCGCCTTCGGTTTCAATGATGATGTCCACAGTGGGGGCCGGGTTGCGATAGACGCTCAGTGACGCGCCGCAGGAAGGGCATTGCATGGGAAACTCCGGAAGAGAGATTACAGGCAGAGGGCGCGGATGTCGTCCCAGCTGCGCACCGTGGGCAGATCGTGCCGCCCCTGGTTCCAGGGCTGGGCAAAGACAATCGAGCGGATGCCGGCCTGCCGCAGTTGCAGGCAGGTTTCGGCCCGGTCGTCGACAAAGGTTGAAAGGCCAAGGTCCTTGATGTGGCGGGCCTTGTCGTCGTGATCGCCCATGGCCACCACCCGAATTCGGCGCCTGGCCTGGGCCGGAAAAACGGTGTGCAACCAGTGGTGCACCGGTTCCGCGTCCGGTCGGGCAGTGACTATGGTGACCTGGCCGTGGCCGGTCAGGTCGTCGAGCACCGCAACCGCGCCGGGCATGGGCAAGAGACCCGTGCCCACCGAGTCGTGGAGGATCTGGAGAAAAATAGACTCGGCAAGGCCTGCGTCCATGTCCAGGCACTGCTCCACGGAAAAGTCGGTGATGTCCTCGGGGCGGATGCCGCAGTGGCCGTACTGTTCGCAGGCGATGCGGATAAAGGCCTCAACGGTGTCGGCAATCACCCCGTCGAAATCAAAGCCGATTTCGGCGGGGCGGATCTTGGCGATTTTCATAGACTGAGGATGCGGTTATTTCTCAACCTTGGCGTCTTCGACGATGACCACATACTTGTAGCCGGCGCCAAAATCACGTTCCGCGCTCAGTTTGCCTTCAACCGTTACCACCGCGCCTTCGCCGGGATCTTCCGTGGTCGTGGCCACCAGATCATGCTCGTTTTTGAGTGGATTGCCGGTGCCGTCCTGGAGGTGCAGCCAGTTCTTGCCCATGATCATCCGGGAGATCTTCATCACCTTGCCCCGCACGCGGACGGTTTTGCCGTTCAACTCCTTGCCCTGCTCAAAGCATTCGCCCACCGAATAACTGTTTTCGCCGACGGCCTTGTTGACGTTGACGTCGGACGAGGAGGGCACCACCGCGCCTGCGCTGCCGGTCGAAGGGCCCGTCATTTCGGCGGCGTCCCCTGGCGCGGCCTTGCCGCTGCTCTCGGCCTGCAGGGCGGCGTCAAAGCCGGCTCCCGTTTTGCCCGGTTCGGCCGGCTTGTCTGCGGGAGGAGCGGCTGGGCTGGCTGCTGTTGGCGCGCCTGCGTCCAGGCCAGGAGAAAAGACAATGGCGGCAAAGGTGCGGTTCAGGGTTTTGGAGGTGAAATCTTTCATGGTCATGCCCGGCGCGCAGGTCACGACCTGTCCGGCTGCAATCTTGGTTTCTGGAATGGCGACCCAGATTTGTCCCTGGGCGGCGTCGAGCAGCAGATAGGTGTAGCCGCTGCTGTTCATGGTTTCGACGATTTTGCCCTGCAGGGCGACGCCGTCAAGGGAGGCGTTGGCTGCGGCCGGCGCCGGCGGCGCGGCTGGTTTTTCTTCGGCAAGGGCCAGCGTTGGGGCGATCAGGCACAGGGACAGAGCGGTGCGGCTGAGAACTTTTTTCAATGAAAACATGGATAAATCTCCAGCAAGAGTGACAGGATGAAGAGGCGTCGACCGCAGGCGGCATGCACGGCGGCGGTGCTGCTCTACGTCAAGGGATTGTAATAAGAATGGGAGGTGTCTCTGTCAAGATTGAGCCGCATCGGGGAAAAGCCGGCGCAGGTTCCGGTCGATCTCGCCGGCCCAGACCTGATACCCACGGGTGCTCAGATGCACATGGTCGTTGAGAAAGCCGGGCTGGGTGATGGGCAGGCATTGCTCGGCAAAGGGACCGACCGCGTCGAGGAAGACGCCCCCGTCCACCGTAGCTGCGGCCTGCGCCAGTTCCCGGTTGACCTGCTCGAGGTCGTGGGCGGCCACAATCGGCATGGGCATCAGCGAGTTGACGATCAGGGGGCTGTGCGGATAACAGAGGCGCAACCGCTGCAGCATGGAGGTGATGATGGCCGGGAAAAACATGTAGCCAAAGAGCAGGTTGTTGGTGCCGGACTGGATCAGCACCGCGTCCGGGTCGGGGCAGGCGTCGATTTCGTCCATCAAGCGGTCGGAGAGTTCCTCGGTCATTTCACCGGCAACACCTCGATTGATCACGGCAACACCGGGCAAGTGCTTGGCCCAGTCGCCCCATTCAACCAGGGAATCGCCCAGCATCAATAATTTAATCATCAGCGCACCTCATTGGTTGCGACTGCAGAACAACGCAGCCCATACTGGAGACGGAAACGGTTTGGCCGCACTCTACCGCATCACCCCGTTGCTGGTCAACGAAGTCGAAAGGGCCGGCGCGGCCGGTGTCGACAATCTGCTTCCAGGTTCGGTTGCGGGTGGGCGGCGGCACGGTGAACAGGGCCGTATCCGCGGGATGGCCGTTGAGCATGATGAAAAAATCGTTGTCCTCCGGCGCAAGGGCGGCGCCGTTGAGGAGCAAGGCCAGGGTTCGGCATTCATGAGACCAATCCTGTTGTCCCGGCTGCAGCCCCTGCCAGAGTATTTCCAGGCCATGGGCGTGCGTTTCCGGCGGGTTGTCGATTTGGAAAAAATCGACGCGCCGGAAGATGGGGTGCGCCTTGCGTAGATGGATCAGTTTGCGAAAAAAACGGAGCTGCAGCCGGTTTTTTTTCGCCAGGGTCCAATCCAGCCAGTTGACGTCGTTGTCCTGGCACCAGGCGTTGTTGTTGCCCCCCTGGCTGCGGCCAAATTCGTCGCCGGCGGCCAGCATTGGCGTCCCCTGGGACAGGAGGAGAATCACGGCCATGGTGCGGATGCGGCGGGAGCGCAGCGCCAGGATTTTTTTGTCTGCGGTCGGGCCTTCGGCGCCGCTGTTCCAGCTGAGATTGTGATTGTCGCCGTCCCGGTTGTCTTCGCCGTTGTTCAGGTTGTGCTTTGCATTGTAGCTGACCAGGTCGGCCAGGGTGAAACCGTCATGGCTGGTGATGAAGTTGATTGAGTTGTTCGGGCTGCGGCCATGGGCCTGGTACAGGTCGGAGCTGCCGGCGAGCCGGGTGGCCAGGGCCGGAACCATGCCGGGGCGGCCGCAGAGAAAGGCGCGGACGTCGTCGCGGAACCGGCCGTTCCATTCAGCCCAGCGGCGGTGGGGCGAAAAGCTGCCCACCTGATACAAGCCGGCCGCGTCCCAGGCCTCGGCAATGATTTTGGTGGCGCTGAGCACCGGATCTTCGGCGATCATCTCCACCACCGGCGGGTTGGCCAGCACCTGGCCGTTGGCGTCGCGGCCGAGGATGGAGGCCAGGTCAAAGCGAAAGCCGTCGACGTGCATGTCGACCACCCACCAGCGCAGGGCGTCCATGATCAGGCTGCGGACAATGGGATGGTTGCAGTTGCAGGTGTTGCCGCAGCCGGAAAAATTGAGGTAGGCGCGGGTCCAAGGATCAAGCAGGTAGTAAATGGAGGCGTCGATGCCCCGGAAGCTGGTGGTCGGCCCATCGGCGCCGCCCTCGGCGGTGTGGTTGTAGACGATGTCGAGGATGACCTCGATGCCGGCCTGATGCAGGGCCTTGACCATGTCGCGGAATTCCGTCAGCGGCGCGTCCAGATTGCTGCTGTAGCCGCATTTGGGCGCAAAAAACGACAACGGGCTATAACCCCAGAAATTCTTCAACCGCTCGCCGCTCTGCGGATTGACAAAGGTGGGTTCGTTTTCGTTGAACTCGGTCACCGGCATCAGTTCCACCGCCGTGATCCCCAACCGCTTGAGATAGCGGATCTTCTCGGTCAGTCCGCGAAAGGTTCCGGGGTGCGCCGCTTGAGACGAGGGATGTCGGGTGAAGCCGCGCACATGGAGCTCGTAGATCACGGAATCGTGCAAGGGGATGTTGAGCGGGCGATCTCCCTCCCAGTCGTAATCGTGCCGATCCAACAGGCAGCAGGGCTCGGCGCCGAGGCAGGAGCGTGGCCTGCCCCAGTCCGGGCTGTGAATTTTCTTGGCATAGGGATCAAGCAGGATTCGGGCGGGGTCAAAGGCGTGGCCGGCGTCGTTGGGCGCCTGCGGACCTTGGAGACGATAACCGTAGCGCAGGTCAAGCGGCGCGTCGCACAGCAGGATGTGCCAGACGTCGCCGGTCTTGTGAATCGCAGGGGCCAGGGCGATCTCCTGCCAGCCCGGTCGTTCGGAATCGGCGGCGATCACCAGCGAGACGGCCTCGGCGTGGCGGGAAAAAATGGCGAAATTAACGCCTTGCGGGGTAATGCTGCTGCCCAGCGGCAACGGCGAGCCGACGCGGGTGGAGAATACATTTTTCATCTTGAAATAGTAACCATTATCATTATAGTGCAATTAAGTTCCAGTTAAACGCATCATACAGGCTGGTCTCTCTTTTTCAAACCGTTGCGGAGGTAGATATGGGTTTGTTTAACAAATTGGTAATCACAGACATGCCGGCTATTGACTGGGAAATGACTCCGGAATACACCTTCGGCACCTATGAGAGTTGGGGCGGCCGAGAGCGGGTGCGCAGCAAGAAGGAGCGGGTCTACTACTTTTTTATCGACGCCTGGGATGAAGAGCCCCGCTTGTGCCTGATGGAACGCGGCATCAAGCACGCCCGGGTGGTGGCGGAGATCCTGGCCCCGCCGGAGATGGTCCGCCAATGCGTCAAGGAGCAGGGCAAGGTGGCCCTGTTTGAGCGCACCCACCCCATCAACGCGCAGTTGAAGCAGTGGCTGCTGGCCAATGTGGTGGAGACCGACGACGAATCCAAAATTATCCCTCTGGAAACTCCCGCCGCCGCTGTGGTCGGCGATTCGGGGCTTCCGGGCAGGGAGGCCGATGTTTCGGCCGTCACCGCCACAATGCTGCTGAGCGAGCCGGCTGAAATGAGTGAGGAAGACGTCGCGGCCCTTGTTGCCCGGTATAATTTTGCCGATCAGGAACGCAACCCCAACGGCGACTTTCCCAAATCAATGGTCGACAACGGCGACGGTCTGACCGTCACCGATCTGGCCACGGGTCTCATGTGGCAGCGCGGCGGCGTCGACATCATGAGTCATCGTTCCATGCGGCGGGAGGTGGGGCGCATCAATGCAGAGGGATTTGCCGGCTACAACGACTGGCGCCTGCCTTCCATGGCTGAGGCGCTGAGCTTGCTGGAACGGGAAAAATTGGCGAACAATCAGTATTTGCATCGGTGTTTCTCCGGCGAGCAGCCGTTTGTTTTTGTTGATGCGGTCAGGAAGCCGGGTGGTCAGTGGTTCGTCGATTACAAGCAGGGGCGTGCCTTTTGGTCCTCTGGCACCATTCCCGGCGGTTTCGGTCGGTTATGCCGCAAGGAAAAATAAAAGGTCCCGACAAAAAGCTGTTGAATGACAGGGGGGTACCTTGTAGGATGGCAAATCTATTGCAAGATGCCTTCATGACACGGGGAGCGGACATTCCTTGAAGCGAATACTGGTGGTTGACGACGAGGCGCAGATACGCACCATGCTGACCCAGATGCTGGAGCAGGAAGGGTATACGGTGCATACCGCCGAAAACGGCGAAGAGGGGCTGGCGCTGGTGGGCCGTTACGCTTTTGATCTGGTCATCACCGACATGATTATGCCGGTGAAGGACGGGCTCAAATTCATCATGGAACTGGTCCGCGACTATCCTGATCTGCGCATTCTCGCCATTTCCGGCGGCGGAGCCATCAAGGCCGAGCGATACCTGACCATGGCCGGATATCTCGGCGACATCGCCACCCTGGAGAAGCCCTTTAAAAGGGATGTATTGCTTGATCTGGTCAGGAAGCAAACCGCGCCAGAGTAGAACCCCTGTTGTTCACCAGAAGAAATAAAAAAAGGGCCTGCAAAATTTGCAGGCCCTTTTTTTATGCGCGGCGGGAAGCGGCGGTCAGTTGATCCGCAGCGGATCGCTTTCCGGGATGTGAGGCGCGGCGAGCGCCACCTGTTCCTCTTTTTGTTTCTTAAAGCCGTAGTTGACCAGTTTCTCCAGATCGGCCCACATGGATTCGCTGCCCATGATGGCGACGACAATGGTTTGTCCGTCGCGGGTAAACTGCCCCACGTAGGTCTGGCGGGCGGCAACGGTGTAGCCGGTTTTGCCGCCGACCGCGCCGTCGAGGCGCCAGAGCGCCTTGTTGTGATTGCGCAGAACCTTGCCGTAGGAGGTGGAGATGGCGCGTTCCCGCATCCGGCGGGCGAACTCATCGTGCTGCATGGCGTACCGGAACAGGTTGGCCAGATCCCGCGCCGTTGATTGCTGGCCGTCTGCGGTGAGACCGTTGGCTGTGCGGCAGACCGTGTTTTGCGCCCCCCACATTTTGGCGCTGAGGGTCATAAGGTTGGCAAATTTTGCCTCGCTGCCGGCTATGCGCTCCGCAAGGGCCACGGAGGCGTCGTTGGCCGAGGCCAGCAGCACGGCATTAATCAGATCGTTGGCCAGGTAGCTTTTGCCGGTGTCCAGGAAAATTTTGGAACTCGGCATGTCGGCGGCGTGACGGCTGACGTTAATAACGTCGTTGTTGCTCAGCGATTTCAGGGCGATCATAGCGGTGACGATCTTGATGGTGGAGGCCGGTTGGCGGGGGCTGTCGGGCGCTTTGGCAAAGATGACGCCCCCGGTGCCCGCGTCCATCACCATCACGCTCCGGGAACTGATCTGCTTGGCAATGTCGGGCAAGCCCGCCTCGTCCACATAGGCCGGCGCCGCCGTTGCTGTGGCGCGCGGTTTTTTTCGCGTCAGCGTCGGACGTCGGGCCGAGGCTTTTTTACGGGCGACGGTCGGCGCGGCGGTGGTCCGCTTAACGACCGTGGTCTTTTTGGTGACGACTGCGGTGCGCGATGAGGCAACGGGTTGCGATTTTTTGCCAACCTGTTTGGCGGCGACTGTCGGTTGCTTAGCCGATTGCGGCGCCTTGGCGGCCTGATTTTTGGGAGGATTTTTCTGCGCAGCCTTTGTTGGCGCGGCTACCTTGGCAGGCGTCTTGGCTGTTGTGGCGGGGGCGGGCTTCTTAACGGTCGTTTTTTGAGTTGTTGTTACGGTTTTTTTCGCAACGGCAGGCTGTTGCGCCCCCAGCGCGTCCATAGCCGGCTGGAGGGGAAACGCGATGCAAAGCAGGAGCAGAAAAAGAACATAAAGGTGTCGGCGCATGGCGGAGGTAGTCACAGGTTAATGGAAAATATAGAAATTACCGAAATTTAATATTTCTTGCCGCTTCCTGTCAAGCGAATTGCCCGTTTTCTTTGAAAGTCAACAGCGCTTATGGTAAAAGCGCAGCGACGGTAACCAAGGGGCCAATGGCCGGATCGGGAGGAAACCATGCAGATGCAACCAGAAACAACTGTCCACGGCAAGGAAGAAGAGCACGGCGCCGCCGGCGAGCAGGCGGTTCTGGCCCATCTTCCCGTCATTCAAGAAAACGCGGCGACGCTTAATGATTTGGTCGACATCAGTTGCCGCAAGTACCGTCAATTGCCGGCCATCGGCATGGCGCTTGAGGAGCCGCTGACCTACAAGGCGTTCCATGAACGCATCCTGGCCCTGGCCGCCCATCTTCGCAGTCTTGGCGTTGGTCGGGGCCACCGGGTGGCGC
Organism: Desulfobulbus sp.; assembly: GCF_030824455.1. Lineage (GTDB taxonomy): Bacteria > Desulfobacterota > Desulfobulbia > Desulfobulbales > Desulfobulbaceae > Desulfobulbus. Next base: position 47,414 of record NZ_JAVBXR010000095.1, read on the forward strand.
TCTTGGGCGAAAACTCCCATAATTGGGGGGCCGTCTATTTGGCGGCGGTGCGGCTCGGCGCCAGCACGGTGCCTATCTTTCCGGATTTGCCCGAGGCCGACGTCCACCATATCCTGGGGGAAATGCAGTGCGATTTCGTTTTCCTCACCCAGCGGCAGATTGAGAAAATCTACGATCTCAAACAGCAGTTGCGGCATGTGATTACCCTGGACGACTACCGCGACGACACCGGTTTGATTGCCCTGCAGACCTTTAGTGATTTCCTTGCCCAGGCCCAGGCGCAATTCGGCGAACAGGCCAGCAATGAGACGCTGGAATTTCCGGCGGTCGACAAAGACGACCTCGCCTCCATTCTCTATACTTCGGGCACTTCGGGATTTTCCAAGGCGGTGATGCTCAGTCACGCCAACCTCTGCGCCAATGCCCAGTCGGCCAGCGGCGTCATGCAGCTGGCTCCTGGCTGGGTGTTTCTTTCGGTGCTGCCCATTTCCCACACCTATGAATTCACGGTTGGCTTTTTGCTGCCCCTCTTAAAGGGCTGCCGAATCGTCTATGCCGGCAAGACGCCCACGCCCGCGGTGCTGCAGAAGATCTGCGAACGGGAAAAACCCCAGGTGATGCTGGTGGTGCCGCTCATCATTGAAAAGATTTTCAAAAAACGGGTGGCGCCGGCGGTGGAGAAGAGCCGGATGTTAAGTTTTTTCTGTCGGTTCAGCATGAGCCGCAGAATGATTTATCGTAAAATTGGCGCTAAACTGAGCGCCTTTTTCGGCAATCGTCTGGAGGTGATGGGCATTGGCGGCGCGGCCCTCAACCCGGAGGTGGAACTGTTTCTGCGCGACGCCGAGTTTCCGTTCATCGTCGGCTACGGATTGACCGAGGCGGCGCCGCTGCTGGCCGGCGGCCCCCATCGCGACCCCACGGTCAGCCCTGGTTCCACCGGCAAGCCGGTGCCCCATGTCGACATCCGCATTGACGATCCCCATCCAGAAACCGGAATTGGCGAAATCCAGGCCCAAGGTCGGAACGTCATGCAGGGCTATCTCAACGACCCGGAGGCCACCAAAGACGCCTTCACCGAGGACGGCTGGCTGCGGACAGGCGATCTGGGCCTCTTGGACGCCGCCGGCAATTTGCACATCAAGGGGCGGTCCAAATCGGTGATTGTGCTTTCCAACGGCGAAAACGTCTATCCCGAGGCCATTGAGCACAAGGTGAACGCCTACCCCTTTGTGGTCGAGTCGCTGGTGGTGGAGAACCGGGGCATGCTTGAGGCCTGGGTCTATCCCGATTATGAATTCATCGACGGCAAGACCGCCGGGCAAAATCGCACCCAGCGCCATCAGTACATTGCCGGCCTGCTCGAGGAGATGCGAACCACCGTCAACGCGCAACTCTCGCTCTCGTCACGGCTGTCGAGGGTGCTGGAGCGGCGCGAGCCTTTTGTCAAAACCGCCACCCACAAGATCAAACGCTATCTCTACTCCGCCGACACCATGCACGTCTGACCGTGCCACACACCACCATCAACAACAAAGGGGGACCAATGAACAAAACACTCGGAGCCGTGGGGTTGCTTCTGCTTGCCACTGCCGGATCGGCCCTAGCCTCGGGCTATCGTATTCCCGAGCAATCGGTGAATTCCACCGCCCGCGCCGGCAGCTATGTGGCCTATACGCCGAGCGCCGACGCCGCCTATTACAATCCTGCCAACATGTCCTGGTTGGAGGATCGGGGTTATCTCGAGGTGGACGCCACCTGGATTCATCTGAGCGCGATTGAGTACACCGATCACATTGCCGCGCGTAGCGGCGAAACAGAGGAGGAAGATTTTTTCCTGCCGACGTTCTTTGCGGTGTCGCCCGACTACAACAATTTTCGGGTGGGATTTTCGGTCACCGCGCCAGGGGGCTTGTCCAAACGCTGGCAGGATCCGTATCCGCGCACCTTTGCCGAAGAATTCAGCCTGAAAATTTTTGACGTCAATCCGACGCTATCCTACAAATTTTGCGACCGGTTTTCTGTGGCTGGCGGCGTTCGCGCCATTTATGTCGACGGCAAGGTCAAAAGCAACGGCGTGATCAATGCCTACGGCACTACCGCAACAAGAGATATGGATGGCGACGCCCTGGAGGCAGGGTACAATCTCGCCATGACCGTTCGACCTGTTGACAAAATGAACGTCAGCGTGACCTATCGATCCGAGGTGGATTTAGGGATTGAAGGTCATGCCAATTTGTCGACCAACTATCCCGTGGCCCCCAATACGTACAGCGGCGACACAGGGGTGGAAATTCCCCTGCCGGCGGTGCTGGCAGTCGCCGCTTCCTACACTTTTTTTGATCAGCTGACCGTGGAGCTCGAGTATGACCGCACCTATTGGTCTGATTACGAGCAACTCGATTTTACTTATCCGGCGCCCTTTAGCAATCCAGCGCTGGATGCCGCCTTTGACGACGCCAAAGCAAAAAAATGGTCAGACACCGACGCCTGGCGGCTGAGCTTCACCTATGACCTGAAGAACAATTTCACCCTCATGGCGGGCATTGCCATCGACGAGAACCCTGTGCCCAACGACAACCTCGGGTTTGAACTGCCCGACTCCGACGCCATGCTGTACTCGGTGGGGCTGCGGTATAAAGTCAATCAGGATATGGAACTGGGAGTTGCCTATCTCTACGACGACAAGGAAAGCCGCGACGTGAACAACGCTTCCATTGACGGCTCCTTTGAAGACGCCGCCGCCCACCTGTTGACGTTTGGGTTGACCTATAAACTGTAGTTCGCCCCTCGCAGCGAGGTGTCGCCAACGGGTCCGGGACATGTTCCGGACCCGTTTTTTTTTATCCCAGCAGCAGTGAATTGGAGAAGCGGATGATCGGCATGATCAGCCAGCCGATGGCCCCGGTATAGAAGAGCCCTAAAAGAATAAAAAATCCATAGGGTTCGAGCTTGGCGTAGCCGCGAGCCGCCTCTGGCGGCAGCAGGCCCATGAGCACCTTGGAACCGTCGAGCGGCGGAATAGGAATGCAGTTGAACACCGCCAGCATGATGTTGATCCAAACGCTGGCCGCCAGCATCGCCACCACCGGTTGCAAAAAGAAAAAAGGCAGGAAATGGAGGGCCACCAACAGGTGGGCCAGGGCGGCGCTGGCAACGGCCAGGACCACATTGGCCCCTGGTCCGGCCAGAGCCACTTTGAGCATGTCCTGGCGCGGATTTTTAAAGTACCAGGGGTTGACCGGCACCGGCTTGGCCCAGCCGATTTTCATGATGATAAATGCCAACACGCCGAGCGGATCAAGGTGCTTGAGCGGGTTGAGGGTCAATCGGCCTTCGTTTTTGGCGGTGGGATCGCCCAGGCGAAATGCCACGTAGCCGTGCGCCAGTTCATGCACCGTCAGGGCAAACAGCAGAGGCGGGGCCTGGATGATCAGTTGCTGCATAAAGCTGTTAATGTCGAAATTCATAGCAAAAAAATATTCTCCTGATGCGCTGTTGGCGCTCGGACAAAAGAGAGGGGCGGGCGCGTTGGCAAACGATAAGGCAAAACGGCTAAAAAGCGAGGGGAAACAACACCGCGTTCAGGAACTGCGGGGAAGTGGGGGATGGGCGCTGCGAATGAAGGCCAGGGCCTGCTCGTGGTTGGTGATCTCGCCGTCCAGTTGCATTTCGATCAGATGGTTGCGGATGGCGCGAAATTGTGGGCCGGGGGTGTAGCCCATGGCCTTGAGTTCGTCGCCGCCGACCAGGGGCGTCGCCTTGCGCAAGGTGGTGACAAAGAGGGACACCGCCTGCTGGATGTGGCGTTTGCGGGCGATGGTCATCAGGTGCAGCAGCCCCTCGACTTCGAGCTCGCCGAGCAGCCAATAGGTCTCGCTGGGCTTGAGAAAGGGGCGTTTCTGCATTTCCTGGGCGATTTTTTCCGCGTCCGTCTTCTGCAAGATCAGTTTTTTCCGCTGTTTGGGCGGGATGTCGAACCGATGGCAAAAATTGATCAGCTCTTTGGTGCGCGACCGGCTCATGATCGCCAGCAGATAGACCATCCAGGTTTCCACCTTGTCCGGGAGGTAGAGCAGTTTGAACCAGGAGATCGCCTGGTGGGCCTGAACGAGGCCGTGGATGAAGCGGCGATCGATCTTCAGGTTGGGGCGCAGGTCCGGCCAGAGAAAGGGGAAGAGCTTGAAATAGCCCATGCGCTTCAGGGCCGGGGACGGATCGTCCTCAGAGAGGATGAGCTTGAGTTCGTGGAAAAACCGGGGGCCATCGAACCGGTCGAACAGGTTCATCTGCACCGTGTTTTTGATCAGCTTTTCGGTGTGGCGGGTGATGGTGAAATCGAGCCGCCCCTCGAAGCGGATCGCCCGGAAAATGCGGGTGGGATCCTCGACAAAGCTCAGATTGTGCAGCACCTGGATGCGCCGCTCCTTGAGATCGTTCTGGCAGTTGAAATAATCCACCAGGGCGCCGAACCGCTCGGGATTGAGATGCACCGCCATGGCGTTGATGGTGAAATCGCGGCGGTAGAGGTCAAGCTTGATCGAGCTGAGTTCCACCGTGGGCATGGCCGCCGGGTGGGCGTAGTATTCGAGCCGGGCGGTGGCCACGTCGACGCGGGTCTGATCGGGAAAGATCACCGTGGCGGTGCCGAATTTTTCGTGGGGATGGACCACGCCGCGCCGCTGTTGGGCCAGAAACTTGGCAAAACGGATGCCGTCGCCCTCGACGACGATGTCGATATCGGTGTTTTTGACGTGCAGCAGCAGGTCGCGCACGAAACCGCCGGCCACATAGGCGTTGCAGTCCAAGTGGGCGGCGGCTTCGCCGATTTCGCGCAGCAGGACGATGATCTCCCGGGGCAGCACCTGGGCCATGACCCCGCCGAGGTTGCGCGTTCGTTCCACCGAGGGCCGTTCGTCGCCGCGGAGCAGATCGGAGGAGAGGTTGCCCGGGTCGTTGACCAGCAGGCCTAGGAGATCGGTGCGGGTGATCACGCCGACGATCTCCTCGCCCCGGACCACCGGGATCAGGCGCTGTCGGTTCTCAACGATCAGTTTCTGGATGTCGGAGAGGGTGCCGTTCTCCTCGATGGTGGCGATTTCGGTGGTCATGTAATCCGCCACCGGCAGCCCGCCCAGTTGGTGAAAGATGGCTTTTTCCGCCACCATGCGGGAAATCATGCCGAGCAGACCCGTGGGGCGCGGGCCGTTGTCGGCGCCGTTTTCCCGCACCACCGGCAAAACAGTCACGTTGTAGCGGGTCATCAACCGGTTGGCCTGGTCGATGGTCACGTTTGGGGTGGCGGTGATCACCGGGGCGCTCATCAGCTCGCCGGCAATGGCTTTGGGGCGGATGTGGCGATGGATCAGGCCGACCAACTGCTCCTCGGCCTCGGCAATGGTCAGGTCGCGGACCGTGGCTGAGGCCGCCGAGGCGTGGCCGCCGCCGCCGAATTCGCGGGCCACGGCGCCGACGTTGACCTCGGGAATGCGGCTGCGGGCGATCAGGTAGGTGCGCTCGCCCATGCTGGCCAGGGCGAAGAGCACGTCGATGTTTTCCATCACCATCAGGCGCTGCACGATGACCGCGAAATCGTCAATGTAGTCGGTCACGGTCAATTTGGCGATTACCACGGGCACGCCGCGAATCATGTATGCGTGGGATTCCTGGCGCAGCTGGCCGATCAGGCTGATCTGCTCGGCCGAGAGTTCCCGGGAAACGAACTGGGTAACGACGTCGAGGTTGGCCCCCTGGGTCAGGAGCCAGGCGGCGGCAATCAAATCCTCCGGGCAGGTGGACGAATGGAGAAAACTGCCGGTGTCCTCGTAGATGCCAAGCGCCATCAGGGTGGCCTCGTCTGGGCTGGGCACGATGCCGCGCTGCTGAAAGATTTGGGCAAGGAGGGTGGTGGTGGAGCCCAAGGGACGAACTTCCTCTAGGTCGCCGTGGAGGTCGCCGGGTCCGTTGGGGTGATGATCGTAGAGATGAACGCTGAGATGGGGATTGCGCAGGCAGTCGGCCAGGCCGCCGATTCGCTCCGCTTGGCGGGTGTCGACTACAATCAGCCGTTGCACCCGCGCCAGGTCGATGTGCTTGATTTTTTTGAACTCGTAGATGTTGCGAAATTCCTGGGCCAGGTAATCGCGCACGCTTTTTTCCTGAGAGCCGGGAAAGACCAGTTCGGCGTTCGGGTACAGTCTTTTGGCCGCGACCATGGCCGCCAGGCTGTCGAAGTCGGCGCCGATGTGGGTGGTGATGATGTCCATGGCCGGGAATTATACACAACATGCCCTGTCTGTAAAGCAAACCCCGGCCCTCGTGGCAGGCGAAGTGTGGAAAAACGGGAAAATCGACATGAAGGACGGGGAACGGCAGCGCCCCAAATCAGCTCGGAGGTCGAGTTAAAGAGGGACAACTATCGGGTATCCTGCGTTTATTTGGCAATGGTCCTTGAGGCGCCTCGGCAGGGCGGAGAATAAAAATGTTTGGCATCATTTTGTTGTTGCTTGACAATTGGCCGCTGATGCTCTATTTTAATGAACTTCCTATGGATCAGCAGAGCGGGTGTAGCTCAGTTGGCAGAGCACAAGCTTCCCAAGCTTGGGGTCGCGGGTTCGAACCCCGTTGCCCGCTCCATGGCGAAGCCGCCGGCCGCAAGGCTGGTTCGTTCTGTTGGAATCGGCTGCCGGATATGCCGGTGAACGTGAAAGTGGGCTCTGCCCGCTTTTTTTATTGCCTTTTGCCGAGAACCACAGACCTTTGTCAAGGGGGCGTGAAAGCGTTTTTCCCCGCAAAATCAACTGCAACGGATAGAAAAGCCTTGGACGACGCTTCTGATCGATTGTTGACCGCCATCCAGGGGTTCGCGGAACCTCTGGTAACCGATATGGGGATGGAGTTGGTGGAGGTGCAGTTCCGGCGCGAGGGGCACGGCTGGGTTCTCCGGTTTTTTATCGACAAGGAAGGCGGCATAGCCATCGACGATTGCGCCGCAGTAAGTCGGCAAATCAGCGCCTATCTTGAAGTCGAGGACCTTATCAGCCACGCATATCATCTTGAGGTTTCCTCGCCCGGTCTGGAACGGCCGCTGAAAAAAAGAACGGATTTTACCCGATATGTTGACCGTTTGGTGCGGATCAAGCTGCGGGAGCCTATGGGAGAGCAGAGGGTGCTGGTCGGCACGCTGCTTGGCTTGGAGGGCGACGCCGTCCTTCTTGCCCAGGAAGGTGAAACAATCCAAATAGATATGGAAAATATTGCAAGGGCGCGGTTGACGCTGTAGCGCCCGTGCCCACCGAGGTTGAACAGGCGGCGCCTCGGGCCGCGGAAACAACGGAAATGATTGTCTGAGTTGGAGCGAACAATGGTTGGAACAGAAAATCTAAAACGAATTGTCGATCAAATCTGCCGGGACAAGGGGATTGATCGGGCCTTGCTGATCGACGCCATTGAAGAGGCTGTTCGTTCCGCTGTCCGAAAAAAATACGGCAACCGCCGGGAAATCGAGGTTCAATTCAGCGAGGAATCCGGCGAGGTCGAGGTGTTTCAGTATCGCACCGTGGTGGACGAAGTCTACGACGAAGATACCGAGATTGCCCTGGAGGACGCCCGTCGTCTTGATCCCGAAATCGAACTGGACGACGACCTGGGCGAAAAGATGGACACCATCGCCGATCTCGGCCGCATCGCCGCCCAGTCAGCCAAGCAGGTGATCATTCACCGCATGCGCGACGCCGAGCGCGACGTCATCTACGAGATGTACCGCGACCGCCAGGGAACCATCGTCAACGGCATTGTGCAGCGGTTTGAGCGCGGCGACATGATCATCAACCTGGGGCGCACCGACGCCATACTGCCCCGCGACGGCCAGATTCCCAAACGATCCTACAAGCAGGGCGACCGGATTCGCGCCTATCTCCTGGAAGTCCGCCGCGACGCCCGGGAAGGCAAGTTTCGTGATTCGCAGCTCATTCTCAGTCGGACCTGCAACGAATTTCTGATCAAGCTGTTCGAGATGGAAGTTCCGGAGATTGCCGAGGGCATCGTCAAGATCATGGGCGCCAGTCGGGAACCCGGGTTCCGGGCCAAGATCGCGGTGTCTTCGATCGAGTCGGACGTCGATCCGGTGGGTGCCTGCGTGGGGCTCAAGGGCTCGCGGGTGCAAAATGTGGTTCAGGAGCTGCAGGGCGAGCGGATCGACATCGTGCCTTGGAGCCCGGATCCCGCCAAGTATGCGTACAACGCCTTGGCCCCGGCCGAGGTGTCCATGGTCATCGTCGAAGACGAGCGCAAGGCGTTGATGGTGATTGTGCCCGACGACCAGCTGTCTTTGGCCATTGGCCGTCAGGGGCAAAACGTCCGTCTCGCTTCCCGCCTACTGGGGTGGAAGATCGACGTCAAGAGCGAGCAGCGCTACGCCAATATGGACAATCGGGGCTATCGCAGTCTGACGGCGGTTGACGGCGTTGACGAGAGTCTGGCGGATCGTCTGTTTGCCGCCGGCGTCAGTACGGCGCCTGTGCTGGCGACCATGGACGTGGAGCAGCTGATGACCTTGGCGCGCTTGGATCAGGATCGTGCCTTGGCCTTGCAAAAAGCAGCCGCCGCAGTCGCGCCGCCCGAGGAAGGCGACGTGGATTATGATGACGATGCGGACGACCTGGATGATCAGGTCGATCAGGTCGATCAGGTTGATCAGGACGTTCCGGAGTCCCAGGACGGCCCGGCCGCCGATCAGGATTGATGAAGCGGGGACACGTCCCGGAGCGAACCTGCCGAGGTTGCGGCCAGAAGGCCCCTCAGTCCGGCTTGTTGCGTTTTGTTGTCGTCGACGGCCGGTTGGTCGCGGAAGGGCGGAGCGGCAAGGGAATCTATTGTTGCAACCAAAGCCTGTGTCGTGATCGGTTGGCAAAAAGCAAAAAGGTCCTGAAAGCGGACTGAACCCATGCGTGGCGGGTTACAGAGGAAGGGAGCGTTTGATGAGCAAGGTTCGTATTTATGATCTCGCAAAAGAAGCAGGACTGAAAAGCAAAGAACTGGCGGATAAGTTGATGGCAATGGGCTATCCCATTGCGAGTCATAGTTCAAGTGTAGACGACGATATGGCAGCGGATATTCGAAAAAAATTGCATAGTGAGGCTGTTGTCGGAACAGCGGAAGGGCGCATCGAACTCAAGCAGAAGACTGAGAACGCCGCCGCCAAAACGAAAACAGTTGTTCGGCGACGCTCCAAGGCCGACAAGGAAGAGGCGGCCAAGAAGCAGGAAGAGGCCGACGCCCTTGCCATGGAAGCCGAGATCCTGGCCCTCGAGGCCCGGCTTGAGGAGGAGGCGAGGATTGCCCGCGAAAAGCCGGAACCTCCAGCGCCGGTTGAGCCTCAGATAGAATCGCAGGAAGACGAGTCGCCAGCCGCCGAGCCTGTGGGGCCGCCTGCCGTCGGCCCACAGGAGCCCGAGTCTCCGGATGCCGACGGCGCTGATCGGCCGAGTGCGGCAAGCGAGACGCCGACGCCTGCCGACGCCGTTGCGGTGCCGGGCGAAACCGCTCCGGCCGAGCCGATTCGGGTGGTTGCAAAGGCGGTCGAGGATGAGACGAAAAAGCCCAGACAGTTGGCCAAGATCGTCGGCCGGGTGGTGATTCCGATTCCGGAAAAAAGGACACGCCCCGCCGCTCCGGTCAAACGACCGGTTCGTCCGGCGCGTCCGGTTGCCGGCGAGGCGCCTGTCGAAACGCCGGCGGCCAAGGACGAGGCCGGCCGGGTTGACGCCAAGGGCAAAAAGAAGACGAAAAGGGTCGTAACCATCAAGGCCGACGACGACAGCCTGGGCAAAAAAGGAGCCAAGGCCGGCAAGAAAGACAGCCGGGGCCGGCTCGAATTCTCACCCGACGGCGAAGGGGAATTCATGCGGCCCCGCAAGGGCAAGAAAAAGAAGGATGGGAGAAAAGATCTTTCCGCCCAGTCTCAGGTGGCCGAAACCAAGGCCATCAAAAAGCGGATCAAGGTGGTGGCCACGATCAGTGTGGGCGATCTGGCCAAGCGCATGGGCGTCAAGGCCAGCGAGGTCATTGCCGCTTTGATGCGGATGGGCGTTCTCGCGACCCTGAACCAGGCCCTGGACGTCGACACCGCCGCCCTGGTGGCCGCTGATTTCGGTTACGAGGTCGAGCAGGCCATGACCGAGGAACTGGAAATGGAGGCCTTGCAGGAGCAGGAGGTTGAAATGGGCGGCGAGGCCATGTTGCGGCCGCCGGTGGTTACGGTCATGGGCCATGTCGACCACGGCAAAACCTCGATTCTCGACGCCATCCGCAAGACCGACGTCGCGGCCGGCGAGGCGGGCGGCATTACCCAGCACATCGGCGCCTACCATGTGCAGGCGCCCTCCGGCGATCTGACCTTTGTCGACACGCCGGGCCATGCGGCCTTTACCGAAATGCGTTCGCGCGGCGCCAAAGTCACCGACATCGTGGTGTTGGTGGTGGCCGCCGACGACGGCGTCATGGACCAGACCAAGGAGGCCATTGCCCATTCCAAGGCGGCCGAGGTGCCGATTGTGGTTGCGGTCAACAAGATCGACAAGGACAACGCCGATCCTGACCGGGTCAAGCGGGAACTGAGCGATTTCGGGTTGATTCCCGAGGAGTGGGGCGGTCAGACCATCTTCTGCATGACCTCGGCCAAGAAAGGGGTCGGCATTGAAGAGTTGCTTGAATCGATCCAGTTGCAAGCCGAGATCCTTGAGCTGCGCGCCGATCCTTCGCGCAAGGCCAAGGGCACGGTCATTGAGGCGCAGCTCCACAAGGGGCGCGGTCCGGTGGCCACGGTGTTGGTCCAGGACGGCACCCTGCGGCCTGGCGATCATTTCGTCGCCGGCATTTACAGCGGCAAGGTGCGGATGCTGACCAACGAGCGCGGCGAGCAGGTGCAGGCGGCCGGTCCGTCGATCCCGGTTGAGATCCAGGGCCTTTCCGGAGTGCCCCAGGCTGGCGACGAGTTTATCGTGCTGCCCGACGAAAAGATGGCCAAGTCGCTGGCCAACGCCCGCCAGCTCAAGGCGCGGGAAATCGAACTGGCCTCGGCCTCCAAGGTGTCGCTCGACAACCTGTTCGAGAAAATGGCCGAGCAGGACGTCAAGGAACTGCGGGTTATCCTGCGCGCCGACGTGCAGGGCACGCTCCAGGCCTTTGGCCAGGCGGCGGAAAGCCTGTCGACCAAGGTTATTCGGGTCCGCTCTCTCCATGAGGGCACAGGTTCGATCACCGAAAACGACATCCATCTGGCCGCCGCTTCGGACGCCGTCATTATCGGCTTCAACGTCAGGCCCACGGTTAAGGTCAAGGAGTTGGCCGACCGGGAAGGGGTTGACATTCGTTCCTACGACGTCATCTATCATGCCCTCGAGGACATCGAAAAGGCCATGAAAGGCATGCTCGAGCCGACCTTTGAGGAACGGGTCATCGGCACCGCCGAGGTTCGCGAGACCTTTCAGGTGCCCAAGATCGGCACAATCGCCGGTTGCTCGGTTATTGCCGGCAAGATCGAACGCAACGCGCGGGTTCGGGTGCTGCGTGAAGGAGTGGTGGTCTATACCGGAAAAATTACCTCGTTGCGGCGGTTCAAAGACGACATGAAAGAGGTGTTGACCGGCTTTGAATGCGGCATCGGCGTTGAGCATTTCAATGATCTGAAACTTGGCGACAACCTGGAGGCCTTTGTTCTCGACGAGGTCGCGGGGGTTCTGTAATCGATAGGCCTATGTCCATGGAATTTGATTTTAAACTGCCCGGACTGGGGAAACCCGAAAGTTCGCGGCCCAAGCGAGTGGCCGAGGCCGTCAAGAACGAACTGAACATGTTGCTGCTGCAACGGGTCGGCGATCCGACCTTGTCCGGGACCCTGGTGTCCCGGGTGGCGGTGACCCCGGATCTCAAACTGGCCAAGGTCTATTTCACCGTGCCCTCGGGCAAGGGCAGAGGGGCTGCGCAGAAAGGGATGAACCGGGCCAAGGGTTTTTTCCGCAGCCATCTGGCGAAGATCCTCAATCTGCGGTACACGCCCGATCTGGCCTTCTACTTTGACGAACTCAGTGAAGAGGCGGCGCGCATCGACACCCTGTTTCGTGAAATTGAGCAAGAGCGGAAAGATGACGAACAAGCCTGAACAGGCGGTTTTCGAGGCTGTGCGGGACAAGGGCCACATCCTGCTGGCCACCCATTTCAATCCCGACGGCGACGCCCTCGGCTCGTTGCTCGGCTTGGCCGAGATTCTCGAAGGGTTGGGCAAGCGGGTGTTGCGCTACCTTGAGGAACCGGTGTCGCATCTCTATCGCTTCCTACCCGGCTGCGGTCAGATTCAAACGGACATGGCCAAGGTCAGGGAATTCGTCGCTCAGGCCCAGGGAGATTTTCTCACTGTCTGTCTGGATTGCGGCGACGCCTACCGGTTGGGGCACAACAGTGCGGAACTGATCGGTTTCCGTCCGCTGGTGGTCATTGATCACCACAAGGGCAACAACGGTTTCGGCGACGGGGCGTGGATCGAGCCGCATCGTTCTTCCACCGGCGAGATGATTTTCGATCTGGCCGTCGCCTTGGGGGCCGAAGTGTCGTCCCGGGCCGCTGAATGTCTGTATGCGGCGATCAACACCGACACCGGCTCGTTTCGTTACGAATCCACCAGCAGTCACACCTTTGCCGTGGCCGGGGAACTGGTGCGGCGCGGCGTGCGTCCGGAACTGATTGCCAGCAGTCTGTACGACAACTACAGCCTGGGGCGGTTGCGCCTGATGCAGGAGGTGCTCGCCACCCTGGAGATGCATGATCGTGATCGGGTCGCCGTCATTCGGGTGACGCAGAAAATGCTGGAGCGGACCTTCACCACCATGGAAGACACCGAGTATTTCATCAACTTCCCGCGGGCGGTTAGTTCGGTGCGGGTTGCCGTCTTTCTCAAGGAGATCGAAGCCGGGCACGTTTCGGTCAGCCTGCGGGCCAAGGGCCAATGCGACGTATCCGTTGTGGCTGGGCAGTTCGGCGGCGGCGGGCATCGCAACGCCAGCGGTTTTCGCGTCAAAGGCCAGAGTATGGATGCGGTGCGCGATTTGGTGCTGCCGCTGTTGCGCCAGGAAATGCAAAGCTGATCCATGGCGACGGAACGCCCTATTCGCGGGGAAGGGCACGATTGGAGCGACGGAGTTTTTCTGGTCGACAAGCCCGAGGGGCCGACTTCCTTTGCGATGGTGCGCCGGATTCGCTGGCTGCTTGGCATCAAAAAAGTCGGCCACGCCGGCACCCTTGACCCCTTTGCCTCTGGTCTGCTGATTGTCTGCGCCGGACGAGCCGCCACCCGCTGCATCGATTCGTTCATGGGCGGAAGGAAGACGTACCAGGCGCGGCTTCAATTGGGCGTCGAGACCGAGACCCAGGATCCTGAAGGCGCGGTTACACGAACCATGGCCGTGCCACCCCTTGATCAATCGACTCTCGCAACCTGCCTGCAGGGGCACGTCGGCCCGCAAATGCAGGCCCCACCCTACTATTCGGCGGCCAAGCACAAGGGCAAGCCCCTTTACGCCTATGCCCGCGAAGGGGTGCTGATCGAAAAGGCCGCCAAGCCGATCGAAATTCATTCCTTGGATTTTTTGCGCTACGATGCAACGACACGCCAACTTGATGTGGAGGTGGTTTGCAGTCGCGGCACCTATGTGCGAGTGTTGGCCGCCGACATCGGCAGGGCGCTGGGCTGCGGCGCTTATCTGATCGGCTTGCGCCGGACGGCCAGCGGTTCGTTCGCGGTGGCCGACAGTCTTTCGGGCGCCGAGTTGTTTGCAGAGACAGGGCTGCAGTTGTTGCTCGACCACCGTCGAAGCATTGATATGGCCCTTGGCGGCGTTGAAGCGTCGTCGCTTTAAACTTGCCACGGCTTGTTGCCGTCGAGTATAGAAGTGAAAGTCGTTCCCCTGCGTCGCCCCTCTGACGCAGGATCAGGGGCAATGTATCCAGACTCCAGAGAGGCTGAGGGAAGTGCTTTTCTGGCAGCAGACGGACAACCGTGGAGGTGCGCCATGGCGCAGACTATCGAGAAGAAGAAGGAAATTATTGAAAAATACAAAATTCACGAGACGGACACCGGGTCTTGCGAGGTGCAAATCGCCCTCCTGACCGAACGGATCATCTATCTCACCGAGCATTTTAAAACGCACGCCAAGGATCATCATTCCCGTCGCGGTCTGTTGAAACTGGTCGGCCAGCGCCGTAGCCTGCTCAAATATCTCATGAAGAAGGACATTGCCAAGTACCGGAGTCTGATTCAGCAACTCGGTATTCGCAAGTAAGTTGTATCCGGGCGGCGGGCCAATTGGGCTCGCCGCCCGCAGTTTCACGATGCGTTTGCGCTGCGGCAGCGGGAAAGTCATAAAGACACAAAGGACACAGAGAGAATTGGCAAAGGATGGAGATTGTCGCTGCATCCTTTGTGCCTTTGTGACGGAATTGAGCTGCACCGGACCCATCGTCACCCCTCAATGCACATTCCGGAGCAACCGGAACAGGAGTATGTATCTATGATCAAGACAGTAACAACCGAAATCGGCGGGCGGACCATCGTCTTTGAAACAGGCAAAATGGCCAAGCAGGCCAGTGGTTCGGTGGTGGTTTCCAGCGGCGACACCAAGGTGCTGGTCACCGTGGTGGCCGAGACCGAATCCAAGGATATGGGCTTTCTGCCCCTGACCATCGAATATCAAGAGCGGATGTACGCCGCCGGCCGCATTCCCGGCAGCTATTTTCGGCGCGAGATCGGTCGCCCCAGCGAGAAAGAGGTGTTGACCTGCCGGATGATTGACCGCCCGCTGCGTCCTCTTTTCCCGGACGGCTATTCCAGCGAAACCCAGCTGATTGCCACCGTGTTTTCCGCAGACCAGGAGTTTGATCCGGACGTCTTGGCTATGAACGGGGCTTCCATGGCCCTGATGCTGTCCGACATCCCCTTTGCCGGCCCAGTCGCCGCAGCGCGGGTCGGCTACGTCGACGGCGAGTATGTGCTCAATCCCTCGAAAAGCCAGTTGGCCAAATCGCAGATTAGTCTGGTGGTCGCCGGCACCCGCTCCGCCGTGGTCATGGTTGAAGGCCGGGCTGGGGAAATGAACGAGGATTTTATCCTGGAGGCGATCTTTTTCGCCCACGCCGGCATCCAGCCGCTGCTTGATCTGCAATTCCAATTGCAGCAGGAGGCCGGCAAGATCAAACGGACGGTGGTTGCGCCTGCAGTCAATGTTTCCCTGAAGGAAAAGGTCGAGGCCCTAGCCGCCGCCGGCATGGACGAGGTGGTGAACATTGCCGATAAAATGGCCCGTTCTAGCCGGTATTCCCAGTTGAAAGCAGAAGTACTGACCCAGATCGACCCGGAGTTGTATGAGAAGCCAGCCGAGGTCACCGATCTGTTGAGCGGGTACAAAAAACATGTGATGCGGGATCGCATTGTCAGCAAGGGCATGCGTCTGGACGGCCGCTCTTTTGAGGACGTCCGGCCGATCAGCTGCGAGGTCGGCATCCTGCCGCGCGCTCACGGCTCCGCCCTGTTCACCCGCGGCGAAACCCAGGCTCTGGTGATCTGCACCCTAGGCAGCGAGCGCGACGAGCAGCATCTGGAAGGACTGGGCGGCGACGTCTACCGCCGCTTCATGCTCCACTACAATTTTCCGCCCTTCTGCGTGGGCGAAGTCCGCCGGTTGAGCGGTCCGAGCCGTCGCGACATCGGTCACGGCACCCTGGCCCGTCGCGGCATTGAGGCTGTACTGCCCGCCGGCGACGTCTTTCCCTATACCCTGCGGGTGGTTTCCGAGGTCCTCGAATCCAACGGGTCCTCTTCCATGGCCACGGTCTGCGGCGGCAGTCTGGCGCTGATGGACGCCGGCGTGCCGGTCAAGTCCCCGGTCTCCGGCGTAGCCATGGGCCTGATCAAGGAAGGCGATCAGGTGGTGGTTCTGACCGACATCCTGGGCGACGAAGATCATCTCGGCGACATGGATTTCAAGGTGGTCGGCACCCGCGACGGCATCACCGGCCTGCAGATGGACATCAAGATCGACGGCGTTGACCGCGAGATCATGTCCAAGGCACTGGCCCAGGCCAAGAAAGGTCGGCTCCACATTCTGGAGCGGATGGAAGAGGCGCTCGGCACGCCCCGCACCGCAGTTTCGGAGCATGCTCCCAAGTATGTGACGCTCAAGATTCATCCGGACAAGATCCGCGACATCATTGGCCCCGGCGGCAAGATCATCCGCGAGATGACCACCGAGTTCGAGTCCAAGATTGACGTCGAGGACGACGGCACCATCAAGATCTTCAGCAACAGCTGCGAGATGGCCAACGCCCTGATCAAGCGCATCCAGCAGATCACCGCAGTGCCTGAAGTCGGCAAGGTCTACGAGGGCGAGGTCCGCACCATTAAGGAGTTCGGAGCCTTTGTCCAGATCTTCCCCGGCACCGACGGCATGGTGCACATCTCTGAGTTGGCCAACGAGCGGGTCAAGAATGTGACCGATGTGGTCAAGGAAGGCGATATGATCAAGGTGAAGGTGATCGACATCGACAACCGCGGCCGCATTCGTCTCAGCCGCAAGGCCGCTTTGGCCGAGGGCGAGGAATAATTGCCTGCAGTCGCGACATTTTGAACAACCAGCCGGTTGCCGTGAGAGCGGAAACCGGCTTTTTTTTATTGAAAGAAACGATACCGGTTGAATTGAGGATGTGAGGATGCAGGCTGTAACCGTTGCTTTTTCCTGGCTCGATCCTGAGCAGGCCGACGGGTTGTCGTTGCCGGCCTACGAAACCGAATTGGCGGCCGGCATGGATGTGCGCGCCGCGATTCGCGAACCCATGACGCTGGCGCCGGGCGAGATCGGGCTGATTCCCTGCGGTTTTGCCGTGGCCATCCCGGAAGGCTATGAGATTCAGGTGCGGCCGCGTTCCGGCTTGGCAATCAAGCAGGGCGTCACCGTGATTAACGCGCCAGGCACGATTGACGCCGATTATCGCGGCGAGATCAAGGTGGGACTGATTAACCTTGGCCAGGGCGCTGTCACCATCCGGCGCGGCGACCGCATTGCCCAATTGGTGCTGGCGCCGGTGGCTCGGGCGGTGTGGCAGGTAACTGCAGAGTTGTCGCAAACCGCGCGCGGGGCCGGCGGATTTGGCCACACCGGGATTGAAGGCGGCGACCGGGCCCCTGGCGCGGCCAACCCTTCGTGAGATTTTCCGTTCTCGGCAGCGGCAGCAAGGGCAACTGCACCCTGGTTGAAGCGGGCTCCACCCGTCTGCTGATCGACAACGGCTTTTCCTGCAAGGAATTGGTCGGTCGGTTGAGCGGCCTAGGCATTGCCCCGGAAACCCTCACCGGGCTGGTGGTCACCCATGAACACGACGACCACGTCAAGGGCGTCGGCGTGGTGGCGAGACGGCTGAATCTGCCGATCTACGCCAACGCCGCCACCTACGGGGCCGCCGAGCATCGGTTCGGCCGCGTTCCGGTGCGGCGCGAGTTCGCCACCGGCGAGCCGTTTGCGGTCAACGATCTGCTGATCCACCCCTTTGCCGTGTCCCACGACACCGCCGATCCGGTCGGATTCACGGTCAGCAACGGCGTCAGTTGCCTGGGCTACTGCACCGACACCGGCAAAATTACCCACCTTATCCGTCATCACCTGCAGAAGTGCCAGGCCCTAGTGCTGGAGGCCAACCACGACGTGCGCATGCTCCAGGAGGGACCGTACCCGCTGCCGTTGAAACAGCGCGTGCTTTCCAGCCGGGGGCATCTGGCCAACGGCGAGTCGTTGGAGTTCGCCGGACGTCTGGCCCAGGGGCGGCTGCGCTGCCTGGTGCTGGCCCATCTCAGCGAGATCAACAACCTGCCGGAATTGGTGCTGCAGGAGGCCCGCCGCCGCCTGCCAAGCCTTGAGGCCCTGCAGGTGCTGCTTGCCGACCAGCAGAGGGTCGGCCCCTTGCTGGAGATTGTTCCCTGATCCCGCCGTATCTTTTTCGAGAACTGCCGTCCCCTTCGAGAGAGGTTGCCGTTGTTGCCGCATTGGAAAAAAAACAGTCTGGCCGGCCGGTTGACCGTTCGGGTCATCTGGTTCAGCACCATGGTGGCCGTGGTTGCCACCACCGTGCAGCTGTACTTCGATTACCGCCAGGATATCCGGAGCATTCATTCGTTTTTTGAAACGGTCAAGGACACCAGCCTTCGCCCTCTGGAGGAAAGCGTATGGATCCTCGACGAGCTGCAGGTGAATTTGCAGCTCGAAGGTCTGATCAAGCGCCAGGACATCATCTACGCGGCGGTGGAAATGGATCGGCAGGTCGCCTGGGCCAAGGGCATGCCTTTGCAGCGCAACATCCTTTCCCATTCTTTTCCCTTGATGCATCAAGTGCGGGGCGGCTCCGAAGAAATCGGCACATTGCACCTCGTTGCCTCTTTGGAGGGCATCTATCGTCGTCTGCTCCGCCGGGTTCTGGTCCTGCTGGCAAGCAACACGGTAAAGACCTTTTTGGTCGCCGGCTTTATCCTCCTGTCTTTTAAGAAGAATATCGCCGTCCATCTGGAACGGTTGGCGGACTATGTCCAGACCGTTGACATCCAGCGCCAGGAGCCGCCGCCGTTCCGACTGGAGCGTCCGGATTCTCGTCATGCCGATGAACTGGATCAGGTTAGCGTGTCGCTGTCCGCCCTCTGTCAGAGCGGCTACCAGGCCTTTTGCGAATTGCGCGTTCAGGAACAGCGGTTGCGCCTGTTTTTTGACGCCACCGAAGAAGCGGTTTTTGGCGTTGACGCGGAGGGACGCTGCACATTCATCAACCGGGCCGGCTGCGACCATTTTTTGATCGCGAATTCGGCCGAGCTTGTTGGACGCGATCTGCTGACCCAACTGGCCTGCGACGAGGGGGGCCAGGCGATCGACTGCCCGCTGTGCGGGCAGGTTCGGGAGACCATGGCGTTGCGCAAGGTGCTGTTGAGCGATGAGATGCCGCTCGTGCGCCGCGACGGTTCGACCGTGCTGATCGCCCTCCGTTCCTATCCGGTGTTGGAACACGACCAATGCGCCGGGGCCATTGTCTTTTTCGCCGACATCAGCCGGCAACAGAAACTTGAGCAAGAAAAGCAGCTGTTTGCCAAGATTGTCCGTCAGGCTCCGGCCCTGATCGTGATTGTTTCCGCAGAAGGCCTGATTGAGTACGTCAACGCCAGCTTCGAGCAGATCATGGGCGTTGCCGCCAGCGATCTGATGGGGCGCAGGGCCTTGGACAGCTTTCCCACCCTGAGCGTGGACCAACAGCTTGAGCAGGTGCGGGCCAAGGTCCACAGCGGCGAAACCTGGATTGGGAACTTTATCAGCAACAACACCGAGGGCCGTCGCATTACCCTTGAGGCCGCCATCTTTCCCATCCTTGATCGGCGCGGGCGGTTGACCAACGTCGTGGCCATGGGGCGCGACATCACCAGGGAACAGCAGCTGATCGAGCAGTTGCATCATGCCCAGAAAATGGAGGCCATCGGCAAGTTGGCCGCGTCCATTGCCCACGAGTTTGGCAACCCGCTCTTGGGAATTCGCTTTGCCCTGCGCGACGTGCAACAGCGCGCCGGGCTCAACCCGGAGGACGGCAAACTGCTTAACCTGGCGGAAAACGAGTGTGATCGCATGCGCAAGCTGATTCGCGACCTGCAGCAGTTCAACCGTCCCTCAAGCGGTCGGAAAACCGAATTCGATCCGCACCGGATCCTGGAAGAGATCCTGGCGCTGCATCACAACCTCCTGACCAAGAAAAAAATAGCGGTGGTTTGCGAATACGATCAGCGGGTCGACCGGCTGTGTGCGGTGGAGGATCAGATTCGCCAGGTATTCATCAACCTGATCATTAACGCCAGCGACGCCATGGCCGCCGGCGGCGGAACCCTGACCCTCCGCACCGAGTTGCGCGGCGAGGAGGTCGTGATCAGCGTAAAAGACACCGGTTCCGGCATTGCCCCGAACAACCTGGAACGGATTTTTGAACCCTTTTTCACCACCAAATCGGCGGTGGAAGGCACCGGGCTGGGCCTGCCGGTGTCGTACGGCATTGTTCGCGCCCACGGCGGCTCCATTGCCGCGCAGTCAACGCCGGGGAACACGG